>NZ_CP044232.1:2737620-3041800 GCF_008727775.1 Microbacterium lushaniae
GCTCGGGCACCGCGACGGCGGCGAGCTTCGCGGCGTTCGGGCTCGGCGAGGAGACGTGGTCCAGCGGTCGCGCACCGGCCTCGTGCAACGCACTGTGCGCCTACACTCCCTCCCGCGGGATCATCTCGGTGCGCGGCAACTGGCCGCTCGTCCCGACGATGGACGTCGTCGTGCCGCACACCCGTTCCATGCCCGACCTTCTCGCGGTGCTCGATGTCATCGTCGCCGACGACCCCGAGGCGCGCGGGGACTTCTGGCGAGCGCAGCCGTGGGTGCCGATCCCGCCGGTCGCGACGGTGCGACCGGCTTCCTTCCCTGCGCTCGCGCCGGCGGATGCGGCGGCCGCACGCGCGCATCTCGCCGGCAAGCGCTTCGGCGTTCCCCGCCTCTACATCAACGCCGACGACGACGCCGGCACCGGGCCCACTCTCGGCATCGGCGGACCGACGGGGCGCCGCATCCGCACGCGGGATTCGGTGATCCGCCTGTGGCAGTCCGCGCGCGCAGAACTCGAGGCCGCGGGCGCGACGGTGGTGGAGGTGGACTTCCCGCTCGTGTCGAACTACGAAGGCGACCGGCCGGGGGCGGCGACCCTGCACTCGCGGGGCCTGGTGTCGCGGGACTTCCTCGCGCGCGAGATCCTCGACCTTTCCGCGTGGGCGTGGGACGACTTCCTCCGGGCCAACGGCGACCCCGCCTTCCCATCGCTCGCCGGTGTCGACGGGTCGCAGATCTTCCCGCACCCCGACGGCGCGCTCACCGACCACTACTCCGGCTTCGACGACGACATCTCCGCGTATCCGCAGCACGTCCGTGACCACCCGGTGTCGTCGTTCACCGACATCCCGCACCTGGCCGAGGGCCTGCGCGGACTGGAGAAGACCCGCCGCATCGACCTCGAGGAGTGGATGGACCGCCACGGCCTGGACGCCGTGGTGTTCCCCGCGATGGCCGACGTCGGCCCCGCCGACGCCGACGTCAACCCTGCCTCCGCGGACGCCGCGTGGGCCAACGGCGTGTGGGTGGCCAACGGCAACCTCGCGATCCGGCACTGCGGTGTCCCGACGGTCACCGTGCCGATGGGGACGCTCCCCGACATCGGCATGCCCGTGGGGCTGACCTTCGCCGGTCGGGCCTACGACGACGTCGCCCTGCTGACCGTCGCCGCGGCGTTCGAGGCCACCGGCGCGCGGCGCACTCCCCCGCCCCGTACCCCGCCCCTTCCCGGTGACCCGCCGTTCCTGCCGGCGACACCGTGCGCAGGCGGGGCGTAGAGCCGATCGAGGACGGCGTGACATGCTGTCGGGAGAGAGGGGACTCCATGACCCGACCCACCGTGCTCTTCGTGTGCGTGCACAATGCCGGGCGCTCCCAGATGGCCGCGGGCTATCTCCAGGCGCTCGCCGGCGACCGGATCGATGTCCGCTCGGCCGGCTCCGAGCCCAAGGATCAGATCAACCCCGTCGCCGTGGCCGCGATGGCCGAGGAGGGCATCGACATCGCCGGCAGCATCCCGAAGGTGCTCACCGTGGACGCCGTGCGCGAATCCGACGTCGTCATCACGATGGGCTGCGGTGACGCGTGCCCGATCTTCCCGGGCAAGCGGTACGAGGACTGGCAGCTCGACGATCCCGCCGGGCAGGGCCTGGACGACGTCCGACGCATCCGCGACGACATCCGCGGCCGCGTCGAGCGTCTGATCTCCGAGGTCGAGGACGCGGCGGCCGACACCGCGCCGCCCCGGTAGAGTGCCTGTGCGCCGCACTCGCCGGCGCTCTCCCCTCCGTCGGTCACCGACCGTCCCGCGGTCCGGTGCGCTCGCACGTGCGCCGGAGCGCCCCCTGACAGGAGCACGATGACCGCCGTCGACGCGCCGGAATCCGCCAGCCGCCACCGCATCGAGCCGACCGTGTGGCAGGCGCTGCAGAGCCCCCGTCTGCTCACGCGCGAAGTGCTCGCGGGCCTGGTCGTGGCGATCGCCCTCATCCCCGAGGCGATCGCGTTCTCCATCATCGCCGGCGTCGATCCGCGGTACGGACTGTTCGCGTCGTTCATCATGGCGGTCACGATCGCGTTCCTGGGCGGCCGCCCCGCCATGATCACCGCCGCCACGGGGGCCGTCGCACTGGTCATCGCCCCGGTGGCGCGTGAATACGGCATCGACTACTTCCTCGCGACGGTCATCCTGGGCGGGCTCATCCAGCTGGTGCTGGCGACACTGGGCGTGGCGAAGCTCATGCGGTTCCTGCCGCGCAGCGTCATGGTGGGGTTCGTCAACGCACTGGCGATCCTGATCTTCATCTCCCAGGTGCCGCACCTGGTCGGCGTGCCGTGGCTGGTCTACCCGCTGGTGGCGGCGGGGCTGCTCATCATGTACGCCATGCCGCGGCTGACCAAGGTGGTGCCCGCACCCCTGGTCGCGATCGTGCTGCTCACCGGCGCCGCGGTCGTGTTCGCCCTGAACGTCCCGACCGTGGGCGACGAGGGCGCTCTCCCCCGCAGCCTGCCCGAGCTCTTCGTTCCGAACGTCCCCCTCACGTGGGAGACGCTCGGCATCATCGGCCCGTTCGCCGTCGCCATGGCGATCGTGGGCCTGCTGGAATCGCTCATGACCGCGAAGCTGGTGGACGAGATCACCGACACGCATTCGCGCAAGACGCGCGAGGCGCTCGGGCAGGGGGCGGCGAACATCCTGTCGGGCCTGTTCGGCGGCATGGGCGGCTGCGCGATGATCGGGCAGACGATGATCAACGTCAAGGCCTCAGGTGCGCGCACACGCATCTCCACGTTCCTCGCCGGGGTGTTCCTGCTCGTGCTCGTCGTGGTTCTCGGCGACGTCGTCGCGATCATCCCCATGGCCGCCCTCGTCGCGGTCATGATCGTCGTGTCGGTGGCCACCTTCGACTGGCACAGCATCCGCCCGAGCACGCTGCGACGCATGCCCAAGAGTGAAACCGTCGTCATGGTGGTGACGGTGGTCGTCACCGTCTGGACGCACAACCTCGCGATCGGCGTCGGAGTCGGCGTGGTGACGGCGATGCTCCTGTTCGCGCGCCGCGTGGCGCATTTCACCACCGTGACGCGCGTCGTGACCGCGACGGATGCCGCGGAGCCCACGGCGCGCTACACCGTCGACGGGGCGCTCTTCTTCGCCTCCAGCAACGACCTCACCACGCAGTTCGCGTACACGCGCGATCCCGATCGGGTGATCGTGGACCTGTCGCGTTCGCACGTGTGGGACGCCTCCAGCGTCGCGGCGCTGGACGCGATCCAGACGAAGTACGACCGGCTCGGCAAAACGGTGACCTTCGAGGGCATGAACGACGCCACGACGCGCCTGCACGGCCGCCTCAGCGGCGGCGTCGACGCCGCGCACTGAGCGCGCCGGCTCGAGGCCTCGTCACTCCTCGAACGGCGGCAGGTGCGGAATGGGGTTGGGGCGGGTCGACCGCGGCACGCCCGCGCCGCGGTCGACCGGCCCCGTCGCCGGGGCGGTGGGCTCTTCGCGGCCGGGCACGCCGCGTTCACGGAAGCGGCGCCCCGTGAGCACGGACGGAGCCAGCCGGATGTAGAAGGGCTTGATCGTGACGCTCGCCGTCGTCAGCTGCGAAACCCCGCTGCGCCGGATCTCGTCGTCGGTGGTGACCTGCGCCGCGGCGCCGCGCACGACGACGCTCCAGTGGATGTCGTCCTCGTTGCCGTCCACCTCGAAGGCGACTCCGGGATTCACGCGGATGTGGCGGAGCTTGCTGTCGTTGGCCGTGCGGATGTAGAGGAAACCCTCGTGGCTGGTGTAGTTCACCGGGAAGAGTTCGGGCGCACCTGAGGCATCCAGCAGAGCCAGCCTCCCCATGCGGGTCCGCTCCAGGAGCGCCCAGCATTCCGCCGTGGTGAGCTGCTCGATCCGGTGGTCACGGTTGGCTCCGGGAGAACTGTCGACCATGTCCGTCTCCTCCATCGCTGTCGGCTGCGTAGTCCGGTCAGGCGCAATCTACGTGGCCGACCGGCTCTTGGCTACCGGGGTGCGCGATTTTCCCGAACGGGTTCCACCCCGGCGGGATCGGGTCGCCGCATCCGCCGGAACACCCCCACGAGGACGACCATCACGAGCAGTTCCACGAGCGTCTGGGTGACCACGACGAGCGCAGCGAGGTGCAATGCGGGAGGAAGCGCGAGGGCCAGCGGAAGGACGACGAGCGAGTTGCGGGTGACGCCGCTGAAGACGACGGCGATGCGGCCGGGGCGGTCCAGCCCGGCGGCGCGTGCGAGCCCGGCCCCGATGGGCACCATCACGACGGCGTACGCCACGAACACCGGGACGATGGGCAGCAGTTCGGTGACGGCCTCGCCCACACGGGTGAGCTGGGAGGCGACCACCACGAGCAGGGTGAGCGCCATCAGCGGCACGAGACCACCCTGGACCACGCCCGCGGTGCGGCCGATCACGGCGGAGCGACGGCTCAGCAGCTGCGTGAGGACCGCCAGCGCCAAGGGAACCGCGACGACGAGCAGGAAGGCCTCGACCAACGGCCGGAGGTCGATGGCCGCGAGCGTGTGCTCCCCGCCCATGAGCCAGAGGTACGCCGGCAGCAGCAGCACCTGGCCGATCGTGAGCACCGGCGTCGCGGCGAGGAGCCGCTCGCGGTCGCCCCCGGCCATGCCGGAGAAGACGATGACGTAGTCGACGCACGGGGTGAGCAGGACCAGAAGCACCCCGAGCAGGAGGGCACTGTCCTGGGCGACGACGCGGCTGAGGCCGAACACGACGGCCGGCACGACGGCGAAGTTGAGCACCACGACCGTGGTGAGCAGGCGCCCGTCCCGGAACACCGCGGCCAGGCGCACGAACGGCACGGCCAGGAACGTGACGTACAGCAGGGCCGCGAGGGCGGGGGTGATCGCGTGCTCGAGCGGGCGGGCGACGGCGGGCAGGCCGAGCGCGAGTGCCGCGCCCACGGCGATGCCGGCCACGGCCAGCACCACCTGACGCGCGTCCATCCACTCGGTCAGGCGCGACATACGCCCATCCTGGGTCATGTCGCGCCGATGTCAGTGCTCGGGATCGGTGATCACGAGGGCGACGGATGCCGCGTCCTTGCGCCGACCGAGACGGAGGAGGCGGTACTTCATCCCGTACTTCGCCTTCAGCGCCGCGTCCAGCCGTTCGCGCGTCTCGGGACTCGCGTCCACCACGGCGTGCGCGGTGGCCGGCACCTCATCCGGCGCGACCCTGCCGCGCGCGTCGCAGCCGGCGAGCGACACGCGGGGCGTGTGCCGCAGTCGCTTGACCTTGCCGGACGCGCCGCCCGTGGTCACCAGCAGCCGGTCGCCGTCGCGCACCATCCACACCGGCGTGGCCACCGGCTCGCCGGTGCGGCGATACGTGGTGAGGGAGACGTACTCGTGGTCGGCCTTCTCGGCGAGCTCGTGGCGCATGCATCCAGCATCGCAGGGCGCGGCGCCGAGTCGTTCACCCACGGTTCAGCCGACGGTGGTCCACTGGGCGGGTGCGAGGTTCGACCGGCGAGGTGTTCCGCGCCTTCCTGAAGCTGGGGCTGACGTCGTTCGGCGGCCCCATCGCTCACCTGGGGTACTTCCGTGACGAGTTCGTCACGCGACGCCGGTGGCTCGACGACGCCCGATACGCCGATCTGGTCGCGCTGGGTCAGGTGCTCCCCGGCCCCACCTCGAGCCAGGTGGGATTCGCCCTCGGGATGGTGCGCGCCGGCGTGTGCGGCGCTCTCGCCGCGTTCGTCGCATTCACGCTGCCCTCCGCGGTGATCATGGTGGCCCTGGCTGCCGGCGCCGCGGTGCTGTCCGGTCCGATCGCCGCCGGCGTGGTGCACGGACTCACGATCGTCGCCGTGGCGGTCGTCGCCCAGGCGGTGTGGGGAATGGCACGCACCCTCACCCCCGATGCGCGGCGGGCCACGATCGCCGCGGGCGCGGTGCTGCTCGCCCTGTTCCCCGGCGGGCCGGCCGGGCAGCTTCTGGCGATCGCGCTGGGCGCTGCTGCGGGACTGGTGCTGTGCCGGGGGGTGCCCGGCTCCGCCCCCACGTCGCCGCCGCCGCCGATCCGGGTGTCACGCGCGGTGGGCGTGGCGTGCCTGGCGGCCTTCGCCGTTCTCGTGGTGGCGCTGCCGTTGCTCGTGCTGGCGACCGGGGCCGGCGGTCTCGCGCTGTTCGACGCGTTCTTCCGCGCCGGCTCCCTCGTCTTCGGCGGGGGCCATGTCGTCCTGCCCCTGCTGGAGGCGGCGGTCGTCGACAGCGGCTGGCTCGGCGCGGATGCCGTGCTCACCGGGTACGGCGCCGCCCAGGCACTGCCCGGGCCCCTGTTCACGTTCGCCGCCTACCTCGGAGCCCTCGTCGATGTCGGGCCCGGCGGCATCCTGGGTGCCGCTGTGGCGACGGTGGCCATCTTCCTTCCCGGGCTCCTGCTGCTGGTCGGGGTGCTGCCGTTCTGGGGCGCGGTGCGGCGGCGCACGTGGGCCGAGCCGCTGCTGCGCGGGGCCAATGCCGCCGTCGTGGGCATCCTCGGCGCAGCCCTGTACACGCCGCTGTTCACCACGGCCATCCGCGGCGCAGCCGACTTCGCGCTCGCCCTCGGATGCTTCGTGCTGCTGTCGGTGTGGCGTTGGCCGTCGTGGGCGGTGGTGCTGGTCGGGGCCGCCGGCGGAATCGCGCTCGCACTCGTCCCCTGACCGTCAGGGCACCGTCGTGCGCTTCTTGAGGCGCGCCGTCGCGAGGGCCACCGCCCCGAACGCGGCGGAGATCGCGCCCTCCAGGGGGGTCGCGCCCGCGGTGAGCAGGCCCGCCATGTGCGGATCCAGCAGTACCCACGCCGCGAACGCGAGACCGACGCCACCGACCGCCAGGAGAGCGCGGGAGAGGGCGGGGGCATCGCCCCGCCACACGGCAGCGGCCAGAAGGACCGCTCCGCCGGCGCGCAACGCGTCCAGCGGCGGATCGGAGCTGAGCAGCCCGAGAAGGATGGTCGCGCCGGGAAGGAGGCCGGCGAAGGCCGCCGCCCCCAGCAGCGCGGCCTGCGCCGCGGCGATGCGACCGGCGATCCTCCGGCGCAGCGCTTCGTGGCGTGCCGCGTCGGTCATCAGTCGATCCCCGCCGCCCGCGCACGGGCCACCGCGTCGGAGACGCCACCTCGGAACGGCTCGCCATGACCGGGGAGGACGACGTCCGCCCCCGTGGCGGCGAGCGCGTCCAGTGCCGCGAGGGCGGCGTCGGCATCGGCGGTCGCGGCGCGGGCGACGACCCGCGGCCCGGTCCTGCCGGTGTAGGGGTCGTAGGTGACCAGCGCGTCGCCGGAGAAGAGCAGGCCGCGGTCGGGAAGGTGGAATGCGCAGTGCCCGAAGGTGTGGCCGGCGGAGGCGACCGGGATCAGCCCGCCTCGCAGCGGATCCACCGCCCCCGGCCGCACGTCTCCCTGGGCGTCCACCCCGTGCACCCCGAGAGCCCCGGCGGCGACCATGCGCGCGAGCACCGGCAACGCCCCGGGGTACCGCACGGGGTACCCGAACCGTGGTCGCTCGTGGGCGTAACGGTACGGGTGCCGCGCGAGGGGGACGTCCTTGTCGTGCACGTGGAGCGGCACGTGGTGGTCGTGCCACAGCCGGTCGCACATGCCGACATGGTCGAAATGTCCGTGCGTGAGGTAGACCGCCGACAGATCGTCGGGGCTTCGCCCGATCGACGAGAGCGCTTGCCGAAGCAGCGGCCACGTGCGCGGCAGGCCCGCGTCCACCAGTACCGGACCGTCGTCCGCATCGACCAGATAGCAGTTCACCGCCGCGCGGCTGATGCGGAGCACTCCCTCCGCGACGGGAAAGACACCATCGGGGTTACGCGTCATGCGCAACACTGTGCGCGCAGAGGTGCCGCGGCGCGGACGGGGTTGCCACCGTCCACCAGCCCTGGTACTCCTCCGCACCCGCACCGTGTCAACCCTCTCCGGATGCCGAAGTCGTGCCCGCACCATGACGCCGGCACTGTGAAGGGGGGATGGCGATCGCCTGCGCTGCGCGCCGGGTTGTCGCCGCGACGCTCGCCGGCGCCGCGGCCCTGACGGGTCGGCGGGGCCGGCGGTGAGTCACGCGCCGATGTAGCCCTCCCGCTGGGTGGTCTCATCGGCGACCCGCACTCCCCAGCGGTAGGAGAGCTTGCCGCCCAGCCATCCGGAGAACCCGAGTATCAGCAGGGCGGCCACCGTGATCGCCAGCGCCCACGGGGAGATGTCGTCGCCGACAGCGAAGCGGATGACCAGTACCACCGCGAACAGCACGATCGCGCCCGCATTGAGCGCCGTGCAGCAGGGCCGTATGACGTGCGGGGGTGCCGCGCGGGATGCGCGAGAGATCCAGCAGGCCGAGGACGGCCGCTACGACCGCACCGGCGAGCCCTTCGCACTCCGCATCGCCGGGTAGGCCGTGTCGGGTGATGGTTTCATTCCTTGTGCACCGCGTCCTGGGCGCCGCCGGCAAGCTTCTCCGACTCCTGGAGCTTGCGCGCGTAGACCGCGTCCGGCTTGTCGGGCATGTCCTTGTGCTGCAGCTCTTGCCGATGGAAGTACATCGCGTGTCCTTTCCGCGTCGACGGGGATGTCTGCGCCGACGGGGATGACCGGCCGGCCGGCGCAGCAGACACGAAACGACGGATGCCGCCGGACTTCACGGGGGTTGCCTTGCGGGCCGCGTGCGTGCACAATCAGCGCGACCGCCGGGTCGCGGGTGTCGACGTCCGGGCGGTTGTCAAGGGCCCCCGCCACCCCCGGCCGGGGCGAGAAGGTGGAAGGGTCTTGTCCCTGCAGATCGGAGTGCCCGTGACCGTCGTCGATATGGCCCCTCCAGCCGTGGGTGTTCCGTTCTCTCCCCGTGGCCCGCTCAGCGACGCGGTCCTGCGCACGTTGACCGGTGGCGAAGGTCGGGGAGCCGATCACGTCTCCGCAGCAGCGGACGCTCTGGCCGGCGCGGACGACATCGCCCGCGATGACGACATCCAGCTGGCGCTGTTCGCGCTGTACGCCTCGGCCTACGGGTCGATCGACGGTTTCTCCCCCGATCTGGAGTGGGACCCGGAGCTGGTGCGGACGCGACGGATGCTCGAGCAGGCGTTCGAGGCCGAGCTGCGTGCGAATGCCCCGGTGCCCGAGCTTCCCGAGCCGACCGCCGACGCGGTGGCGCGGCTGCTGTTCGAGATGACCTCGGCCGACACGGGGCCGAGTCTGTCGCGACACATGTTCCGCAAGGCGACGCGCGAGCAGGCTCAGGAGTTCTTCATCCAGCGCTCGATCTACACGCTGCGGGAGGCCGACCCGCACTCGTGGGCCATTCCCCGCCTGCGGGGGCGCGCGAAGGCCGCCCTGGTCGAGATCCAGTCGGACGAGTACGGCGGAGGGCGGCCCGATCGCGTGCACGCCACGATGTTCGCCGCGTCGATGCGCGGTGCCGGGCTGGATGACACCTACGGCGCGTACGTCGACAGGGTGCCCGCCGTCACTCTGGCCTCGCACAACGCGATGTCGATGTTCGGGCTGAACCGGCGCCTGCTGGGAGCGATCGTGGGGCACCTCGCCGCGTTCGAGATGACCTCGTCGATCCCGAACAAGAAGTACGCCGACGGGCTGCGGCGCCTGGGTTACGGAGAAGACGTCACCGACTACTTCGACGAGCACGTCGAGGCCGACGCCGTGCATGAGCAGATCGCGGGCCGTGACATGGCCGGCGCGCTCGCCGAGGACCGCCCCGACCTGCTGCCCGACATCCTCTTCGGCGCGTCGGCCTGCCTGGTGGTGGACGGCTGGGCGGGCGAGCACATGCTGGAAGCATGGGAGCGGTCGGAATCCTCCCTGCGGGACCTGCCGTGACCGACGACCGCGTGACGATCACCGCCTACCCCGACGGCCCGCTCCTGCTCCGGGGCGACGTCGACCTGCGCACCGCCGACGGCCAACCCATCCCCCGCACGCGCCGCACCGTCGCGCTGTGCCGCTGCGGGCTGTCGGCGATCAAGCCGTTCTGCGACGGGACGCACAAGGCGGCGGGGTTCCGCACGGAGGACTGAGCGCCGTGCCGCGGCTCGCCGCCGAGTACGTGCTCCCGCTCAAGGGGAGCGACCAGGCGGGCGTGGCGGAGTTGAGCGCCTACCTGCACCGGTTGGCGCAGTGGATCGATGTCACTGTGGTCGACGGATCCGATCCCGACCTGTTCGCCGCCCACGCGGAGGCGTGGGGAGACGTCGTGCGCCATCTCCACATCGGGCTGCGTCAGGGCGCGAACGGGAAGGTGCGCGGGGTCCTCACGGGGGTCGCGGCGGCTCGGCACGAACGCATCGTGCTCGCCGACGACGACGTCCGCTATGACCGGGCGGCACTGGCGCGCCTCGTGGCAGCGCTCCAGGACGCCGAGCTGGTCAAGCCGCAGAACCATTTCGACCCCCTCCCGTGGCACGCCCGCTGGGACACCGGCCGGACGCTCATCAACCGCGCGCTGGGCGGGGACTATCCGGGCACCTACGCGGTGCGCCGCTCGGCGCTGGCGGCCACCGGCGGATACGACCCCGACGTGCTCTTCGAGAACCTGGAGATGGAGCGCACCATCCGCGCCGCCGGCGGGCGTGTGCGCGCCCTGCATGACCTGTATGTGGTGCGTCGCCCGCCCTCCACGCGCCATTTCCTCGGTCAGCGCGTGCGGCAGGCATATGACAGCCTCGCCCAGCCCGGGCGGCTGGTCGCCGAGCTCGCGATCCTCCCCGCCCTGCTGCTCGCCGGGCGGCGACCGGCAGCGCTGGTCACCCTCATCGGCGCCGCGATCGTCGTCGGCGAGGTGGGCCGGCGACGCCACGGCGGAGCGCGCATCTTCTCGCCCACGGCGGCGCTGTGGGCACCGGCATGGGTGGTGGAGCGCGGCGTCACCTCGTGGGCGGCCGTCGTGCTGTGCGCGCGCGGCGGTGTGCGCTACGCCGACCAGCGGCTCTCGCGCGCCGCGACCCCGCTTGGCGTCCTCCGCGCGCGCCATGCCGGCGCGGCGTCGTCGCCGACTCCGTCGGCGCAGTCATCCGCGGCGCCGGTGGCGGTCAGGGCTGCAGCACGACCTTGATGCAGCCGTCCGCCTTGCGCTGGAACGTCTCGTAGAGCCGGGGCGCCTCCTCCAGCGGCGCGCGGTGCGTCACCAGTTGCTCGGTGCCCAGCGGATCGGAGGGATCTTCCACCAGCGGCAGCAGATCGTCGATCCAGCGCTTGACGTTGCACTGCCCCATCCGCAGCGTCAGCTGCCTGTCGAACATCGTCTTCATCGGCAGGAGGTCGGCGTCGCCGGCGTAGACGCCGCTGATCGAGACCGTGCCGCCGCGGCGCGCCATGTCGATCGCCGAGTGCAACGCGGCCAGCCGGTCGACTCCCGCGCGCTTCATCAGGGGACGCGCGAGCGCGTCAGGCAACGCGCCTATGGCCTGGTGCGCGAGGTGCACACCGGGGCTGCCGTGGGCTTCCATGCCCACCGCATCGATCACGGCGTCGGCGCCGCGGCCTTCCGTCGCGTCGCGGACGCGCTGGAGGGCGTCGTCGTCGTCCCATGCCTCCACTCCGAACCGCGCCGCCATTTCACGCCGCTCGGGCACCGGATCGATCCCGATCACGCGGTGACCGCGGTGCACGCCGATGCGTGATGCGAACTGACCGACCGGACCCAGGCCGAGCACGACCAGCGTGCCGTTCTCGGGCAGGTTCGCGTACTCCACGCCCTGCCACGCCGTCGGCAGGATGTCGCTGAGGAAGAGGTACCGGTCATCGGGCAGTTCCTTGCCCACGAGCACCGTGTTGTATTCGGCCAGCGGCACCCGGAGCATCCCGGCCTGTCCGCCGGGGACCTGACCGTACAGCTTGGTGTAGCCGAACAGCGCCGCGCCCGACCCGTACTCGGTCACCTGCGTCGTCTCGCACTGGGATTGGAGGCCGGAGCGGCACATGAAGCAGTGCCCGCACGCGATGTTGAAGGGCACGACGACGCGATCACCGGGTGCGAGCGTCGTCACGTCGGAGCCGACTTCCTCCACGACGCCCATCGCCTCGTGCCCGAGGATGTCGCCCGGGTCCAGGAACGGGCCGAACAGTTCGTACAGGTGCAGGTCGGAGCCGCAGATGGCCGTCGATGTGATGCGCACGATCGCGTCCGTGGGCTGTTCGATCCGCGGATCGGGCGCGTCCCGAACCTCGACCTTGCGCTTGCCCTGCCATGTCAGTGCCCTCATGCCGTCTCGCCCCTTCGCTCGCGTCGTCCGCGGTCCGTCCTCGAGCCTGTCGGTGCCGCACGCCCGTCGAGAGGGGATTGACACCCCCGCGGGCCGTCACTACGGGCGACCTCCCGCGAGGCCTGCGAGCGCCGCATGCATTCATGGGAATACGTGTGCCGGTGCGGCGGTTGAGGGAGGCATGCAGCGATTCGGCACCCTCTCCTTCGGCCACTACGGACCCCTCGGCCGAGGTCGGGAGCTGACCGCCGGCGACATGCTCCACCAGGCGGTCGACCTCGCGCAGGGGATGGACGATCTGGGCGTCAACGGCACGTACTTCCGCGTCCATCACTTCGCCCGCCAGCAGTCCTCGCCGATGCCGCTACTGGCGGCCATCGCCGCACGCACACGGAATATCGAGGTCGGCACGGGCGTCATCGACATGCGCTACGAGAATCCCCTCTACCTCGCCGAAGAGGCCGCCGCACTCGATCTGCTCAGCGACGGCCGCCTGGCGCTCGGGGTCAGCCGCGGCTCACCCGAGACCGTCGTGCGCGGCTACGAGGCGTTCGGTTACACCGGCGCGCAGGACCCGCGCGGCGCCGACCTCGCACGCGAGCACTTCGACCTGTTCCTCCGTGCCATCGAGGGCGAAGGCCTCGCGGACGGCGACCCCTCCAGCCCGTTCGGTGGCGCCGTGGGCCGGCAGCGAGTCGAACCGCACTCTCCCGGTTTGCGCTCGCGCGTGTGGTGGGGTGCCGGCAATCGCGACACCGCCGCCTGGGCGGGGCGGATGGGCGTGAACCTGATGTCGTCGACCCTCCTCACCGAGGCGGACGGGCGCGAGTTCGACCTGCTGCAGGCCGATCAGATCGACGGCTTCCGCGCCGCGTGGCGGGAGGCGGGGCACCCCGGAACGCCCCGAGTGTCGGTCAGCCGGTCGATCTTCCCCATCACGACGACCGAAGACGCGCTGTACTTCGGCCGAGCCGGCGAGGGGGGCGGCATCGGCATGATCGACGGGTTCCAGGCGACCTTCGGCAAGACCTACGCCGCCGCGCCGGACGTGCTCGTCGAACAGCTGCAGCAGGACGCCGCGATCGCCGCGGCCGACACCCTCATGCTCACGATCCCCAGCCAGCTCGGTGTCGAGTTCAACCTCCGCGTGGTCGAGTCGTTCGCGAAGCATGTTGCTCCTGCGCTCGGCTGGACGCCGAACTCCGATGGACCCGTTCAGGGCGCTGCGATTTAGGCGTTGCCGGACGCGTTCACGGCCGAGCGGCGCTCAGCGGGTAGCGGGTCCCGGGAGTACCTGAGTCGCCCCTTCGTCACAGCGATGGCGAGGCACGCAAGACCAAGTGCCGCGGGCCAGTTCGATGAGACCGGCGCGCCTTCGAAGGTGCCCGCGGCGAAGAGCGCCCAGTTGACACTGTTGTGACCGAGGATCACGAGAAGTATCGAACCGCGAGACCCGTTGGCGAGCCAGGACAGCACAACGGACAAGCTGACGACGAGAACGAGATACGCGAGAAACTGGCTGGGATCCTGTCGCGCGGTATCCCACTCGCTCGTCAAGAACAGTGGCGCATGCCAGAGACAGTGGATGACTCCAAGAACAAGGGCCGCGATCAAGGGGTGCAGCCGCTGCTGGAGTCTGGGAAGAGCGAAGCCCCTCCAGCCGGGCTCTTCTTGAAGTGGTCCGCCGAGAATGTAGACGAAATAGGTGCTTGCCAAGAGAATCACGGTCGTCATCCCGGCGTCTTCGACGGCGAATGCGAAGCCAGGCACGAGGAGATACCCGAGTCCTGCGGCTATCGGGATGAAGACAAGCGCGAGCATCCACCAGAAAGGCCGACCACGCAGTTGGAAGATGCGGCGTTGGAACCGGCGAAGGCCCTCGCGGCCCTCCGTCGCCCGCACGATTATGAACGCCGCCGCGAATGGACCCGCGAACAACCCGAGCTGGTTGATGCCTGCGACTGCAGCAAACGGCAATTCGAATGGCAGAAGCCCGATACCGCTCCGGGAGAGCCACCACGGGCTCCAGCCGATCCATGAGCCGAGAAAGGCCAGAACAAAGAACGAGACGAGGGGGTGCCGTCTGAGCATTGCGATGTGAGTCTCTTTCAGTAGTCGGGATTCTGGACACAAGGCTCTCCCGACCAGCCGAACGAGAAGTCACCCACACGCACACTATCGGCGGTCTGATCGTCGGGCCCAATGTAAAAAATTCTTGACAGGGAGGTCGCGGCATCCAATACTGAGCGTGTCAAACATTCTTGACACCCGGAGGAGGGTGACGTGGTCTATCAAGAACGCAACACGTGGTCGCAGCTCATCATCACGCTCGTGGCGATGACGGTTTACGTCATCGTGATCCTGCACGCGGCCGGCGGTGGACCGCTCGCCGACGTGCACTGGTGGCCGATCATGCTCTGGACGATCCTCGGCAGCATCGTCGGCTCGATCGTCCTCAGCATCGTGTGGGGCATGATCGCCGGTGTGCGCGACCCCGACGGCGTGGGCGCGGCAGACCTGCGCGACCGCGACATCGCCCGCCTCGGATCCCGTGTCGGTCAAGCCTTCATGGTCATCGCCGGACTGGGCGTGATCGCGCTGTGCGCGCTCGAGGTGTCCTGGTTCTGGATCGCGAACACCATGTTCTTCGGGTTCGCGCTGTCGGCTTTCATCGGCGGCATCGCGCAGGTCGTCGCCTACCGCCGGGGACTGGTCTGATGGTCAAGCCCACGAAGGTGGTCAACGACATCCGAGCCCTGCGCGAAGCCGCGGGACTCACCCAGGCCGAGCTCGCCCGCCGCATCGGCGTGACGCGGCAGACCCTCATCGCCATCGAGCAGGGCAAGTACTCGCCCACTCTGGAGCTGGCCTTCCAGATCGCCCGCGTATTCGGGACCCCCCTGGACGCGGTGTTCCGCTACCCCGAGGAGGAGACCTCATGACCACGCACGCCACAGCCGCGCCCCCCACCATGACCGCGTGGGCACAGCACCGCTACGGCGATGCCGAAGCCGTCGCGCCCGAAGAGGTGCCGGTCCCCTCTCCGGGTCCCGACGACGTGCTGGTGCGCGTCCATGCGACCGCGCTGAACTCCGCCGACGCCCGGGTCATGCGAGGAGACCCGCTGATCCTGCGCCTGGCATTCGGGTTGCGCCGCCCGCGGACCGCGGTGCAGGGCCGCGACATCGCCGGCACGGTCGTCCGGGCAGGCGCCGCCGTCACGACGCTGCAGGTGGGCGACGCGGTGCTGGGCGAGACCACCGGCGGCGGGCTCGCACCCTTCGTCGCAGTCCCCGCCGCGCGGCTCGTCCTCCGCCCCGAGGGCCTGGACGACCTCGTCGCGGCCACGCTGCCGATGGCCGGCGGCACGGCGTGGCAGGCGCTCGCGCTCGCCGGGCTCGAAGGCGACGCTGCCCGCGGGGCGCGCGTGCTGATCGTGGGCGCCGGCGGCGGGGTGGGGCACTTCACCGTTCAGCTGGCGGCGCTCCGCGGAGCCCAAGTCACCGCGCTGGCTGGCCCCCGTGCGCTTCCCGTGGTCACGGCGCTGGGCGCGACGACCGGGCTCGAGCACCGGCGCACCGACCTGTCGCAGCTCACTGCGGCATCCTTCGACGCCGTCGTCGTCATCGCCGGCGATCATCCGCTGCGGCAGCTGCGTCGCCTCGTCGTTCCCGGCGGCACCGTGGTTCTCGTCAGTGGCGGCAGCCGCCCCGTGACCGGCCCGCTGGCGGTGATCCTTCGCGCCATGGTGCTGTCGGTGTTCGGGTCGCGGCGCCTGCGGCCGCTCGCAGCGACGGCGAAGCCGGAGATCACCGCGGAACTGGCACGCCTGGCGGCCGCGGGCGACATCACCCCGCACATCGAGCGCGTGTGGCCGCAGACGCAGGCCCGTGCCGCGCTGGCGCACATCGACGCGGCGCACACGGTGGGCAAGCTGGTCGTGCGCGGCCTCTGAGGGCAGCCCGCCCGGCGTGGAGTTCAACCTGTGCGTGGCCGAATCGTTCGCCAAGTACGTCGTACCTTCGCCGGGGTTGGAAGCCGAATGTCGGAGGTACGTTCTAACCTCTTCCCATGAGCACAGATGCCACCCACTCGGCGGACGACGCCGACGAGGGGCTCGAGGCGCTCTGGGAGGACAACCCCGAGCCGGCCGGCGTGCTGGATCCGCTGGACCTCGTGACCGAGGTGTCGACGATGATGGCGGTGTTCGCGGCGCAGCGGTTCGAACGGGTCGAGGCGATGCATCGAGCAGCGCTCACCGAGGTGACCACTTTCCGCGGCGCCGGCCCGGAGATCATCGAGCGTTCGCTGCGCCTGGAGCTTGCGGCGGCGCTTCAGATGACCGAGCATGCCGCAGACCGGCTCCTGATCACCGCCGAGGGGCTCGTCGCCCGCTACCCCTCGATGCTTGCCTCGCTGCACGGGGCGCGAACGACCGAGCGTCACGCAGAGGTGTTCGTCGAACTCGTCGACACCGTCGAGCCGGCGCTCCGCGAGCAGGTGATTCCTCTCGCGGTCGAGCTGGCCGAGGCGCACCCGCTCGGCGCCTTTCGCCGCCTGCTGCGCAAGCTGGTGGAGATGGTCCGGGCGGCGACGCTCGAGGAACGCCACCGCGACGCGATCGCGCAGCGCCGAGTCGTCATCGAGCCGGCCGCCGACGGCATGGCGTGGCTCCTCGTTCACCTGCCGGCTGTGGAAGCCCACGCCGTCCACGACCGTGTCACCGCCATCGCCAAGGTGCTGGCGGCAGAAGAGGGTGAAACGCGCACTCTCGACCAGCTCCGCGCCGATGCCGTAGCCGATCTGCTCGTCGATGGGGTCGTCCGGGAGTACCCCACCGCCGCCCGTGGGATCCGCGCGACAGTCGCCGTCACCGTCCCGGCGATGGCGCTCCTCAATGACGAACTGGCCGGACAGAGCGAGCCGGCCGTCGTGGAGGGGGTCGGTCCGATCCCGATCGAGCGGGCACGGGAGCTGTGCGGCACGGCCGACAGCTGGATGCGGATCCTCACCCACCCCGAGACCGGGACGGTCCTCTCGGTGGGTCGCAGGAAGTACCGCCCGCCCGCCCCGCTTCGGCGCCTGGTCCGCTGGCGAGCCGATCGATGTATGGGCCCGGGGTGCGCGATGCCTGCCGCCCGATGTCAGATCGACCATCAGGTCGCGTGGGAAGACGGCGGACGAACAGAGCTTTCCAACCTCGCCCCGCTGTGCCAGGGCCATCACACCATCAAGCATCACGGCGGGTGGGTGGTGCGACAGCTCGCCGGCGGCGCGATCGAGTGGATCTCGCCCCTCGGCCGACGCTACGTCGAACAGCCCGAGCGACGGGTCCCGGTCTTCCGCGCCGCGTGAGACCTACCCCGTTCCAGCGCGACCGCCGGAGCCCGGGACGGTATGGGCTGCCCGCTCGGACATCAATAGCGTCGATGTCCCGTATACGCAAATCACTCTGACCCATATCGCAGGGCCGCTCATACGATGGCGACGAGGCACCCCCTCACCCCGCCCGACGACATCAAGGATGATGACCCTGGACAGCGACGCGACCGTGCGCACGCACGAGATGACGACCCTCGCTCCCGCGCTGACGATCAGCGACGTCGGGATCGGATTCCGGGGTGTTCGCGCTCTGGATGACGTGAGCTTCGACATCCCTCGCGGAGGAACCAGCGCGGTCATCGGTCCCAACGGCGCCGGCAAGACCACCCTCTTCAACTGCATCAGCGGCATCTACCGCCACGAGGGCGAGATCGCCCTGGCGGGACGCCCGATGAGGGACATGCCCGCCCAGGCGCGCGCGGTCGCCGGCATCGCCCGCACGTTCCAGACGCCCACCCTTCTGCCCGACCTCAACGTCTTCGAGAACGTGCTGCTCGGAGCGCACGGCGGAATGCGGGCGGGGATGTGGGCGGCCGCCCTGAGGATCGGCCGGGCGAGCCGCGAAGAGCGCGCCGTGCGGCTGGACGCGTGGGAGCTGATGGGCCCGCTCGGCCTCCAGCCGCTGGCCCTGGCCCCCGTGAGCAGCCTGGCCCACGCGGATCGTCGACGCGTCGAGATCGCCCGCGCGCTCCTGTCGCGCCCCCAGCTCCTGCTGCTGGACGAACCGGCCGCCGGCCTCAGCGCCGACGAGGCCGACGAGCTGCTCGGATTCATCGCGGAGTTCGGCGCCCACTCCGACATGACGAGCCTGCTCGTCGAGCACGACGTGGGGCTGGTCATGCGCGTCGCCCGATTCGTCGCGGTCCTCGATGCCGGGCGGCTGCTGGCCTCCGGAGACCCGGCGACCGTGTCGGCCGATCCGCTCGTGATCGCCGCCTACCTGGGTGCCGATGCACCCGCCGACGGGGAGCTGCCATGACCATGCTCATCGCCGAAGACCTGTGCGCCCGTTATGGCGGCGTGCAGGTGCTCCACGGCGTCGACCTGGCGATCGCGGAAGGCGAGATCGTGGCGCTTCTGGGCGCGAACGGCGCGGGCAAGACGACGCTGCTGCGGGCCCTGTCGCGTCAGGTCGCATCCTCCGGCGCGATCACGCTCGCGGGAACCCGCATCGACGGGCTGTCCACCGCACGGGTCGCGCGCCTGGGCCTCGGCCATGTCCCCGAGGGCCGCGGCACGTTCACCGAACTCACCGTCGAGGAGAACCTGCGCCTGGGCGCTCTCGCCCGCCCGCGGAACCTGCGCGCGCGCACGACCTCCGACCTGGAGCTGATCGCCGAGACGTTCCCCGTCCTGCACGAGATGCGGGCCCGCCAGGCCGGCGCGCTCTCGGGCGGCCAGGCGCAGATGCTCGCCGTCGCACGGGCCCTTCTCGCACGCCCTCGGCTGCTCCTGGTGGACGAACCGTCGCTGGGTCTTGCACCGCTGACGACGCTGGAGCTGTTCAACCGCTTCCAGTCGCTGCGCGACGCATGGTCGCTGACCATCCTGCTCGCCGAGCAGAACGCCCGCCTGTCCCTCCGGATCGCCGACCGGGCGATCGTCCTCTCCCGCGGCCGCGTCGCGCTGGAAGGACCGGCCACCGAGCTGCAGGACCACGACGCCCTGCGCGCCGCCTACCTCGGCGACGCGCACTCCCCGGCTGCGACCTCCTCGCCCGAAGGGGCACTCGATGACTGAGTTCTTCCAGATCCTGCTCGACGGCCTCACGACCGGAACGGTGTACGCGGCGCTCGCACTCGCCTTGAGCGTGGTGTTCCAGGGCACCGGGATGCTGAATTTCGCCCAGGGCGAGCTGGCCGTCGTCGCCGCCTTCATCGCGTACACGGTGCTGCTGGGCGGGATCCCGCCGTGGCTGGCGATCCTCATCGCCGTCGCCGCATCCGCGGTGATCGGGGCGCTCCTGCACGTCGTCGTCGTCCGCTGGGTCGACACCCGCAACGAAGGCGTCCTGATGGCGATGGGCGTCGCACTGCTGCTGGGCATCAGCGCCTTGGCGAGCATCATCTGGGGCACCGACCCCCGCAGCTTCCCGAGCCCCTTCGGGTCGGGCATCATCCAGTTCGCCGGCCTGCGGCTGACGTACCAGCAGGCAGGCGGTGCGCTGCTGGTGATCGTGGCGATGGCCCTGACCGCGCTGCTGTTCCAGAAGACGCCCATCGGACTGCGCCTGCGCGCCGTCGCGCAGAACGCACCGTCTGCGGCACTGCTCGGGCTCTCCGCACCGGTGTGGCTGGCCCTGGGCTGGGCGGTCGCCGGTGCCGTCGGGGCCGTGGCCGGAGTGGTGGCCGCACCGACGCTGGGGCTGTCGCCCCAGATGATGAACTTCCCCCTGCTCATGGCGCTGTCCGCCGCGACCCTCGGCGGCCTCACCAGCCGCGTCGGGGCAGTCGTGGGGGGCCTGCTGATCGGAGTGGTCACCGCGTTCGCGGGCCGCTACATCCCGTTCCTGGGCGGCGACCTCAACATCGTCGTCGCCTTCGTCCTGATCGTGATCGTCCTTCTGATCAAACCCGGCGGGCTCTTCGGAAGAGAACGGATGGTGCGCGCGTGACCCCTCCCGTCCCCTACCCGCTCGAGCGGCCGTGGTTCCGCACGCCGCGCGGGCTGGGCACCCTCGCCCTCCTGCTCATCGGCGTGTGCGTCCCGTTCCTGGTGAGCGACTACGACCTCTTCAACGCCACGCGCGTACTCGCGATCGCCCTCGGCGTAGCCGGACTGAACCTCCTCGTGGGCTTCTCCGGACAGATCAGCGTGGGGCACGGCGCGATCCTCGGCATCGGCGGCTACACGACGATGCTCATGATGCTGAACCTCGATGCACCGTGGCCCGTCGCTCTCGCCGGCAGCGTCGCCGTGGGACTGCTCGTCGGAGTCGTCATCGGGATCCCCGCGCTCAAGCTCGGCGGCCTCAACCTCGGCCTGTTCACGATCGCGATCGCCGCCGTCTTCCCGCTGCTGATGAACAGATTCAGCGATTTCACCGGCGGAACCGTCGGGCTGGCGCTGCCCACCTCCCCTTTCACCGCGCAGGCCGGCCTGACGTCCGCTCAGCTGGGCTATCTCTTCGCGCTGGCCTCGCTCGCCGGCACGCTGGGACTGCTGCGCAACATCACGACCGGGCGCTTCGGCCGCGCCTACGCCGCGGTGCGCACGAATCGCATCCTCGCGATGGCCAACGGGGTGCGCGTCCCACAGCTCAAGCTCATCGCGTTCGTGGTCAGCGCCGCCGTGGCCAGTCTGGCCGGCGGCATCCTGGTCCTCGTCCTCACGGTGGCAACCCCCGACAGCTACCTCCTGACGTTCTCGCTGATCCTGCTCATGGCCACCACCGTGGGGGGTAACCGGTCATGGATCGGCGCCATCGTCGGGGCCGCGATCGTGGTGTATCTCCCCGATTTCGCCAGCGACGTCCTGCCCGGCCAAGCTTCCGGCCAGTTCGCTCAGCTCATCTTCGCGGTGCTGCTGGGTGTGTGCCTGATCTTCGCGCCGGGGGGTCTGGCCGGCTGGAGCTCAACGCTCGCGCGGCGGATCGGTGGCCTCACCGTCCGCCGCGCACCCGCCACCGCCGGCGGCGCCCGCTCCGCCCCCGTGCGCACCGAACCGAGACCCGAATCACCACCCGCACTCACACGAAAGGAAGCGAATCGCTGATGAAGATGTCACGACGAACTCGCCCCACCCTCATCGCCGTCACCGCGGCGACCGCCGTCGCGCTGCTGCTCGGGGGGTGCACCGGCCGGCAGGCCGCGACCGAGCCCGACGAGGGAGCAGCCGACGACAGCCCGATCGTCATCGGCGCCAGCTGGCCGCAGAGCGGACCGCTGGCTGCAGCGGCCGCGGGCCTGCACGGCTTCCAGGCGTACATCGAGGCGACGAACGCCGAGGGCGGCATCGACGGCCGGCAGATCGAGCTCGTCACCGCCGACGACGGATACGACCCCGCCCGCCTCGCCGACAACCAGCGCAGCTTCGTCGAGAAGGACGGCGCGATCGCGGTGGTCAACTTCGGCGGCATCGCCGTCCCCGGCCGCCCCTACCTCAACGACAAGAAGGTCGCGCAGATCGCCCTTGCCGGCCAGACCCCCCTCAGCGACGTCGAGAACTTCCCGTACACGCGCGCCTTCTGGCCCGATGTCGCATGGGAGGGCGAGCTCCACGCGCAATGGCTGAAGGAGAACGCCCCCGACGCGGTCGTCGGGTTCATCGGCTTCAACAACGACCTGAGCGAGAGCCACATCGCCGGCCTGGAAGCCGGCGGCGTCACTCCGGCACAGGTGGCGACGGTCCCGCCCGGCACGGCCGACCTCAGCGCGCAGGTCAGCCAGTTCCAGGCGGCGGGGGTGAACACGGTCATCATCAACATCGGCGCTCCGACGATCGGTGCGGTCACGGCGTACATGGACGAGATCGGCTACGAGCCGACGCTCCTGCTCGCCGGCAACATGGCCGACTTCGTCACCGTCGTCGACCCGGCCGGCGCGGAAGCCGTCCGCGACGCGTACGCGTTCCACTGGGGCAAGGATCCGGCCGACCCGAAGAACGAGGAGGACGAGGCCACACAGGCCTTCGTCGCCGCGATGACCGAGCACGGCTATGAGAAGGACATCCGTCAGGCGCTGGCGTTCAACGGGTACGGTCTGGGCGCGGCGCTGGTCGAAGCACTGAAAGCGGCGCCCGAGCTCACAGCCGACGGACTCCTGGAGGCGTGGGACTCGATGGAGGACACCGCCAACCCGTACCTGCAGGACGGCATGACCCTCGACGCCGGCTTCGGCGGGCGCCTGATCTTCCAGGTGCAGCTGACCCAGTTCGACGGCACGAGCTGGCAGCCGCAGGGCGAGCTGATCGACCTGCGGGAACTGGGCATCGTCGAGTAGGCCGCGACGTTCACGCCTTGAAGTCGTCGGGGTCGACCTCGTCGAGGAAGCGACGGAGTTCGTCCACCTCCTCCTCCTCGTCCACCTGGTCGGGAAGGTCGGTCACCGCCTCGGGGACGCCCGCCTCAGCGAACACCGGGTCGGCGACCCAGATCGGTGCGTCCGTCCGCGAGGCGAGGGCGATGGCGTCGGAGGGGCGCGCGTCGATCACGCGCAGCCCGTGCGGGGTGACGAGGGAGACCTCCGCGTAGAAGGTGCCGCCGTCCACGCGGGTCACGTCGACCCGTTCGACGGAGCCCTCGAGCGCGTCGACCAGTCTCACCATGAGGTCGTGAGCGAGCGGGCGGGGCGGCACCACCCCTTCCACGGCGACGAGGATCGCCGTCGCCTCCTGGGCTCCGATCCACACCGGGAGCACCGTGCCGGCGAGGGCGGACGGACCCACCGGCTTGAGCAGGATGACGTGCTGCTGCGCGGAGTCCAGTGCGACCCCTGCCACGCGTACGCGGACCATGCCGCCCTCCCCTGCCGTCGGTGGGATGCCCCTCAGCCTACGGCGGGCCGCCGCATCCGTCACCGGGACCCGGCGGTGGTCAGGACCCGCCGCTGTCGGCCTTCGCCCCGCCCGCCTCGAGCACGTCGCCGGCGGGCAGCTCCTGGTGGCCGCCGAACTGCATCCGCATGGCCGAGAGCACCTGGTTGGCGAAGTGGTCCTCGCCCCGCGAGGCGAACCTCCCGAACAGCGACGCCGCCAGCACGGGAGCCGGCACACCCACATCCACCGCGGCCTTGACCGTCCAGCGCCCCTCGCCCGAGTCCGAGACCCGGCCGGCGAGGCCCTCGAGCGTCGGATTGGCCTGGAGGGCGGCCGCGGCCAGATCCAGCAGCCAGGAGGAGATGACCGATCCGCGCCGCCACAGCTCGGTGACCTTCGGGGTGTCGATGTCGAACTGGTAGAACTCCGGCTCCTCCAGCGGCGCGACCTCGGCGGAGTGCGTCGTCTCGCGCAGGCCGGCATCGGCGTTGTCGAGGATGTTGAGACCCTCTGCGATGGCGGCCATGACGCCGTACTCGATGCCGTTGTGCACCATCTTCACGAAGTGACCGGCGCCCGACGGGCCGCAGTGCAGGTAGCCCTGTTCCTCCGGGGCGACCTCCCCGCTGCGTCCGTGCGTGCGCGGGATGTCACCGGTGCCGGGCGAGATCGTCTGCAGGACCGGCTCGATGTGGGCGAAGGCCTCGTCCGGGCCGCCGACCATGAGGCAGAAGCCGCGCTCGAGACCGAACACCCCGCCGCTGGTGCCGACGTCGACGTAGTGGATGCCGCGTTCCTTGAGTGCGGCGGCGCGGCGGACGTCGTCGCGATAGTTGGAGTTGCCGCCGTCGATGATGATGTCGCCCGGCTCCAGGACCGCGGCGACTTCTTCCACCACCCGACCGGTGAGCCCTGCCGGGATCATGAGCCAGACCGTGCGCGGCGCGGTCATCTTCGCGGCGAGGTCGGCGAAGTCCCCCGCGCCCACGGCTCCCTCCCCCTCCAGGGTCGCCACCGCATCCGGGTTGACGTCGTACACGATGCACTCGTGCCCGTCGCGCATCAGGCGGCGCACGATGTTCGCGCCCATCCGTCCCAGTCCCACCATGGCCAGCTGCATATCGTGCTCCTCCGAGGCTCGCGCGGAGCCTGGCGGCTCCTGCCGCGAGTCTAGGCACCCCTGAGGCGCCCTGGACCGGCGAGACACCACCACCCCCGTCCCGTGCAGGCCACCGTGTCGGAGGTGGACGTGGATGCCGCGGCGCGAGCCGGGCACGATGACGGCACACCACCGGAAAGGAGCGTCATGCGATCGTGGTATCCCCCCGCTTCCTCGCCGGGCCTCGCGGTCTACGACGAGCTGCTGCGCGCACCCACGATGAGCGTCGGCTCCTACGTCATCCCCGCCGGCGGCGTCGATCCGCAGCAGCCCCACACCGAGGACGAGGTCTACATCGTCCTCGCCGGCAGCGCTCGCCTGACGACGCCGGGCGGAAGCGCCGAGGCGGTGCCCGGAGCCGTGCTGTTCGTCCCGGCCGGGGAGGAGCACCGCTTCGTCGAGGTCACGCACGACCTCCATGTGATCGTCGTGTTCAGCCCTGCCGAGCACACCGGCGGGGCGCCGGGGGCGGTCAGTCCACCAGCGCGATGACGCCCGCGATCGCCGAGACCAGCGCCAGGACGAGGGCGAGGGCGATGAGGACGGCGTGCACGATCAGGAAGCGCGTGGGCTTGCCCGCCGCATCCCGCGCGCGCGGGTCCTTGGCGACGCGCCCGTAGAACCGCGGCCAGACCAGCACGTTGAAGGCGGCGTTGACGAGCAGCAGGATGGCGAGGGCGGTGTCCACCCTCCGAGCCTAAGCGCCGCCCTAGAGCCGGACGACCTCGGTCACCTGTACGACGGCCGTGCCCGCCTCCTCGGATGCCGGCAGATCGACCACGGCGCGGATGCGCCAGTCGTGGTCGCCGGCGGGGTCGTCGATGGTCTGCTCGACGCGCCACACGCCGTCGGCTACGTCGCTCTCGTCCACCGTCACGAGGGTCGCCGACCGCGCTGGGCCGCCGGTGAGGATCTCATCGTGCTCGGCGTAGTACGCATCCAGCGCCTCCGGCCAGTCGGCGTCGGGGTCGAGTGCGGCGAGCTCGTCGTCGCGCTGGCGCGCGGCCAGCTGGATGCGGCGGAACATCTCGTTGCGCACGAGCACGCTGAACGCGCGGCGGTTCGTCAGCACCGACGGCGGCGGCGGCGGGACGACCGGCGCCGCCGGGTCGTCGGGCGGGGCGATGAGCGCCGCCCACTCGTCGACGAGACTGGAGTCGACCTGGCGGACGAGCTCGCCGAGCCATTCGATGAGGTCGGTCAGGTCGGGGGTCCGGGCTTCGACGGGGACCGTCTGACGGATCGCACGGTAGGCGTCGCTGAGGTAGCGCAGCACGAGCCCCTCGCTGCGGGCGAGGGAGTACATCGAGACGAACTCCCCGAACGACAGGGCGCGCTCGAACATGTCGCGCACGACCGACTTGGGCGACAGCGCGAAGTCGCGGATCCACGGCTGGCTCGACGCGAACACCTCGTACGACTGGGCGAGCAGGTCGGCCAGCGGCTTCGGGTAGGTGATCTCCTCGAGGGCGTCCATGCGCTGGTCGTAGTCCAGCCCCTCGCGCTTCATCGCGGCGACGGCCTCGCCCCGGGCGAGGTACTCCTGCTGCGACAGGACGGGGCGGGGGTCATCGAGGGTCGCTTCGATGACGCTCACGACGTCCAGCGCATAGTGGCCCGTGCCCGCCGCGCCCTGTGCGTCGTCGGGATCGAGAAGCTCGATGGCGGCGAGCGCGAACGGCGACAGGGGCTGATTGAGGGCGAAATTGGGCTGCAGGTCGACGGTGAGGCGGATCGCCCCGTCGGCCACCTCCACCACGTCGGCGGCCCGCAGCGTGCGGAAGATCGCCAGCGCGCGCCGGGCGAGCTCGCGCTGGCGGGGGCGGGGCTCGTGGTTGTCGAAGACGAGGGAGCGGACGTGGGCGAACACGTCGCCGCCGCGGGCGATCACGTTGATGAGGATCGCCGCCGTGATCTGCAGATGCGGCTGCAGCGGTTCGGGTTCGGCGCCGACGAGGCGCTCGAACGTCGATTCGCCCCAGTTCACGAACCCCTGCGGCGGTTTCTTGCGGACGATCTTGCGGAGCTTCTTCGGGTCGTCGCCGGCCTTCGCGACCGCCGTGGCGTTGTCGATCTCGTGCTCGGGAGCGAGGACCACGACCGTCCCGGCCGTGTCGAACCCGGCGCGACCGGCACGCCCGGCGATCTGGTGGAACTCGCGCGCGGACAGGTGCCGCATCCGCTGCCCGTCGTACTTGGACAGGGCCGTCAGCAGCACGGTGCGGATGGGGACGTTGATCCCGACGCCGAGGGTGTCGGTGCCGCAGATGACGCGGAGCAGGCCCCGCTGGGCGAGCGTCTCGACCAGCCGCCGGTACCGCGGCAGCATTCCGGCGTGATGCACGCCGATGCCCGACCGCACCAGGCGCGACAGCGTGCGGCCGAACCCGGTCGTGAAGCGGAACCCCCCGATCGCCTCGGCGATCTCGTCGCGCTGCTCGCGCGCGATCACGCGGATGCTGGAGAGGGCCTGCGCCTGCTCCATCGCGGCGGCCTGGGAGAAGTGCACGATGTACACCGGCGCCTGGCGCGTGTCCAGGAGCTCCTGCACCGTCTCGTGCGCGGGGGTGCGGGCGTAGGAGAAGTGCAGCGGCACGGGCCGCTCGACGCCGGTGACGCGCGCGGTCGGCCGGCCGGTGCGCCGCTCCAGATCGTCGGCGATGGCGGTGACGTCGCCGAGGGTCGCCGACATCAGCAGGAACTGCGCGCGGGGCAGGAGCAGCAGGGGCACCTGCCAGGCCCATCCCCGGTCGGCGTCGCCGTAGTAGTGGAACTCGTCCATCACGACCTGGTCGACGGCGGCGCCCGGCCCCTGGCGCAGGGCGAGGTTGGCGAGGATCTCCGCGGTGCAGCAGACGATGGGGGCGTCGGGGTTCACCGACGAGTCGCCGGTGACCATCCCGACGTTCTCGGCGCCGAAGATCTCTGCGAGGGCGAAGAACTTCTCGCTGACGAGGGCCTTGATGGGCGCGGTGTACCACGTGCGCCCTCCGCGCGCGAGGCTCGCGGCGTGCGCGGCGACGGCCACGAGGGACTTGCCGGTGCCGGTGGGCGTGGACAGGATGACGTTCGCGCCGGAGACCAGCTCGATGACCGCCTCGTCCTGGGCCGGATACAGCGTCAGGCCGCGGTCATTCGCCCACGCGACGAAGCCCGTGTACACGGCGTCGTCGTCGGCGCCGCGCGGAACGAGGTCGAGCAGAGTGGGGGGCACACTCCACCCTCTCACTCCGCGGCTTCGGCGAAGACCCCCACCCGCTCCCCGTCGAAGACGAACTGCATCGCGGTGCCGACGGGGAAGCGGCCGCGCAGGCTCGCGGGCGTCTGCGGATCCACCGTGAAGGCGACGGCGGCGGGGAAAGGCCCGGCCCCGCACCCCGACTGCATCCACTCGAGCCCGTCCTCGGGGTCGTCCGCCAGATGATCGGTCGGGATCAGCAGGACGCACGTGCTGTCGTCGCCCCCGGTCCGGTAGACGCCGAGCGGGGCGGTGATGGCCGTCACGCCCAGGAAGTCCGCATAGCCCTGCGCGTCGTCGCTCGGCGGTCCGAAGAGGCCGTCGGGCCACACGAAGCCCGGGTCAGGGCGCAGCGTGGCGACCTGGGTGGCACCTGCTCCCGCGTCGCGCGGGACCAGCGGCATCGCGAGCGATGCGGCGGTCGCACCCGCCGACAGCGCCACGACCACCGAGAGCGGCCACAGCACCGCCGCCCACCGCGGTCGGGCACCGCGCGCCGGCGCGGCGGGCTCGGGCGCCACGGGCGGGGCGGGTTCAGGCGCCGCGGGCGGGGCGGGTTCGGGCCCGGCCGGAGCCTCGGGCTCCGGGATGGCGTGCTCCGGCGCGGGTTCCGGCGTCGGCACGGTCTCCGGGCGCGCGACGGCGTCGGCGGGCGGGCCGGCGATGTCCCCGGCCGACGTTCGCACGGCGGCCTCGAGCTCCTCCAGTCGGATCACCGCCGCGGGGTCGGTGTGGATGTCGGCCGACGGCCCGTACGCGCGGGCGCGCAGCATCCGCAGTTCGTCCTCGTGCTCCCCCTGCATGAGCCCACTCCTTCGTCCGGCCTGCAGAACCCCGCGCCCCGTCCTACGTCGAGGATAGGAGCGACGCGACCATCAGGTGGGGTCGACGAGGCTTCTCAGGATGCGCGCGAGCGCGGCCTGATCGGCGCGGCTGAGCCCACGCAGCTCCTCCGCCTCCCGGCGCACGAGCTCGGTCATCGCCGCATCCACGCGCCCGGCGCCCTCCGGAGTCAGACGGACGAGGATGCTGCGGCGGTCCTGTTCGTTGGGGCGCCGCTCGATGAGCCCCCGCGCGGTGAGCTTCTCGAGGCGGTTGGTCATCGCTGCCGACCCGATCATCGTCGCCTCGATCAGCTGGGCCGGATTCATCTCGTGCGGCTCCTCTGCGCGGCGCAGGGCCGCCAGGACGTCGAACTCCCACGCCGACAGGCCTGCGCTGGCGAAGGCTGCCGCGCGCAGGCGATTGAGCCGGTGCGACGCGCGACGCAGCCGCGACATGACGTCCAGCGGCGTGAGGTCGACCTCCGGCAGGCGCCGCGACCACGCGTCGATCAGGAGATCAACCTCGTCGTCGCGGTCGGAGGAAGTCATGATCCGACCGTAACGCACGCCCTGCTCGCCCCGAGAGAGCGGCGTGCGTCGCGGCGGTGGGTCAGGATGCGGGATGACGGAGGGCGTCCACGGCGTCCGAGAAGGTGAGCGCCTGCCGCACCTCCACGGCGCGGTCGTAACGGGGGCCCGAGAGGGCCACGAACACATGGCCGACGACCTCGATGTACCCGGCCACGACGCCATCCCACGTGATCTCGTAGAGGTCGAGATCCACACGCGTCCATGGCTGCGGGGCCGCCAGCGCCGTCGATTCGACGTGACGCGCCTCCATGACCATGCCCGGGCTCCTCTCCCTGCCTACAAGAGTGCTCCCGCAAACGAAAACCCGTGCGGGGCTTGACGACTCCGACCGGGCAGGCTAACTATCTCCGGCGCGGTCGTTCTCCCGCGCGGTGTCAATCCCCCGATGGCGCGACAGCGGACCGCGTACCGTCGCTCGAACACTCGGAAAGGGGATCCCATGGTCCGCGCTCTCGCCCTCAACTGCACGCTCAAGCCCGCTCCCGCACCCTCCAGCACGCAGAAGCTCCTGAGTGAGGTGCTCGCCGCGCTCGGTGACGCCGGCGTGGAGACCGACCTGGTCCGGGTCGTGGACTACGACGTGCGGCCGGGCGTCGAGAAGGACATGGGCGAGGGCGATCAATGGCCGATGCTGCGCGAGAAGGTGCTCGCCGCCGACATCCTCGTCCTCGGCACCCCGACATGGATGGGGCACCACTCCTCGATCGCCGCCCGCGTACTCGAGCGGCTGGACGCCGAGCTCAGCGAGACCGACGAGGCCGGACGCCCGATCCTCTTCGGCAAGGTCGCCGTCGTCGCCGTCGTGGGCAATGAGGACGGCGCACACAAGATCACTGCAGACCTGTTCCAGGCCCTCAACGACGTCGGCTACACGATCCCGGCCCAGGGCGTGACGTACTGGAACGGCGAGGCGATGGGATCCACCGACTATCGCGAACTCGACGCGACCCCTGAGAGCACGGCGGGCACGACGGCGACCGTCGCCGCGAACGCCGCGCATCTGGCGACGCTGCTGGCCGGGGCGAACTACCCGGCCTGAGTCGCGCCGCGCACCGGGCGTCCGCGCCGAGGCCGATCGGAGGACACCCCGAAAGTCCGGCCGGACCCCGGCGCCGACACGAGGGGCGCGACGGCGTCCAGCCACGCGATCTCGGCCACCACGCGGGAGCGCTCCGCTTCCCGCAGGATCGCCGCGGCGACCTCCAGCCCGTCGTCGTCGGCGTCGATCGCCGACAGTCGCGCGTGGGCGGCCCGGCGCTCGGCGGCCACGACCGCCGCGGCGTCCACGCCCGGCAGCGTCGCCGCCAGGGCGACTTTGAGCGCCTGCTCGTCCCGCCCGCCGGGAGTCTCCGCCTCGGTGAACCAGCGGTCGGTCTCCGCGCGCCCGGCGTCGGTGATGCCCCAGTAGGTGTGCCCGGCCTCGTCCGTGCCGCGGCGCTCGACCAGTCCGTCGCGCTCGAGCCGGTCCAGGGTCGTGTAGATCTGGCCGACGTTCAGCACCGTGCCGGTGCGGCGGGCGTACTCCGCGCGCAGTTGATACCCGTAGCACGCGTCCTGATCGAGGATCGCCAGCAGCCCGCGGCGCACCGACATGCGACCCCCTTGGATATCGAGTATGTGCCTACCGAGTATACGAACGCGGCGGAGCAGCGGATAATGGCGGGATGGGCAACGCCGGTTACAGCGCGATCTCCAACGACTCGCGCGTGCGCATCCTCCATCTCCTGCAGGAGCGGCCGGCGCGCACCGTGAGCGAGCTGTCCGAGGCGACGGAGCTTCATGCCAACACCATCCGTGAGCACCTCCAGCGCCTGATCGACGGCGGGTACATCGTGGCCGCCACCGAGCATCGGACGACCCGCGGGCGGCCCCGCGTGCTCTACACGGCGACCGGCCACGACGCGGCCTCCAGCCCGGTGGCCCAGCGCAAGGCGCGTGAGGCCGCCATCCGGGGCGACCTCTTCCGTCGACTGTGGCCGGCGGCGACGGCGCTCCCCGAGGAGGCGGTGCACCAGCTGGACGCACTGGTGGACGACCTGGAGGGCGCGGGCTTCTCCCCCGTCGTCGACGAGCAGGCGCTCACGGTCGACCTCTCCCCCTGCCCCCAGGCCGCTGCGGGTGCACGTGACGTGCGGTGCACGGTGCATCTGGGACTCATGGACGGCGTGCTCACGTCCGCGTGCGGACCACTGCGCGCCCAGAACATCCGACCGTCCGAGCGGCCCACCGACTGCGTCGTGCAGCTGGCCGTCGTGCCGTGATCCGCGTCAGCCGCCGATCGCGTTCATGCCGCGCGGAGGCTGGAGGAACGCCGGGTCATTGATGGCGTGACCGGGCAGCTTTCCGTGCACGCAGGCGCGGAGGCGCTCGGCGATGCGCTCCTCCCGTGACGCGGTGAAGGGCTCTCGCAGGACGGGCAGCAGGTCGTACTCCGCGATCGAGAACAGGCAGTTGCGCAGCTGACCGTCCGCGGTCAGGCGCAGCCGGTCGCACGCCCCGCAGAAGGGCGCCGTGACCGAGGCGATCACGCCGACGCGGTGCGGGCCGCCGTCGAGCAGCCACGTCTCGGCCGGGGCGCCGCCGCGGCCCGGCACGGGCGTCAGCTCCCACCGCTCGGCGAGGGCGGCGAGGATCTCCTCACGCGTGACCATAGTGGTCCGGTCCCACGTGTGACCGGCATCCAGCGGCATCTGCTCGATGAAGCGCATCTGGGCGCCCACGTCGACGGCGTACTGGACGAGGTCGACGAGTTCGTCGTCGTTGACCCCGCGCATCGCGACGGCGTTGAGCTTGAGTGGCCGCAGGGGGGATGCGGCGGCCGCGGCGATGCCGGCGAGCACGTCGTCCAGCCGGTCGCGGCGGGTGAGGGCTGCGAAGCGCTCTCGGCGCACCGTGTCGATGCTGATGTTGAGCCGCCCGAGCCCCGCATCCACCAGGTCGGGCAGCAGCTCCGGGAGGCGGATGCCGTTCGTGGTCATCGCGACCTCGACCGGCCGGTCGGCGCCCGGGATCGCCGCGATCCGGCGCACCACCTCGACGATGTCGGTACGCAGGAGCGGCTCGCCCCCGGTGAGACGGAAGGTGCTCACGCCGAGGGAGGCGGCGACGGTGGCGATCTCGACGATCTCGTCCACCGTGAGGATGCTGGTCTTGGCAAGCCACTCGTTGCCCTGCTCGGGCATGCAGTACGTGCACCGCAGTGAGCAGCGGTCGGTCAGCGAGATGCGCAGGTCGCGGTGGATGCGGCCGTGCGTGTCGACGAGCGCCCCGGCCTGCCCTTCGGGCGCGGCCCCGCGCATGCGCAGGATGACGGGAGTCGCACTCACCCCGCGGCCGCCTTTTCACCCATGTTCCGAGGCTAGGGGTTATTCCCGGCCCTCGGCACTGGTGTGGGTATTTCGATGGCGAGAGACTGACCGGCAGGTGCGGGTGACCGCATGTTAGCGTGTGGTCCGACCACACGTGCGGCCGAAAAATCGGAGGTTCCCGTGGAGCTGCTCGACCCGCTACTTCTCGCCCGATGGCAGTTCGGTCTCACGACGCTCTACCACTACCTCTTCGTGCCGCTCACCCTCGGCCTGGTGCTGGTCACGGCGATCTTCCAGACGGTGTGGTACCGCACCGGCGAGGTGAAGTGGCTGCACCTGACCCGCTTCTTCGGCAAGATCTTCCTGATCAACTTCGCCATGGGCGTGGTCACCGGCATCGTGCAGGAGTTCCAGTTCGGCATGAACTGGTCGTCGTACTCGCGCTTCGTCGGAGACGTCTTCGGGGCGCCCCTGGCCTTCGAGGGGCTGCTGGCCTTCTTCCTCGAGGCGACCTTCATCGGACTGTGGATCTTCGGCTGGGACCGCCTCCCCCGTCTGGCACACCTGGCGAGCATCTGGATGGCCGCCATCGGGGCGACACTGTCGGCCTACTTCATCCTCGCCGCCAACGCCTTCATGCAGAATCCGGTCGGCTACGAGATGGCTGCAGATGGGTCCCGCGCCGAGCTCGTGGACTTCTGGGCGCTGCTGACCAATCCGGTCGCCCTCGCCGCCTTCCCGCACACCATCACGTCGGCGTGGATGTTCGCCGCCGCCGTCCTCATCGCCGTGTCGGCGTGGCACCTCATGCGCCACCAGAACGTCGAGACGATGCGCACGTCGCTGCGCTTCGGCATGTGGTTCATGGTCATCTCGTTCGTGGGGGTCGCCATCTCCGGTGACCAGCTGAGCCTCGTCATGACCGCGACGCAGCCGATGAAGATGGCCGCCGCCGAGGCGATGTACGACACCGCATGCGGGGCCGATGCATCCTTCTCGCTGTTCTCCCTCGGCACGCCCGACGGCTCGGAGGAGATCTGGTCGCTGCGCGTGCCCTACCTGCTGTCACTGCTGTCCACGCACTCGCTCGACGGGTGCGTCGAGGGCATCAACGACCTCCAGGCGCTGTACAACGAGCAGTTCGGCCCCGGCGACTACACCCCGATCATCTGGATCACGTACTGGTCGTTCCGCTGGATGATGGGCCTGGGTGGCATCGCGGCGCTGCTCTCGGTCGCGGGCCTGTGGTTCACGCGCAAGAAGTCGACGTTCCAGATGAAGCCGTGGATGTGGCGCGTGTTCGTGTGGTCGGCACCCCTCCCGCTCCTGGGCAGCCTCGTGGGGTGGGTCTTCACCGAGATGGGGCGTCAGCCCTGGATCGTGTTCAGTCTCATGCTCACCGAGGACGGCGTCTCCCCCAGCGTGCCGGGGTGGAACGTGCTCATCTCGCTCATCGCGTTCACCGCGATCTACGCCACGCTCGCGGTGGTGGAGCTGGGCCTGATCATCAAATACGCGCAGAAGGGGCCCGATCCGCTCCCCGATCCGGATGCGCCGGCGGAGCCCGACTCCGTCGAGAACACCCCGACGACCGTCTACTAGGAGCTCATCATGGACCTCGCCTACCTCTGGTTCTGGATCGTCGGGTTCCTGTTCGTCGGGTACTTCGTCCTCGACGGGTTCGATTTCGGCGTGGGGATGTCGCTGCCCTTCCTGGGCAAGGACGACATCTCGCGCCGCCAGATCATCAACACGATCGGCCCCGTGTGGGACCTCAACGAGACGTGGGTCATCGTCGCGGGCGCGTGCCTGTTCGCCGCGTTCCCGGAGTGGTACGCGACGCTGTTCAGCGGGTTCTACCTGCCGCTGCTGGTGATCCTGCTGGCCCTCATCGCCCGCGGCGTCTCGTTCGAATACCGCCATCAGCGCGACTCGCTGCGATGGAAGCGCAACTTCGACCGCATGATCATCGTCGGATCGGCCCTGCCGGCGTTCCTGTGGGGCGTCGCGGTGGCCAACATCGTCCAGGGCGTGCCCATCGACGCCGACTTCGAGTTCACCGGCACCGTCCTGACGCTGCTGAACCCGTACGGGCTCCTGGGCGGGCTCACCACGCTCCTGCTGTTCTTCGTGCACGGCGTGTACTTCGTCGCGCTGAAGACCGACGGGAAGGTCCACGCCGACGCGCGGCGCCTGGCTGTCAAGGCGGGGGTGCTCGCGGTCGCCGTGGCGGCGGTGTTCGTGGCGTGGACGGTGTTCGCGCACTTCTCCCTCCCCGTGCTCGCCCTCGGCGCGCTGGCCGCGGTCCTGCTGATCTCCTCGGTCGTCGCGAACCTGCGCGACCGCGAGGGATGGGCCTTCGGGTTCGGCGCGGCGACGATCATGACCGCCGTCCTGATGCTGTGGTTCGCGCTCTTCCCGAACGTCATGCCCTCCTCCACCGACCCGGCGTTCAACCTCACGATCGAGAACGCCTCGAGCACCGACTACACCCTCACGATCATGAGCTGGGCCGCGCTGATCTTCCTGCCGCTCGTGCTGGCCTACCAGGGGTGGACGTACTGGGTCTTCCGCAAGCGCGTCACGCGCGATCGCATCGAGAAGGCCGCGCAGCTCGCGCATTGACCCTCGTGGCCGACGGGTCCGTGCGCGTCCACGCCGCACAACGGCGGGGATCCGCTCCGACGCGCCGCGGATCGGCAGGATGCTGCGGCGCGGCGCGAGCGATCCCCGCCGTTGTGCTCGGCGGCGTGGCGGCGAGCGCGTGGCGGCGAGCGCGCGGCGCCGAGCGTGGCGGCCGCCGGGAGCCGGCGCGGTGAGAGGATCGAGGGGATGAGCGCCACCACGGGGACGCAGCGGCGACGTGGTCCGGTCGATCCGCGGCTGCTGGGGTACGCCCGGGCATCCCGCAGCTTCCTCGCCGTCAGCGCGGCCATCGTCCTGGCCCAGACGGGCGTGATCGTCGGCTTCGCGTGGACGCTCACCTCTGCCCTCGTGGGCGCGATCGACGGGGCACCGGTGTCGGACCTCTGGCCCCTGCTGGGCGCTGCGGCTGGTCTGGTGCTCGTGCGGGCCCTCCTCGTGCTCGCCTCCGAACGGGTGAGCGCGCGCGGCGGGGCGGCCGCGTCGCTGCAGCTGCGTGAAGCCCTCATGAACGCCGTCGGCAGGCTCGGCCCGGGCTGGCTCGGCGCCCGCAACGCCGCCGCGCTGGCCGTCACCGCCGGGCACGGCCTCGAGGCGCTGGACGCCTACTTCGGCCGGTACCTGCCGCAACTGGTCGCCACCGCGCTCACGACCCCGATCCTCATCGGGGCGATCGCGCTGGCCGATCCGCTGTCGGGCCTCACGGTGGTCCTGACGATCCCGCTCATCCCGCTGTTCATGGTGCTCATCGGCCTGGCCACCCGGGCCGTGCAGCGCCGCCAGTACGACACCCTCGGCCGCCTCGCCGCGCGGTTCGCCGACACGGTCGAAGGCCTCGGGACTCTCAAGGCCTTCGGTCGCGACCGCCGCGCCGCCGACGGGATCGAGGAGGTCACGGGCCGGTACAAGCGCGAGACGATGGCGGTGCTGCGGGTGTCGTTCCTCTCCGGCTTCGCGCTGGAGTTCCTCGCATCCATCTCCGTCGCCATCGTCGCCGTGACGATCGGCTTCCGTCTCCTGGCGGGCGACATGGACCTGCTCGTCGGCCTGTTCGTGCTGCTGCTGGCGCCCGAGGCGTACCTGCCGCTGCGGCAGGTTGGGGTGCAGTTCCACGCCGCCTCCGAAGGCGTGGCCGCGACCGACGAGATCTTCGACGTGCTCGACGCCGCCGCATCCGCCCCCGTCGCCGGGACGCGCCCCGCGCAGGGGTCGCGGATCGGCGCGCGCGGGCTCGCCGTGCGCCGCGGCGAGCGGATGCTGACGCCCGTGGACCTCGCGATCGAGCCGGGCCGCGTGACGTGGCTGCGGGGGGCCAGCGGCGCCGGCAAGTCCAGCGTCGTCGCGGCGCTGCTGGGGTTCGCCCCGTACGAGGGCGAGATCGTCGTGGACGGCGCGGTCCGCCCCGACGCGCGGGACTGCATCGCGTGGGCCGGGCAGCGACCTGGCCTGGTCTCCGGTACGGTCGCCGCGAACGTCGCGCTCGGAACCGACGAGGTCGACGACGGGCTCGTGCGCGCGTGCCTCGCCGATGCGCAGGCCGCCGACGTCGATCCCGGGCTCGTCCTGGGGGCCGGCGGCTCGGGCCTGTCGGGCGGTCAGGCCCAGCGCGTCGCCGTGGCGCGCGCGCTGTACCGCCTGCGCTCGGGCCGTGCCCGCGCGCTCGTCCTGGACGAGCCCTCCAGCGCACTGGACGCCGACACCGAAGCGGCGCTGTGGCAGAGCATCCGCGGCATCGCCGACGACGGCGCGGGGGTACTCGTGGTGTCGCACCGCGCCTCGGCCGCCTCGATCGCCGACGACGTCGTGACCATCCCCGCTCGGCGTGACCCGGCGGGTGCGGGCGTTGCGGGGCATCCGCGGAAGACCACGGACGGAGGCCGCGCGTGAACGGGCGGGTGCGGAGCATCCTGCGGGCAGCGCAGCCCTCGCCGCGCAGGTTCGCGCCGGCGGTGCTGGCCGGGGTGGGAACGGCCGTCAGCGCCATCGCGCTGCTCGCCGCCAGCGCATGGCTCATCGCGCGCGCCGCCGAGCAGCCGCTCGTGCTGTACCTGTCGGCGGCCGTCGTCGCGGTGCGGGCGTTCGCGCTGGGTCGCGGCGTGTTCCGCTACCTCGAGCGCCTCGCCGGCCACGACGCAGCCCTGGGGCAACTCGCCGCGGTGCGCGCGGGGCTCGTGCGCGACATCGTCCCCCTCTCCCCCGACGGCCTCGGCCGCGCGCGGCGCGGGGAGATGCTCTCCAGCCTCGTCGACGACGTCGAGGAGCTGCAGAACCTGCCGCTGCGCGTCGTCCAGCCCCTCGCCGTCGCCGTCCTCGCGTCGCTGGCGAGCGTCGTGTTCGTCGCCTTCGTGTCGTGGCCCGCGGCCCTCACCCTGCTGCTGTGCCTGGCCGTCGCGTTCGCCCTGGCCGTGGGCGTGGGCTGGGCGGCCGGCGCCCGCGCCGAGCGCGCGATCGCACCCCTGCGCGCCGCCGTGGCCGACGGCGTCTACGACCTGCTCGTCTCCCTCGACGTGCTGACGGCTTTCGGCGGGCTCGATGCCGCGCGCGCCCGCGCGCGATCCGCGGATGAGCGCCTGCGCCGTGCGGTGGTGCGGCGCGGCGTCGCGCAGGGCGCCACCTCTGCCGCGGTGTCGCTCCTGGCCGGTCTCGCCTCGCTGCTCGCGCTCGTGGTGGCCGCTCCCGGCGTGGCCGACGGCACCCTGAGCGGCCCCGGCCTGGCGGTGGTCGTGCTGCTGCCGATGGCCGTGTTCGAGGTGTTCGGGCCGGTCCCCCTCGCGCTGGCGTCGTGGCGGCAGGTGCGCGGCGCGGCCGAGCGCATCGCCGAGACGGTGCCCGACCGCATCCCCGAGGGCCTTCCGCACGAGGAGCCGGCGCCCACGGGCGCGGCGCCGGCGCTCGGGGAAGGCCTCGTGCTGCGCGACGTCCGCGCGCACTGGCCCGCGCGCTCGGACGCCGACGCGGACGCCGGGCGGCTCGTCGATGTCTCGCTGCGGGTCGGAGCCGGCGAGCGCGTGCTCGTGACGGGCCCCAGCGGTGCCGGCAAGACGACCCTCGCGCACGTCCTCGTGCGCTTCCTCGACTACGCCGGGTCGTACACCGTGGGCGGCGTGGAGGCGCGCGAGCTCTCCGGCGACGACCTCCGCCGCACCGTCGGGCTGTGCGAGCAGACCCCGTACCTCTTCGACGAGTCCATCCGCCAGAATCTGCTGTTCGCGCGCGACACCGCGACCGACGACGACCTCCTCGCGGTGCTGGAGCGCGTGGGGCTGGGCGCGTGGGTGGCTGAGCGCGGCGGACTGGACGCGCGGGTGGGCGACCGCGGAGCACTCGTCTCCGGCGGTCAGGCGCAGCGCCTCGCCCTCGCGCGGGCGCTGCTGGGCGGTTTCCCCGTGCTCGTGCTGGACGAGCCGACGGCCGGCGTCGACCCCGCCGCATCCGACGCCCTGCTGCGCGACCTGCTCGGGGCGGTGCGCCCGGACCAGGCCGTCGTGCTCATCTCGCACATCGACGTGCCGCCCGACCTGATCGACCGCTCCGTCCGCCTCGAGTCCGGCCGCCTGGCCTGACCTCCCTCCCCCGCACCCCCGCCGAAAGTGCATCAACCCGGCGAATCCGTACCGAATCCGGTGCACTCTCGCCGAGGTGATGCACTTTCGCGGATCAGGGGGCGGGGAGAGTGCGCGCGAAGGCCTGGTCGCCCTCGGGTGAGGGCAGCTCGGTGAAGCCGAGCCGGCGGTAGAACGCGAGCGCGCCGGTGTTGGCGGATGACGCCACCAGGTGCACGCCGGGCACGCCCGCGGCCGTCAGCGCACCCAGCACCGTGTCGATGAGCCGCCGCCCCCAGCCCTGCCCCTGCGCCTCGGGCAGCAGGTCGATGTGCAGGTGCGCCGGGTGGTCGTCGGCGAACGGCACGGCCTCGCCGCCGCGCGCAGAGGCGTAGCGGATGAGGCCGTCCTGCCGCGTGCGCACCTCGGCCGGATCGGGCCAGCGCCCGGCGAAACGCGGCCACCACCGCTCGCGGAACCACGCCTCGAACGCGTGCGTGTCGGGGGCCGCCACGACGTAGCCGACGACGCGGCCCTCGGATTCCACGACGAACGCGAACTCGGGATGCCGCGCGACGTAGGGGAGCACGAAAAGGGCCGCCCACAGGTCGTCGTCCGCGAGCACGCCCGTGGCGTCGCCGCCGGCGTCGGCGGTGCGCAGGCACACCTCTGCCAGGGCGGCCTCGTCGCCGGTCCGGAATCCGCGGATGCCGCTCACGCGCCGAGCCTAGCCGCGGCGGCGGACGCGGGGATGAAGCGCACGTCGGCGGGATCGAGCGACATCGGCACGGATGCTCCGGGCCGAAGGCCCGCCGCCGCCGCAGCGTCGACGTCGGCGACGCACCAGCCCGCGTGCACGCGCACCCCGGCGGGGGTGGACTCCAGCCGATCCACCCGGGCGACCCAGCCGCCGGGGGCCGCGGCCGCACCCACGCGCACCGCGGCCGGCCGGAAGACCGCCGCCAGCGCCCGGCCGTCGGCGGACGCGAGCCGGCGGGATGCGGCATCCGCCGCCACCAGCCGCACGTCCTCGCGCGCCCACGCGCCGCGGTCGGCGATCCCCTCGACCCGGTTCAGCCCGGCGATGGCGGCGACGAAACCCGTCGCGGGGTGACCGAGCACGTCGGCCACCGCCCCGGACTGCCGCACTTCGCCGGCCTCGATCACCACGAGCCGGTCGGCCAGGGCCGCGGCATCGACGGCGTCGTGGGTGACGGCCACGACCGTCGTGTGCGCCAGCTGCTCGGCCAGCATCGCCCGGATGTCGCCCGCGGTGACGGGGTCCAGCGCGACGAGGGGTTCGTCCAGGAGCACGGCGCGCGGCGAGGCGGCGAGCGCGCGGGCCACCGCGACCCGCTGCTGCTGCCCGCCGGACAGGTGCGCCGGCCGTCGGTCGCCGGCATCGGCCAGGCCCACCCGTTCCAGCCACGCATCGGCCTGCGCGCGGGCGGCGGCGCGCGCCATCCCGCCGGCCCTCGGCCCGAAGGCCACGTTCTCCCGCGCGGACAGATGCGGGAACAGCCGAGGGTCCTGTCCGAGCAGCACGATCCCGCGGTGCATCGGTGCGAGGCGGATGCGGGAGCCCCGGGTGCGCTCGACGACCTGCCCGTCCACGGCGACCTCCCCCTCGGTCAGCGGCACGAGACCGGCGAGGGCTCCCAGCAGCGTGGACTTGCCGGCGCCGCTGGGGCCCATGACGGCCACGGTCTGCCCCTCCGCCACGTCGATCCCGACGTCGACGGTCAGCTCCGGCCGGCGCACCACCACGTGCGCGGACAGGCCGCTCACCGCGCCGCCCCCGGGCGCCAGCCCCGCACGAGCAGCAGCACCGCGATCGCCGTGACCAGCAGCAGCAGCGACAGGGCCACGGCCGTCCCCTGCGACACCCCGGCGCCGTTGAAGGCTGTGTAGATCGCCAGTGGCATCGTCTGAGTGACGCCCGGGGCGTTGCCGGCGAACAGGGCCGTGGCTCCGAATTCTCCGACCGCGCGCGCGAAGCACAGCACGACGCCGGCGACGATGCCCGGCGCGGCCAGCGGCAGGGTGACCCGCCGCAGGATCGTCCAGCGTCCGGCCCCCAGCGCCGCCGCGGTGCGCTCGAACTCGACGCCGGCCGTGCGCAGCGCGCCCTCGGCGGCCAGGACGAGGAAGGGCAGTGCGACGAAGGCCTGCGCGAGCACGACGGCGGTGGTGGTGAAGGGCAGGCCGAGCGCGCCGAGCCATCCGGTGCGCCCGAACAGGTACAGCAGGGCGACGCCGCCCACCATGGGCGGCAGCACGAGCGGCACCGTCACGACCGCGCGCAGCACCGCGGCGGTGCGCCGGCTCGACCGCGCGATCAGGAGGGCCAGCGGTACGCCCGCGGCCACGCACAGCGCGGTCGCCGCGAGCCCCGTCTGCAGCGACAGGCCGAGGGCCGACAGTGCCGCCGGGGAGGTGACGTCGGCCCACAGCGTCTCCCACTGCACGCGCGCGACGAGCGCGACGAGGGGAAGGAGGAGGAACACCAGGCCGGCGCAGGCGGGCACCACCAGCCACCGCGGCACGTAGCCGCCGCTCACGGGGCACCGAACCCGAAGTCGGCGAGGATGCTGCGGCCCTGCGACGAGCGGACGAAATCCACGAACGCGGCGGCGGCCTCCGGATCCCGCGCGCCGGGGAGCACCGCGATGGGGTAGCGGCTGACGACGCCGGCGGCCAGGGCGGGCTCGATCGTGCGCACGTCGTCGTCACCCCGCACGTCCGTGGCATAGACGAGACCTGCGTCGGCCTCGCCGGCGGCGACCTTCGTGAGCACGGCGGTGACGTTCTGCTCGATGCTCGCGGGGGTCACCTCGACATCGGCCAGCCGCAGGAGCGCGGCGGAGGCGGCACCGCACGGCACCTGCGGTGCGCACAGCACGACGGTGGCCCCGGGCAGGTCGGCGAGGTCGGCGATGCCGGCGGGGTTGGCTGCGGGCACGGCGATGACGAGCGTGTTGGTGGCGAAGACGTGCCCGCGCGCCGTGGGGTCGGCGATGCGCAGGGCCGCCTCATCCGCCGAAGCGAAGACATCCGCGGGCGCGCCCTCCGCGATCTGCCGGGCCAGGGTCGTGGAGCCATCGGAGACGACGGTCACCTCCACGCCCGGGTGGTGCTGGGCGAAGACCTCGGCGATGCGGTCGAAGGATGCGGCGAGGGATGCCGCGGCGTACACGCGCACGGTACCCCCGTCTCCCTGTCCGGTGGCGGCCCCTCCGGCGCACCCGGTCAGTGCGACGGTGGCCGCGAAGAGGGCGGCCGCGGCGGCACGGCGCAGCACGCTGTGCACGTCAGGGCCTCGGGATCTCGATCACGACGTTCGTCGCCTTCACCGAGGCGACGGCCACGGCGCCGACCTCGAGCCCGAGCTCCCGCACAGCCTCGGCCGACAGCAGGGACACGACGCGGTGCGGTCCGCTCTGGATGTCGACCTGGGCCATCACGCCGTCGGCCTGGATGCGCGTCACGATCCCGGTGAAGCGGTTGCGGGCGCTGGAGAGCGTGTCCCCGGGATCGCCCGGCTCCGCGGCGAGCGCCAGGGCGTGCGCGGCGAGCGCCTCACCGGGGATCTCGGCGGGCGTCGTGCCGGTGACCGGGAGCGCCCCCTGGTCGACCCATCGCCGCACGGTGTCGTCGCTGACCCCCAGCAGGCGCGCGGCCTGGGCGATGCGGAAGCTCGTCATCGCGCCACGGTACCGCATCTGCGGATGCATGCGCGCCTATCACCCGCAGATGCGGAGTCGTACTCGGCGGCCGAGGTCGTAGCCTGAAGTCATGAAGCCGCTGGTCGCACCCGTCGACGCCCTGGCACCGACCGAACTCATCCGCACCGCGCGCCACGCGGTGCTCACCGGCATCGGCGAAGAGGGGCAGCGCCGCCTCGCCGCCGCGCGCGTGGCCGTGATCGGTGCCGGCGGGCTGGGCTCGCCGGCGATCCTGGCCCTCGCGGCGGCGGGGGTGGGTGAGCTGATCGTCGTCGACGACGACGTGGTGGAGCTGACGAACCTGCAGCGGCAGATCATCCACCGCGTGCAGGACGTCGGCGAGCCCAAGACCGCGTCGGCCGTGCGGGCCGCCGGCGACCTCGCCCCGCACACCGCGGTCGTGCCCGTCACCGAGCGGCTGACGCCGGAGAACGCCGTCGCGCTGCTGGGCGGGGCCGACGTCATCGTCGACGGCAGCGATGTCTTCACCACGCGGCGCGCGGTGGCCGAGGCCGCCGAGACGCTGGGGGTCCCGCTCGTGTGGGGGGCGGTGCAGGAGTGGCACGGGCAGGTGACGGTGTTCTGGTCGGACCCGCCCGCGGGCGTCGCGCCGGTGGTCCTGGCCGACCTGTTCCCCGCCGGCACCGAGGGCGAGCCGCCCACGTGCGCCCAGGTCGGGGTACTCGGCGGGCTGTGCGTGCAGATCGGCGGGATGCTGGCGACGGAGGTCGTGAAGCTCGTGACCGGCGCCGGCGAGCCGCTGCTGGGCCGCGTCGCGATGGTCGACGCCCTGCGCGCGCGCATGACGGAGGTGCCCCTGCGGGCAGGGGTGCCGGCGGGCTGACGCGCTGCGCCACTCCCCCGGTCACGGCGCCCCCTGGCCGCGGCGGATGTCATGCTGGAGGCATGAGCTTCCCCCACCTCGACACCGCAGGGCGCGCGCACATGGTCGACGTCACGGCGAAGCAGCCCACCGTCCGCTCCGCCACCGCCCGGGGCTTCGTGCGCTGCTCGCCGGAGGTCGTGGCCGCCCTCGTGGACGGGACCGCGCCCAAGGGCGACGTGCTGGCCGTCGCGCGGATCGCCGGCATCCAGGGGGCCAAGTCGGCCTCCTCCCTGCTGCCCCTCGCGCACGTGATCGGCGTTCATCGCGCCGCCGTCGAGCTCGAGGTGACCGCCGAGGGCGTGCAGATCGAGGCGACCGTGGGCACCGCCGACCGCACCGGTGTGGAGATGGAGGCGCTCACCGCCGTCTCGGTGGCAGCCCTCGCCATCGTCGACATGATCAAGGGGCTCGACCGCGGCGCCCTGATCGAGAACGTCCGGATCGTGGCGAAATCGGGCGGCCGCTCCGGTGACTGGACGCGACCGGGCGAGGAGTCGGCCTGATGCGCGTGCGCTTCTTCGCCGCCGCCGCCGAGGCCGCCGGCACGGACGTCGCCGACCGCTCCGAGCCGACCCTGGACGCCCTGCGGGCCGCGCTCGTGCACGACCACCCGGATCTCGGGGCCGTGCTCCCGCGGTGCGCCGTGCTCGTGGACGGGGTGCGTGCCGACGCGGACGTGCCGCTCACCGGCACGTCGGTCATCGACGTCCTGCCGCCCTTCGCCGGCGGCTGATCAGCCGCCCATGCCCTTCCACGCCGTCGTCCCGTCCGCCTCCACCTGACGCTTCCACACCGGCAGCTCGCGCTTGATCGCCTCGATCACGGCCCGGCACACCTCGAACGCGGCGGCACGGTGTCCGGATGCCACGGCGATGACGACGGCCGCATCCCCCACCTGCAGACGACCGATGCGGTGACTGACCGCCACCACGGCGTCGCTCCCCTCCGCGGCGTCCGCGGCGAGCCGTGCGAGCGTCGCGGTGGCGTCGGGATGCGCGCTGTACTCCAGGGCGACGACGGCGCCGCCCGCATCCGGATCGTTGTCGCGCACCCGCCCGACGAACGTCGTCACGGCGCCGAGGGTGGGATCGTCGACGGCGTCCAGGTGCGCGGCGATGTCGAGTGCGTCCTCGGTCACCACGGCCAACCGCACGACGCTCATGCGTGATCTCCCCCCACCAGCTGATCGAGCACGTGTGCGGCCACGGACAGGACCACCGGCACGCCGGCGGCGACGGCGCGCGGCGAACCGGGCAGGTTCACCACGAAGGCACCGGCGGAGTCCACGACGCCGGCGAGGCCCCGCGAAACGGCCGCGAAGGGCGTGTCGGCCAGCCCCTGCCGGCGCAGCTCCTCGGCGATGCCGGGAAGCTGCCGGGTGAGCACGCGCGCCGTGCCTTCGGGGGTCTGATCACGCGGCCCCACCCCCGTGCCGCCCGTGGTGAGGATGAGGGCAGGAGAGTCCGCGGCGACCCGACGCAGGGCCGCTTCGACGGAGTCGGCGCCATCGGGGACGATCTCGGCGTCGCCGCACTGCCAGCCCGCATCGCGCAGGAGTCCCACCGCGAGCGGACCGCCGCGGTCTTCGCGCACGCCCGCCGCCGACCGATCGGACACCGTGATGACCCGGGCGATGCGCTGCATCCGCCCAGCCTACGAGGCGCGCGCCGCGGCTGCGGTGATGCGGTTGGCCATGCCGCGGAAGATGAGCCCGTGGAAGGGCAGCACAGCGAGCCAGTACAGCCGCCCGGCCAGCCCCCGCGGGAAGAACACGGCGCGCTGGTCGTAGCGCGCTCCTTCGGCCTCGGGGGTCACGCGAAGCTCCAGCCACGCCAGCCCCGGCACCTTCATCTCCGCGCGCAGGCGCAGGAGCCGGCCGGGCTCCACCGCCTCCACACGCCAGAAATCCAGCGCATCCCCGACGGCGAGCCGGCGGCGGCTGCGGCGACCGCGCGCGAGCCCCACACCCCCCACGATCCGGTCCATCCACCCCCGCAGCGCCCACAGCACCGGCGAGGAGTACCACCCGTTCTCCCCGCCGATCCCTTCGACCACAGCCCACAGCCGCTCCGGCCGCGCCGGCGTGCGCGCCGAGCGGGCGTCGGTGAACACCGCGCGCCCGGCCCAGTCGGGGTCACTCGGCAGCGGGTCGCTGGGCACGCCCGACAGCTCGGCATCCCGCCAGCTCGTCTCGACGTCGTCGGCCTGCACGCGACCGAGGGCCAGCGCCACCGCCCGCCGATACGGCGTGAGGCCTCCGGCGGGGGGCGGGATGAGCGCGTCGACGTCGTCGTTCTTGACGACGCAGTCGTTCTGGAGCGATTCCACGAGCGGCCGTGCGATCGAGCGCGGGATGGGTGTGACGAGGTTCACCCAGTGCGAGGCCAGGCGCGGTGTCAGCACGGGCAGCGCCGCGATGGCGCGCTGGCGGAGCCCGGCGACCACGGCGTAGCCGTTCATCATCTGCCCGTACCGCAGCACGTCCGGCCCGCCGATGTCCACGGCGCGGTTGACGGCGGGATCCACCCGGGCGGCCCCGAGCAGGTAGTGCAGCACATCGCGGACGGCGATCGGCTGGATGCGGTTGCGCACCCAGCGCGGGGCCGGCATGTAGGGCAGCACGTCGGTGAGGTGGCGCACCATCTCGAACGACGCCGAACCCGACCCGATCACGACGCCGGCCTGCAGCACGAGGGTAGGCACGCCGCTGTCGAGGAGGATCTGGCCGACCTCCACGCGGGAGCGCAGGTGCGGGGAGAGCGGGACGTCGTCGGGATGCAGCCCCCCGAGGTAGACGATGCGTCGCACGCCCGCGGCCGCCGCGGCATCGGCCACGGTCTGGGCGGCCCGGCGATCGGCCTCCTCGAAGCCCGTGCCCGCGGCCATCGAATGCACGAGGTAGTAGACCACGTCGACGTCGGCCACGGCGTCGCGGACCGCCGCCGCATCCGCCGCCGCGCCCTCCACCACCTCCACCTCGTCGCCCCACTCGAAGGCGCGCACCCGCTCGGGCGTGCGCGCGAGGACGCGCACGGCGTAACCGGCGGCGAGCAGGCGCGGCACGAGGCGGCCGCCGAGGTAGCCCGTCGCCCCGATCACGAGGGCCCGCGGCATCGTGCCGTCGGCGCGGGGCACCGCCCGCAGTTCGGGCTCGCGTCCGGTGGGCGCACTCAGCTCGGTCATGCCCCGACGTTATGCGCCCGGAACCTCACGCCCCAGGGCCCTGCAGCTCCGCCGGAGCCCGCGGCGGTGCCGAGAACGCCGCCGCCTCGCGCGCGAGCGGAACCGTGAACACCGCCGCCATGGCCAGTGCCGCCCCCGCGCCCACGAGCGCGCCGCCGGTGGTGTCGCTCAACCAGTGCGCGTGCAGATAGGTGCGGCTGAAGGCCATGAGCAGCGTCCAGACGATGCCGGCCACCACCACCCACGCGCGGGGGAAGAGGATCGCCGCGATCACGGCCAGGGTCGCCGCGTTGGCGGCGTGGCCGGAGGGGAAGGACCCGTAGTCGCTCATCACCAGGATCTCCTCCGGGCGCGCCCGGCCGAACACCTGCTTGAGGATCTGCACGAGCGCCGCGCTGACCGCCTCCGCCGACAGGAAGTACGCCGCCGCCCAGTGGCGGCGCATCAGCATGAGCGCGATCGCCCCGCCCAGCGGGATGATCAGCGCGCCGATCCACCCACCGCCCAAGACGTTCATGACCTGGGAGAAGACCACCAGCGCCGGCGAGGGCCAGTCCACGAGCGCACTGTTCCACGCCGTGTCCACGGCGAACGGCGCGTTGTCCTGCCAGAAGATCCAGGCGCCCAGGAGGCACGCCAGAGCGATCGCGCTCAGACCGATCACGAGCCGGCGGGTGCGTACGGGGTTGGGCCTCATCGCCTCATTGTGCCCCCGTACACGCGACAATGGGCGCCATGAACCAGGCCGTTGACATCGTCCGCCATCTCGTGGCACCGCTGACGCGCACGCGGTGCTTCCGCCGCCTCGGGCCGCGCGTGCTCCCGCCGGTCGAACGCGTCCTCGCCCGCGCCACGGGCGGCCGCGTGCAGATCAGCGCGCTGCTGGTCCCCTCACTGGTCCTGCACACGGTGGGCGCGCAGTCGGGTCAGCCACGGGACGTCCCGCTGATGTACACCCCCGACGGATCGGGCCGGGCGATCGTGGCGGGGACGAATTTCGCCGGGTCGCGGCATCCGGCATGGACCACGAATCTCCTCGCCCACCCCGACGCGGAGATCACCGTGCGGGGGCGGCGGATGCCCGTGCACGCGACACCCATCGGCGACGACGAGCGCGATGCGGCGTGGGCGCGCATCGAACGACAGTGGCCCGGCTATCGCAGCTACGAGCGCGACTCCGCGCGCACAGTCCGCCTGTTCCGGCTGCAGCCGGTGCGCCGGGACCGCTGACCTGCGCGAGGGTCAGGGCGCCAGCAGCCCCACGGTGCGCGGGCGGACGAGCAGCCACAGCGCCGCCACGCCGATCACGGCGCATCCGACCATGACAGCGGCCATCGTGGTCGCCGAGATGCCGGCCGAACCGGCCACCCAGCCCACCACCGGCGAGACGAGGCCCGCCACGCCGAAGTTGGTCGCCCCGATGATCGACTGCGCGGTACCGGCGGCCTTGCCGTGACGATCCAGCGCCAGCACCTGGACGCACGGGAACGTGAAGCCGCATCCGGTCATGAAGAAGAACAGCGGAACGACCGTCCCCCACATGCCGAGCCCGAGCTGATCGGTGATCACGATGGCGGTGCCGGCCACCAGCATGATCGCGGTCGACCACGCCATGACCCACTGCGGACCGAACCGCGCGGCCAGGCGCGAGGCCGCCTGCACGCCGAGGACAACCCCGAGCGAGTTCGCGGCGAACAACAGCCCGTACTGCTGGGCGTCCAGGCCGTACGCCCCCTGGAAGAGGAACGACGAGGAGGACAGGTACGAGAACAGCCCGCTGAAGGTCATGCCTCCGATGACCAGCACGCCCAGGAAGACGCGGTCGCTCAGGACGCTGCGGTAGCGCTGCCAGATGGTCGTGCCGGCCTGCTCGGCGCGTCGCGCACGCGGAAGGGTCTCGGGGACGAGGAAGAGGGCGGCGATCAGCATGACCGCGCCGTAGACGGCGAGGACGACGAAGATGCCGCGCCACGGCATCACCAGGAGCAGGCCTGAGCCCACCAGCGGCGCGAGCACGGGTGCCACCCCCGACACCAGCGCGAGCCGGGAGAGCATCACCACGAGGCGCCGGCCGCCGAACAGGTCGCGGACGATCGCGGCGGCCACGACCCCGCCGGCGGCGGCACCGGCGCCCATGAGGACGCGGGTCACCGAGAGCAGCTCCAGCGTGGGTGCCAGCGCCGCCGCCGTGCTGGCGAGCACATGCAGCGCCGTGACGGCCAGGAGGGGAACGCGCCGGCCGACCTTGTCGCTGAGCGGCCCGACGACGAGCTGGCCGAGCGCGAAGCCGATCATGGTTCCGGTGAGCGTCAGCTGGATCGCGGCCTCGGTCGTGCGGAAGTCGCTTTCGAGCACCGGGAACGCCGGCAGGTACAGGTCGATGGTGAACGGGCCGAGGGCAGTCAGCGCGCCGAGCAGGATGATGTAGACCACCCGTCGCCCGGTCGACAGCGAATCGCCGGGGTGGAGCATGATCGGCGCGGTGGCCGGATTGCTCCCCAGGGTGCGGATGGCTCCCGTGGTCGCCGGGCGGGCGCGGCCGTCGCGGGCCGGGGAGACGATCGGATGGGAATCGGTGTCGACCACGGAGCCTTCGTTTCGGAGCATCGGCGAGAAGACCCGGAATCCGGGTCTGAGGGGGGTGGGGTGAGGGGTGGGGGCTCGAATCGATTCGAGCACCCGCACCATGATAGCCAGGTCCGCACCCCGCGGCAGAAGTCCCGGCCCGCGCGACGGCAGCTTCTCAGCCCCCTCACCGATGCATACGAATAGGCTGGGGCCGTCGGCGCCGTGCCGACGTGTCCTCGCTCACGACCGGAACCCGAACACGCCGCACATGACTCCTCCGTCACGCCCCGCCGATCGCCGTGAGAGCGGGAACCCCGCCACGCAGGCGCACATCAACCAGACCGTCAAGCAGCAGCGCGAGCAGAAGCGCCAGGAGAAGCTCGCAGAATATCAGCGCCAGCTCGCAAAGCGCCGCCGCAGCAAGGTCGTGTGGTGGGTGGTCGGCTCCACCGCCGCGCTGGCCGTCGTCGCCCTCGTCGTGGCGTCCTTCGTCTTCGCGCCCCGCAGCGCGCCCACGTACGGCGCTCTGGACAGCGCCGGCGCAGAGATCGAGGGGGTCGAGACCTTCGAGAACGACACCACGCACGTGGAGGAGCCCGTCGACTACCCGCAGACGCCTCCGGCGGGCGGCCCGCACAGCTCGGCGTGGCTGAACTGCGGCATCTACACCGAGCCGCAGAAGAACGAGAACGCGGTGCATTCGCTCGAGCACGGCGCCATCTGGGTCACGTACGACGCCGCCGCGCTGTCGGACGACGACCTGGCTGCCCTGAAGGCGCACCTGCCCTCCACCTACGTCATCCTGTCGCCGTACGAGGGGCTGGACTCCCCCATCGTGCTCAGCGCGTGGAACAACCAGCTCTCCCTCGACTCGGCCTCGGATGAGCGCATCCCGGAGTTCTTCGAGGAGTACTGGCGGAGCCAGAACGTCCCCGAGCCCAACGCGAGCTGCTCGGGCGCCCTGGACGGCCCCGGCAAGCTCTGACCCGACCATGACCGACCCCGACACCGCGCCGGCGCCGAGACGGGTGGCGCCGTGGGTCGTGGTGCTGCTGGTCGCGGTGGCGGTCGCGGCCGTCGCCTTCGCGATCGGCCGCTTCAGCGCGTTCGGGGCCACCGCCGCCCCGGAGCATCCGTCCACCACGTCCGCCGAGGCCGGATTCGCCCGTGACATGCAGGTGCATCACGGGCAGGCGGTGCAGATGGCGATGGAGATCCACCGCAAGACCGACGACCCCCAGCTGCGGGTGCTGGCCTACGACATGGCCACCGCGCAGGCCGGGCAGCGGGGCGAGATGTACGGGTGGCTGGTGAATTGGGGGCTGCCCCAGGCCGGCGGGCCGCTCATGGCGTGGATGGCGGACTCCTCCGCTCACGACCATGCCGGCGCACCGGAGTCCGCAGACCCCGAGGAGCAGATGGGCATGGCCACGCCCGCCCAGCTGGCGCAGCTGCAGGACGCCACCGGCGCGGAGGCGGACTGCCTCTTCCTGGAGCTGATGATCCGCCACCACGGGGGTGCGATCCCGATGGCGGAGGCCGTCGTGGAGCTCGGCTCCGACGCCCGCGTCGACGCCGTGGCAGAGGGGATGATCGCCGCGCAGACCGGTGAGATCGCCGCGATGGAGTCGATGGCCGCCCGGCTGGGCTGCGCCGGGTAACGACCCTGGGGCGCCGCCGGGCGGCCGGTTACAGTGGTCGCGTGACGGACTCCGCGAATCCGCGCCGTCCCGTCGTCATCTGGATCGCGGTCGCGCTGGTCTACGCCAGCGCGCTCGGCAACGTCGCCGTCGGCATCCTGGTGCTGCTCAGCCGCTACCGCGTCGCCACCGAGGCCGTGCTCGCCGTCTCGCTCCTGGGCTCGGGCATCATCCTCGCCGGACTGCTTCTCCTGGCCGTGGCATCCGGACTGGCCCGCGGCAGCCGCCTCTCCCGCGCCCTCAGCACGGGCTATCTCGGTGTGCTCGTCGCCTTGAACGCCACGACGCTGGTCGCCACCGATTCGTGGGACGCCGTGGCCGTGGCGCAGGTGATCGTGCAGGCCCTCGTGGCCCTGGTCGTGTGGGTGCCGCCCGGTTCGCGTGCCTTCGCACCGCCGCCGGCGTGAGTCACGCCACGCCGGCGAGCGCACGCGCGAGGTACCGCCGGTGGAACAGGCGCACCACCTCGATCACGAGCACCGTCGTGACCGTGGTGACCGTGACCAGCCACGCGCCCGATTCCCCCGGGTCGACGAGCTCGAAGAACTCCGTCGACTGCGGCACCGTGAAGACGGCGACGAGGGCGACGAACATCGCCCCCACGACCATCGCCTTCACCGGCGTGATCGGACGCGCGAGCACCGCGAGCACCCAGATCCCCACCACGGCGAGGATGATCGTCGCGCCGCTGCGCACGGCGGCCTCGTCCATGCCGAGCCGGCGCGCGCCCAGGTCGTAGACCAGGAGCGCGGCCGCGATCGCGAGCCCGGCAGGAACCGCGAACGACAGCGAACGCCTGAGCAGCCCGGGAACGTAGCGTCGCGCGTTCGGCAGCAGCGCGAGGAAGAACGCCGGGATGCCGATGGTGAGCCCGTCGGTGATCGACAGCTGCCGCGGCAGGAAGGGGAAGGGCAGGAGCAGCACACCGAACAGCACCGCCAGGGTGGTCGCATATGCCGTCTTGGTGAAGAACAGCATCGACACGCGCTCGATGTTGGCGATCACCCGGCGCCCTTCGGCCACGACGCCGGGGAGGCGCGAGAACCGGCCGTCCAGCAGCACGATGCGCGCGACGGCTCTCGTGGCGGCGGCGCCCGAACCCATCGCGATCCCCAGGTCGGCGGCCTTGATCGCGAGGGCGTCGTTGACGCCGTCCCCCGTCATGGCGACGGTGTGACCGCGAGCCTGCAGCGCGCGCACCATCCGCTTCTTCTGCTCGGGCGTGACGCGCCCGAAGACGGTGTTGTGCTCCATGACATCGGCGAGCTGGTCGTCGTCCTCGGGCAGCAGGCGGGCGTCGTACCCCTCGCCGACGTCCATCCCCACCTCCCGTACAACCGCCGCCACGGTACGGGGGTTGTCCCCGGAGATCACCCGGATCACCACGCCCTGATCGCCGAAGTACCGCAGCGTCCGGGCGGCGTCGGGCCGGATCCGCTCGCGGAACGTGATCACCGCCGCCGGGCGGAGACCGGCGGGGAGCCGTTCGGCGGCGACGTCTGCTGCAGTGAGCGCGTGCGGGGAGCGGGCGAGCACCACCGTGCGCCGGCCGGCGGCTGCAAGCGTCGTGACGAGACGGCCGACCTCCGTCGCCTTGCCGGCGCCGTCGGTTCCCAGGACGATCTCGGGGGCTCCGAGCACCCACGTCCCGCCCGCGTCGTCCCGGAACGACACCGCGCTCCACTTGCGCGCGGACGAGAAGCCGATCTCCCCCACCGGGTGACGCGGCGTGACGACGGGGAAGGACTCCCGCAGGCTCCGCGCGGTGGCGTTGGCCCCCGGGGCGGCGGCGTACCAGGCCAGCGTGTCGGCCACGCCGTCGGGGGCGTCCGTCATCGCGTGGACGGCGTCGAAGGCGATGTCACCGGCGGTGAGGGTCCCGGTCTTGTCCAGGCAGACGACGTCCACGCGAGCCAGCACCTCCACGGCGGGCAGCTCGTTGACCAGCACCTGCTGACGGGCGAGTCTGGCCGCGCCGACGGCGAAGGCGATCGAGGTCATCAGGACCAGGCCGAGCGGGATCATGGCGGTGATCGCCGCAACCGTGCTGACCACGGCATCGGTCCACCTTCCGCTCCGCCACGCCGGGCCCCACCCGCCGGCGACCACCATCTGCGCGTTCAGGACGAGCAGAGCGACGGGGCCGATGATCCAGCCCATCCACACCAGCACCCGGTTCACCACGGCACGCACTTCGGATCTGACGAGGGAGAACCGTTTCGCCTCACCGGCGAACCGGTTGGCGTAGGAGTCGGCCCCCACGCGCGTGACACGGGCCCGCCCGTCGCCGGCGATCACCACCGACCCCGACAGCGCCTCATCGCCGACGTGCTTGTCGATGGCGTCGGCCTCGCCCGTCAGCATCGATTCGTCGATCTGCAGGCCGCGCGCCTGCGTCACCACGGCGTCGGCGGGAACCTGGTCGCCCGGGCGCAGCACGAGGAGGTCGCCGAGGACGACGGCCGCCGGCGCGATCTCGCCCTCCACCGCATCGCGACGGATGCGCGCGCGCGGCGCGTTCAGCAGCGCAAGCCGATCCAGGGCCGCCTTCGCGCGGAACTCCTGCACGCATCCGATGATCGAGTTGGACAGGGCGATCGCCCCGAACAGCGCGTCCTGCCAGCGTCCGAGCAGCAGCAGGACGAAGAAGCAACCGAAGATGATGCCGTTGAACAGCGTGAAGACGTTGGCCCGGACGATGTTCCAGACGCTGCGGCTGGTGTCCGGGGTGAACGCATTCGTCTCCCCCGCCGCGGTCCGTTCGGCGACGGCGGCGGCATCGAGCCCCGGATCCGCCTGGGCCGCCGCGACGGGACCGGGGGCGGCATCCATGCGGTCAGGTTACGCCGCGGCCCGCGCCGACGGTACGCCGGCTCCGGGCCGTCCTGCCCTCAGCCCTTGGTGCTTCCGGCCAGCAGGCCGCGCACGAAGTAGCGCTGCAGGGAGAAGAACACGATCAGCGGCACGATCAGCGAGACGAACGCGCCGGCGGTCAGTCGCTGCCAGTCCTGCCCGCGAGAGCCCACCATCTCGGCCAGGCGCTGGGTGAGCGGGGCGACATCCTGCGTTCCGCCGGAGAAGATGAGGGCGACCAGCAGGTCGTTCCACACCCACAGGAACTGGAAGATCGCCACCGACGCGATGGCGGGAGTTGCGAGCGGGATCACGACGCGGAAGAAGATCTGGGTGTGGCTGGCGCCGTCCACACGAGCGGCCTCGATGACGTCACCGGGGATCTCGGAGATGAAGTTGTGCAGCAGGAAGATCGTCAGCGGCAGCGCGAAGATCGTGTGCGCGATCCACAGCGGCAGATAGTTCTGCTCGGGGATGAACGGGATGACATCGTGCAGCCACTGCTGGCCCGGCCGCAGCCACACCGAGAACGTCTGCAGGAGCGGGACCAGCGCCATCTGGATGGGCACGATCTGCAGCGCGAAGATGAAGATGAACAGCCCGTTGGAGAAGCGGAACCGCATCCACGCGAAGGCGTAGGCCGCCATCGAGGCGAACACGAGGGGGAAGATCGTGGCCGGGATCGCGATCGCGAGGGAGTTGACGAAGTACGCGCCCAGCTGCGGCGAGGACTGCGACGGCGACAGCAGCACGTCACGGTAGTTGTCGAGCGTGAAACCGGGGTTCTGGAAGATCGTCCACCAGCCGGTCTCCTGGATCAGCTCGGCCGGGCGGAAGGACGAGACGAGCAACCCGAACGTGGGGATCGTCCACAGGATGGCGATGATCAGGGCAGCCACCGTGGCGCCGCGGGAGGTCAGCCGCCGCTTGGTCCGTGACGTCGCCGTGCCGGCGATGGCGATCCGGTACTCGTCCTTGCCGTCGGGGGTGGGGAGGTCGACGGGGGCGACACTGCTGCTCATCGGATCTCCCTCTGCTTGCGAAGCACGTTCACGTTGTAGATGACGATGGGGAGCACGAGCACGAAGAGGATGACGGCCAGGGCTGAGCCGCGGCCCACTTCGCTCGCGCGGAACGCCTGCACGTACATCTCGTTCGCCACGACGCTCGTGTTGAAGTTGCCGCCGGTCATCGTGCGGACGATGTCGAAGACCTTCAGGGTCGCGATCGAGATGGTCGTGAGCACCACCACGAGGGATCCGCGGATACCAGGGACGGTCACGTTCATGAACCGCTGCCATGCGTTGGTGCCGTCCAGCTGGGCGGCCTCGATCTGCTCGGTCGGGATGCCCTTGATCGCGGCGCTGAGCACGACCATCGCGAACCCGGTCTGGATCCAGATCATCACGACGATGAGCAGCACGGTGTTGATCGGGTCGGTCTGCAGCCACTGCACCGGGTCGCCGCCGAACGCAACCGAGAGGGCGTTGAGCAGGCCGATCTGCTCGCGGCCCGCCGAGCGGTATTCATACACGAAGCGCCAGATGATGCCGGCCCCGACGAACGAGATCGCCATCGGCATGAAGACGAGCGCCTTGTAGATCTTCTCTCCGCGCGACTTGTCGATGAAGACCGCGTACGCGAGCCCCAGAGCGGTGGAGAAGGTGGGCACCAGGAGCACCCAGATGACGGTGTTGATGAGGGTGCGGATGGCCGCCGGCTGCGTGAACATCCACGCGAAGTTGTTCCAGCTGAAGTTGCCGCTGTTGTCCTGGAACGCCAGCAGCGTCGTCCGGATCGCGGGCCACACCAGCCCCACCGCCAGCAGGAGCAGCGCGGGCAGGAGGAACCACAGCAGCTGCCAGGCGGTGCGCCCGCGACGAGGCGCACGGCCCATCAGGAGGACGATGATCCCCAGGATGGCGGCGAAGACCACGAGGCCGAGCACCACCTGAAGGATCTTCCCGATGAGATCAGCGGTTGTCATCGTTCGCCTTTCTTGCCTCGTCTGCCGAGGGAAACCTCAGATCCGGCCCCGCAGCGCACACGGGGAGGGGATGAGCGGGCCGGGACGGAGCATCCCATCCCGGCCCGCTCACGGTCAGCTGGTGGGCCAGCTGGCCTCGACTTCATCGACCACCGTCTGCGTGCTCTGTCCGCCGATCCACTCGACGATGCCCCGCCAGAACGCCGCGGAACCGACGGCGCCGGGCATCAGGTCGGAACCGTCGAAGCGGAACTCGGTGTCGGGGCTCTGCAGGATCTCGATGGACTGCTCCAGCAGCGGGCTGGAGGCGTTGGCCGGGTCGAGTCCCTTGTTGGCGCTGATGACGCCGCCCAGGCTCACGCGGTTGTTCGCCCACAGGGCGCTGGCGAGGTAGGTCCGCACGGCCTCGACCTCTTCGGCCTCGCGGAACGCCACCGGGAACTCGCCGCCACCGGTGACCGCCTGCGGGTCGTCGGCGTCGACGGGGGGCATCAGGAACGCGAAGACGTCGCCGTCGGGTGCGACGGTGATGTCGTCTCCGCCGTCCGGGTTCCAGAAGGTCTCGTAGAACGAGGCCTGGTGGTGCAGCGAGCACTCGTCGTCGAGGATGGGCAGACCCGCCTCCTGGAACGGCGTGCTGATCTGCGTGGAGACGTCGCCGAATCCGCCGTTGACCATCTCATCGCTCTTGAGGTACTCGCCGACCGAGTCGAACGCGGTGACGACCTCGGGCGAGTTGAACGGAACTTCGTGCGTGACCCACTGGTCGTAGAAGTCCGCGCCGGCCTGGCGCAGCACGAAGTCCTCGATCCAGTCGGTGCCCGGCCAGCCGGTCGCCTCGCCGGATTCCAGACCCACGCACCACGGCTGGTGGCCGGAGTCGGATGCGATCGTCTCGGACAGCTCCATCATCTCGTCGAGGGTCGTCGGGACCTCCCAGCCGTTGTCCTCGAACTGAGCCGGCGAGTACCAGATGTACCCCTTGATGCTCGCCATCAGCGGCGCGGCGTACGTCGTGCCGTCGATCGTGGCGTATTCCTTCCAGATCGGGTCCCAGCCCTCGTCGATGTTGTCGATCACCGGCTGGGACGCCGGCACGATCCAGCCGCCGGCGGCGAGACGGGCCAGCAGGCCCGGCTGCGGCACGATGCCGATGTCGGGGGCGTTGCCACCCTCGGCGAGGACCGCGATCTGGGCCTCGAACTCGCTCGAGCCCTGGTAGTTGATCTCGATGCCGGTGCACGAGGCGAAGTCGCTCCACGACTCCACCAGACGGTCGGCCTCCAGGTCGAGGATCGTTCCGCCGATGGTGACGGTGGCGTCCTCGAACGTGCCGTAGTCCTCGTAGTCGGCGCAGTCGACGTCGTCGCCCCCGGCCTCGATGTCACCGGTACAACCGGCAAGCGCCAAGCCGGCGACGCCGACGAGTGCGAGCGGCGCCCAAAGGCGACGGTGCTGTGACATGCCCATGTGGTTCCTCCTCTTTGAGAGCTCTGGTGCGGCTCCCGTCAGGAACCGATTCCAGGCCACGGTATGCGACTTCCACGCACGGCACAACAACCATTGATCACGACTGCATAACCGCCAATGGGAGCGCTCTCAGCCGGTCTGGAAACGGTTCCGCGGTCGCCGGCAGCTCCCGCAACCGGTTCCATTTCGCGCGGGGCGCGGTTACCCTTTGTGCGGCAAGGGCGGTGCGACGATGCGGCGAGGAGGCCACATGAGCGGAATCTCCGACGTCGCGCGCATCGCCGGCGTTTCCAAATCCACGGCCAGCCGCGCACTCACGGGCAGTGGATACGTGTCCGAGCAGACGCGTCGCCGCGTGGCCGAGGTCGCCGCCTCCCTGGGATACGTGCCGTCCACCAGCGCGGTGAGCCTGGCCACCGGTCGGATGCAGTCCGTCGCCGTGCTCGTACCCACCGTGGCCCGGTGGTTCTTCGCCCAGGTGCTGGGGGGCGTGCAGTCCGCGCTGCTGGAGCGCAACCTCGACCTCACCCTCTACGAGGCCCCGCCCGGAACGCAGGAGCGCCGCCGCATCCTCGAGGACTTCCTCCCCCGCCGGCGGTTCGACGGACTGATCGCCGTCGGGCTGGAGCCGGCCGAAGGAGAGCTCGAGCAGCTCCAGCGGATCGGACGCCCCGTGGTGAGCGTCGTGGGCGCCACGGGCCCGTCGAGCCTGGTCACCGTCGACGACGTGCACGCGGCCCGGCGCGCGACGGAGCACCTCATCGCCCTCGGGCATCGCTTCATCGTCTTCCTCGGTGGCGACACCGACGACCACTTCGCGCACGTGGACCGCCTCCGTCTGCGCGGTTACCAGGAGGCGATGGCCGACGCGGGGCTGGCCGCGCACATCCGCCACGTCGGCTCGGGGGTCAGCATCCCCGAGGGATACGCCGCAGCGGTCGATCTGCTCGGAGAGACCCGCGCGCGCCCCACCGCACTCGTCGCGGCGTGCGACGAAGTGGCCATCGGGGCGATCATCGCCTCCCGCCGCCTCGCGATCGCCGTGCCGGGCGACCTCAGCGTCGTCGGCATCGACGATCACGAGTACGCGGAGATGTTCTCCCTCACGACGCTGCGCCAGCTCCCGCGCGAGCAGGGCCGCGCCGCGGTCGACCTGCTGCTGCGCACGATCGGCGACCCGGCGCGGGCGCGGGAGGAACTGCTCCTGCAGGCGCGACTGGTCGTGCGCAGTTCGACGGCACCGGCGGACCCGGCTCCGGCCATCGCCGTCTCCGACACGCACCCCCCGCGCTGAGGCCATCGGAAACGGAAAGGCCCCGGATGCGTCGCATCCGGGGCCTTTCGCGGAGGGTGTTACTTCAGGGTCACCGAAGCGCCGGCCTCCTCGAGGGCAGCCTTGGCCTTCTCGGCGGTCTCCTTGTTGGCACCTTCGAGAACGGGCTTGGGCGCGCCGTCGACGACGGCCTTGGCCTCACCCAGGCCGAGCGAGGTGAGCTCGCGGACGACCTTGATGACCTGGATCTTCTTGTCGCCGACCGACTCGAGGACGACGTCGAAGGAGTCCTTGACCTCTTCCTCCTCGGCGGGGGCACCACCGGCGGGAGCGCCGGCAGCGGCGACCGCGACGGGCGCGGCGGCGGTGACGTCGAAGGTCTCCTCGAACGCCTTCACGAACTCGCTGAGCTCGATGAGGGTGAGCTCCTTGAACGCGTCGAGCAGCTCCTCAGTGCTGAGCTTTGCCATGATGTTTCTCCTTGATTGGGGTTTCGCTGTGCCGGGGCCCGATGTCAGGCCGCGGACTCCTGCTTCTCGCGCAGCGCGTCGACCGTGCGGACGGCCTTCGACGGGAGCGCATTGAAGACGTACGCCGCCTTGGTCATCGTCGCCTTCATCGCACCGGCGAGCTTCGCCAGCAGGACTTCACGGCTCTCGAGATCGGCGAGCTTGTTGACCTCATCCGCGGTCAGGGATGCTCCGTCGAAGAAGCCGCCCTTGATCACGAGGTGAGGGTGTGCCTTGGCGAAGGCACGCAGACCCTTCGCGACGGTGACAGGGTCACCGTGCACGAACGCGATGGCCGACGGACCCTTGAGGTCGTCGTCCAGTCCCGTGACCCCCGCATTGCCTGCGGCGATCTTGGTCAGCGTGTTCTTCACCACGGCGTATTCCGCGTCCTGACGGATGCTGTTGCGGAGCTCTTTGAGCTCGGCAACCGTCAGCCCGCGGTACTCGGTCAGCAGAACGGCGGTCGAGTCCTCGAAATGCTTCGTGAGCTCGGCGACCGATGCTTCCTTCTGCGCCATGGCCACTCCTTGTATGTACGAGGCGCTCCGCGGAAGCGGGGCGCCGGCCGGGGACCATCGCGATGCAGGCAACAAAAAAGCTCCGGCGCAGGCGCACGGAGCTGGATTCAGGAGAATCGTTCTGTGTCACCTGCGTGGGCCCCTGCTGTGCAGAGCTTCGATCGGGCTGCACTTGCGCGCACACCGATGACCGACGGTCTTTGGCTTGCCCACCAGCATACGTGCCGGAGTTGCGTGCGGCAAATCCCGCGAGGGCACAATGGGTGCCAGACACACTCACCCGGGGGGATGACGATGGCGTTGCGGATGATTCTGCCCGAATCGGAGCAATGGATCGAGGTCGCCGAGCGCGCCCGGGAGTTCGAACGCGCAACCGGCGAGGTCGCACCGCACGAGGTCGCGGGCGCGGCGGTGGCCCCCGAGGCCGAGCGCGCCCTCTGGGCCGACTACGCGCGCCCGTCGCGGCTGGCCCGCGCTGTCCCTCCGCTTCGGTTTCACCGGCGCCACAGTGGGAACGGGCGCGCTGGCGATCCTGTTCGCGGTCATGGCCTGGACCGACTCGCAGCCCGGCGTGTTCCTGCTCATGATCCTGCTGGCGCCGGTGGCCCTGGCCACGACGGTCTGCATGTCCGGCGGGGCGTGGCGGGTCTTCCTGGCGTACTCGGAGTCGGACCCGGCCTGGGTCGCACTCCGTCGCTTCTTCTCGTTCGGCCGCACGCGGACGCCCCGACCCGTCACGCCGGCGCAGGCCCCCGAGAGGAGCGGTGTCGCGTGAGGATGATCCCGGCACTGGGGAACCGGCGGCGGCGTCGTGGCCACGTTCGGGATCCTGTTGACCGTCGAAGCCCTCACGCCCGGTCGCCTGAGCGGTTCACCGTCGATCGACCTGGCCATCGCCGGCATCCTCGTCGCGCTCGTGGTCGGCGCCCCTGCCGTCCTCGTGCTGTGGATGCTGCACCGCTCCGGCCGCCGGCTGGCGCGCGCGGCGGGGTACTGGAGCGCACTGCCCTACCGCACCGGCGCGCGCCGCCCGATGGTCTCGGACTACTTCACCGCACGCTGGGTCGGATACTCCCCCGATCTCCTGCCGCGGATCATCACCGTGGCGTCGGCCTTCCTGGCGTCGGCGTTCTCCGTCTCGATGATCTACTACTTCGTCGCGGTGAGCCCCGACCCGGCATTCGTGGTGGCCGCGTGCCTGTGGTCGGTGCTGTTCCTCGCCGTCACAGCCGGCCAGTTCGGCGGCGTCCAGCGCATCCAGAACGGCTACGGACATCGCGACCCGCTGGGTCATGACCGTCGGATGCGGCGTTCGCGCGCGTGACGCCGGCTTCGCCGCGTGCCGTGCTGCAGGCGTCGCGGGGCCGGGTTAGCCTCGAGAGGTGACCCCCGAACTCGCCGCCCGGATCGTCGCGGATTCCCGTGACCGCGTGGCGTGGATCCGGGCCCGCTCCCGGGGTATCACCGCGACCGACGTGGCCTCGCTCACCAGCGAGCGCGCGATCGCGAAGGCAGCGGATCAGAAGCTGGGCGGCGGATCGCGGTTCTCCGGAAATGCCTACACGGCGCACGGGCGGCTCCGCGAGCCCGAGATCGCCGCGTGGGTCGCTGCCACCCACGGCATCCAGCCCTCCTCCGCGCTGTTCCACGCGGTCGTGGAGAAGCGGCACCTGGCGACCCCCGACGGGGTGGGGGTGGATGCGGCGGGCCGCGTCGTGCTCGCCGAGATCAAGACGACGAACAAGGCCTGGCGCAGCATCCCGCGCCCCTATCTGCGGCAGGTGTGGTGGCAGCAGCACGTCCTGGGCGCGGAGCGGACACTCGTCACGTGGGAGGTGCACGACGGGTTCGTGCCGGTGGACGACGAGCCGCGCTGCCAGTGGGTCGACCGCGACCAGCGTGAGATCGATGCACTCGTGGGGCTGGCCACGGCCCTCATCGACGAACTGCACCGACGGACGATGCGCGCTCGCCAGGGCGCCGCGCCCGCACCGCCGCCCCGAGAGGCGTTCCGCGCGCTCGCGCTGGCGGAATGAGGAGTCGTTGACGTAAGTCAAGCAACCGGCGTATCGTTGACGTAGCTCAACTATCGCGCCGATGTCGTCGCGGAACCGTCTCCCGCACGAAAGGGCCCCATGGCTCTCGATTCCTCCACCACGCCCGCCCGGCGCCGCGTCCTGCCCGCCCTGCTCGGGCTCCTCATGGGCATGTTCGTGTCGATGCTGGCTTCGACCGTCGTGTCCACCTCGCTCCCCGTGATCGTCCACGATCTCAACGGCGATCAGGCCGTGTACACGTGGGTCGTCACCTCGACGCTGCTGACGACCGCCATCTCGACGCCCATCTGGGGCAAGCTCGCCGACCTGTTCAACCGCAAGCTGCTCATCCAGATCGCGATCACGCTGTTCGTCCTCGCCACTGCCGCCGCCGGGTTCTCGCAGAACCCCGAGACCCTGATCACGTTCCGCGCGATCCAGGGCGTGGGCACGGGCGGCCTGGCCGCCCTCAGCCAGGTCATCATGGCCGACATCATCAGCCCGCGCGAGCGGGGTCGCTACATGGGTCTGTTCGGGGCCGTGATGGCCGTCGCCACGGTGGGCGGACCGCTCTTGGGCGGCCTCATCACCGACGCGTTCGGATGGCGGTGGAACTTCTTCGTCGCCCTGCCCTTCGCCGTGGCCGCTCTGATCATCCAGCAGCGCACGCTGCACCTGCCGAAGCATCCGCCCCGCAAGGTCCGCATCGACTACCTGGGCATCGTGTTCCTGGCCACAGCCGTCTCCCTCCTGCTGATCTGGATCACCAACGCCGGCCAGACCTTCGAGTGGGCCAGCACCGAGACCGCCCTCATGGTGGGTGGTGCCACGCTGGCGACGGTGCTGTTCATCGTCACCGAGCTGAAGGTGCCCGAGCCCCTCGTGCCGCTGAATCTCTTCCGCGACGCGACGTTCACCCTCTCGGTGGTGGCGTCGATCGCGACGGGCCTGGCCATGTTCGGCACGTCGGTGTACCTCAGCCAGTACATGCAGCTCGCCCGTGGCGCCTCGCCGACCGAGGCCGGGCTCCTCACGATCCCGATGATCGCGGGCCTGCTGATCGCCTCGATCGTCGTGGGCGCGCTCATCACCCGCTACGGGCGCTGGAAGGCCTACCTCGTCCTGGGCGCCGTGCTGCTGATCGCCGGCTCGTTCCTGCTGTCGACCATCCGCTACGACACCTCGCTCGTGCTCGTCGGCGTCTACATGTTCCTCCTGGGTGCCGGTGTCGGCATGACGATGCAGAACCTGGTCCTGATCGTCCAGAACACCGCCGACCCTGCCACCCTCGGCACCTCGAGCGCGGCAGTGGCGTTCTTCCGCAGCCTCGGCGGCACGGTCGGCGTCTCGGTGATGGGCGCGACGGTGGCCGCATCCGTGACCTCGCTGCTGGCGAGCCGGCAGGCCGAGCTGGCGACGGCCATCGCCGGGCTCGGACCGGCGGGGGCGAGTGTGGCCGATCAGCTGCAGTCCGGCTCGCTTCCCCAGGTGTCGGCCCTTCCCGAGGCGGTGCGCGTGATCTTCGAACAGGTCTACGCCACCTCCATCGCGCAGGCGTTCCTCATCGCCGTCCCCCTTGCGGTGATCAGCCTCCTCGCCATCGTCTTCCTGCCGAACCACCCGCTCACGCGGATGACCACCGCCGAGCGCCTCGCCGCCGGCGAGGCCGACCTGGCCACGGTGTCCACCGCCGAAGGCATGGCCGCGCTGAGCGCCACCGGCTCCGTCGAGGCCGTGCAGGACGGTGGGCCGCGGCGCTCGGGCCGGCCGGATACGCGGAAGAATGACTGACGTGACCCCGGATGCCGACCCTGCCCGCGCCGCCGACGGCGACGAGCGCACGGACGCGATCAACGCGCTGGAGGGATCGTTCTCGGAACTCGTGACGGTGTTCCGCCGGCTCCTCGCCGAGGCGGCGGACACGGCGAGCCCCGGGATGCTGCCGGGGACGTTCAAGGTGCTCTCCGCGGTGAATCGCCTCGGGCCGGTCACCCTGTCGGCCCTTGCCGAGCGCCTGACCGCCGACAAGGGCCTCACCAGTCGCAGCGTCAGTGAGCTCGAGGGGCTCGGCTTCGTCGTTCGCACACCCGACCCGCTGGACCGCCGCTCGCGTCTGATCGCGGTCACGCCGCTGGGCACCGAGCGGCTCGCCGCCGCGCGCACCCCCCACAGCGGCCGGCTGACCGCGGCTCTCGCGGACTGGTCGGTGGAGGACATCCGCCACGCCGCCGTGCTGCTGTCGGCCCTGGCGACAGGCCGGGCACCCGGCGATGCGCGGTAGCGAGCTCGGGAGCTTCTCCGGGCAGTGACCGCCGCGTAACACCGGCGAGACATTGCTCGGCTTGACTGGACATCGTCCCAGTCACCTGTGCTGCCGACGCCGACCGCACGGAAGGAGCGACGGATGAGATTCCGCCCGCTGCGCCCCGAGCCCGCTCCCACGGGCACCGTCCTCACCCCGCCAGCCGCGCCTCCGGCGAGGATGCGGGCCCAGGTGCTGGACGCCGTGGGCGACACCGCCGTGCTGCGCCCGGCCGAGGTCGAGGTCCCCGCCCCGGCGCTCAGCGAAGTGCTCGTGCGTGTCGTGGCTGCCGGCGTCAACCAGATCGACGCCAAGACCCGGACCGGCGCCGGGGTGTCGGGACAGATCTGCCACTACCCCGCGACGCTCGGGTACGACTTCAGCGGTGTCGTGGTGAAGGCCCCCTTCGAGGCCTACCCCTTCCCGCCCGGCACCGAGGTCTTCGGGATGTCCGCCTTCCCCCGGAGCCCGGGAAGCTACGCCGAGTACGTCGTGGCCCCGGCGCTGTCCATCGCCCGCAAGCCCGCGTCGCTCTCGCACGTCGAGGCGGCCGGGGTGCCCCTGGCCGCGCTGACGGCGTGGGGCATCGTGGTGGAGACCGCGCTGGCGCATGAGGGGCAGCGCATCCTCATCCACGCCGGCAGCGGCGGGGTCGGTCACTTCGCCGTCCAGTTCGCCGCGTACTTCGGCGCCCATGTCATCGCGACCGGCTCCGCCCGCAATGCCCACTGGCTGCGGGATCTGGGTGCCGCGGTCGTGGTGGACCATTCGACGCAGCGCTTCGAGGAGGTCGCCACCGAGGTCGACGTCGTGATCGACCTCGTCGGCAACGACTCCGCGCAGACAGGAACGCGATCGCTCGCCGTCCTGCGCCCCGGCGGCCTGCTGATCGAGGTGCCCCGCGGCACATGGCCGGGTTTCACCGAGGATGCGGCGGCGGCCGGTGTCCGCGCGACCGGCTACACCGTCATCCCCGACGGCGGGGTGCTCGCCACGATCGCGCGCCTGCTCGACTCCGGCGCCGTGCAGGTGTACATCGACCGCGTCTTCGATCTGGCCGATGCGGCCGACGCCCACGCCGAGCTCGAGCGCGGCCACGCGCGCGGGAAGGTCGTCCTGCGCGTCAGCGACGACTAGGCGCGCGGCTCAGATCACGCGGTCGTTTCCGCCGTCCACGCTCACGTGGGCGCCGGTGGTCGCCGGGAACGACGTGCACAGGGCGACCACGGCCTCGGCGACAGTGGCGCTGCGCACCTCGATCCCGAGCAGGTTGCGGGTGCGGTACTCCGCCACCGTGAGACCGTAATGGGCAGCGCGGGCCTCGAGCAGTTCGGGGGTCCAGATGGCCGTGTCGAACACGGCGTCCGGCTCGACCTGGTTCACGCGGATGCGGTCGGCCGCCCACTCCAGCGCGGCCACACGTGCCAGCTGCGCCGCCGCGGTCTTGCTGGCCGAATAGGCCGCCGCACCCGGACCGGGCGCCGCGACGTTCTTCGTCGAGACCAGCACGACGCGGCCACCCCGGGGCGAGCGCGCCAGCACGGGGTGCACGGCGCGCAGGAGCCGCATGGGAGCGGTGACGTTGACACGGAGGGCACGGTCCCACGCGTCGTCGGCCACCTCGGCGATCGCCTGGGAGGGCGGGAAGATGCCCGCGGCGATCACGACGATGTCAACCCCGCCGAACTCGCGCACGGCCGCGTCCACCGCCGTGTCGAGAACGGCGGGATCGCTCACGTCGCCGACGATGCCGCGCCACGCGTCTGCGGAGCTGACCGATGTCACGGCGGCCGAGAGGTCGATGCCGACCACGGCCGCACCGTCGGCGATGAGCTGCTCGGCGACCGCACGGCCGATCCCGGACGCCGCCCCGGTCACGATGGCGACCTCACCGGTGAGCGGCCGGCGCGTGCGCCCCGCCAGTTTCGCCTGCTCCAGCGACCAGTACTCGATGTCGAACGTGTCGGATTCGTCCAGCGAACGGTATCCGCCGAGGCGGTCGGCCGCGTCGATCACGTCCATCGTGTGGATCGCCACGTCGGCGGTGACCTGCAGGTCCGTGACGGACTCCCCCGCGAAGAGACAGCCCAGCGCCGGATCGAAGACGACGCGCGGCGCCGGATCGAGTTCGGTGATCTCCGTCTCCGCCCGCGGGCGATGCCGCGCGACGTATTCGCGATAACGCGTGGCGTACGCGGCGACATCCCGGCCCACGAGCGGTTCCCGCTTGGTGTACAGCACGTGCTCGGGGGTCGCCGTTCCGCGGCCGGCGAGGGCTGCCACCTCCGGACGCCGCGCGAACCCGTCGGCACGACTGGATGCCGACTGCCGCACGAGCATCGGTCGCCCGGCCGCGCAGGAGAGGTCCTGACGCAAACCGGCGACCGCCTCCACGGCACCCGAGCGATCGACCACCGGCCCCGGATCACCCCAGGCCGACACACCGGCGGCGGCGGAGGCGCGGTCCACGAGATCGCGGTGCCGGGCCAGCGTCGCGTCCGGATCGTCGCCGAAGGTGAACAGTCCGTGGTTGCTGAGCACCACCGCATCCACGCCCGAAACGTCCGTCCGGGCGACCAGGCGTGCGAGCCCGAACCCCGGCTTGACGTACGGCAGTACGAGCACCCGCTCGCCGAGCACATCGGTGATGTCGGAGGCTGCGACGTCACGGTTGGTGAGCGCCACGATCGCGTCGGCGTGCGAGTGCAGGACGACGCGCCCGGGGAGGTAGGCGTGCAGGAGCGCTTCGATCGACGCGATGGGCGCCGATGCGTCGAGCGAGGCCTGGCGCAGTTCGTTCACCATGGCGGCGTCGTCCAGCTGCTCCAGCTGCAGCAGATCGTGCAGGCGCGCGCGGCGCAGGGGCGCGAAACCCGCCGCCTGGATCGTGCCGAGGTTCCAGCCGCTGCCCTTCACCAGGACGAGCTCGACCGGCTCACCGGTGACATCGACGCCGGTGGTCTTGATCGAGGTGTTGCCACCGCCGTGCAGGACGTACGCGGGATCGGAGCCGAGGGCGCGACTGATCCGAACGATGTCGGCCAGGGCATCGGGAGACGGGGAGGCGCTCACGCCGTCGCCTCCCATACCGCCTTCATGGCGTCGAGGGCGCGGTCGAACGTCACGGCCTGCCGCGCGTAGTCCGCGGCGCACTCGCCCGGCTCGACCACGAGCCGCGGATCCGGGTCCGCGTGCCACGACGCGGTGTCCATGCCGACGCCCCGCGCGGCGAGCCACGCGACGCCACGGGCACCCAGTTCCGTCCCCAGCTGACGCCGCATGGGGTGACCGACGATGTCGGCGAACATCTGCGCCCACAGGGGGTTCTTCGCCCCGCCTCCGGCGAGCGTCCACGGCCCGGCGGAGACCTCCGCCCCACTGGAGCGGACCTTCCCGAGTTGCACGCGGTGGTACTGCGTGATGCCTTCGGCCACGGCGCGGGCGACGTGCGGATAACCGTGGTTCCCCTTGACGCCGAGGAAGGTGCCCGAGGCGCCGAGATGCTCGGGGGCGCCATGGATGAAGGGGAGGAACAGCAGGCCGTCGGCCAGCGGCGGCGCGCTCTGCCCCGCGGTCAGCAGGTCTCGTGGCGTGACGGGGATCGTCGCTCGCGCGCCGAGGAGGCCGGCAGCCCACTCGATGCTGGCCGCAGACGTCGGCGCCACCTCCATGGCGAGCATGGCGGACGGATCGGGCAGCAGCGCGTTGATCGTGACGCGCGGCGGATCCGTGTCGGCCGGCACCACGACGCCGTTGATGGCCCATGTGCCGACGATCACCGTGACATCGCCCAGAGCGGTCGCACCGGCGCCCAACGGGCTGGCGACGCAGTCCATGCAACCGGCGACGACCGGGGTCCCCACCGGCAGCCCCGTCCGCGCGGCCGCGTCGGCGGTCACACCGCCGACCTTTTCGTCGGAGCTGCGCAGCGGGGGGAACAGCCGGGACGTGTCGGCGGGAAGGCCCAGCAGGTCCAGCACCGCGGGCTCGTAGTCCCGGGTGGCGAGGTTCACCAGGCCGCACCCGGACGAGTCCGACAGGTCGGCCTGCGCCACCCCGGCCAGGCACGCCGTTATCCAGTCCTTGCATGTGAGCGCCCAGCTCGCCCGTTGGAGGACGTCGGGTTCGTGCTCGAGCAGCCAGCGCAGCAGCACGCCCGGCTGGGCGGCCCACGGGATGGACCCCGTCACGCGGCGCACGCTCTCCACCTGCGCCGCGTCCAGGGACGCCACGATCGCCTCGGCGCGGTGGTCCGTCGACGCGATGGCGGCGCGCACCGGGCGCAGGTCCTCATCCACGAGGTACAGGCCGTTGCCGTGACCGGTGGCGGCGACCGCCGCGATCGTCCAGCCCTCTCGTGCCAGTTCGCCGGTGAGGTCGCGCAGCACGTCGGCGACGACGTCCCAGAGCGCATCCATGTCCACCTCCTGGCGCTCGCGCGAGACGGCGACGCGCGGGTTGGGGGCGGAGACGGTGCGGATCTCGTTGCCGGCCTCGTCGAAGGCCGCCGCCTTCGCCGAGGTCAGGCCGACGTCGATCCCGATGACACACGTGCTCATGATGCTGTCCGCTCTCCTCTGCTCACAGCGTCCGGTCGGCATCGGAGGCGCCCTGCAGTGCTCTCGGCACGAAGCGCCGAACCGATTCACGGTAGCGCGCGACCTCCGCGTCGGCGTGTTCCTCGCTCCAGCCGGCATACGCCACCAGAACCGCCGCCGCCCGCGGTGCGCAGGACAGCCCCACATCGCTGTTCAGGGCGATCACGGTGCGCCGCAGCAGCACATCCTCCAACGTCACCGCGCCTTCTTCGCGCACCGCGTGGAGGATCTCGGCCGCGATCGCGCCCGTCTCCTCGTCGACGATCTCCGAGAGGGCCGGGTCTGTCGCGGCCAGCATCTCGATATCCCGCGCGAGGGTGCCGTACACGTCGGCCAGGCGGGCGGCGGTGCGCTCGGGCAGCGAGCTGCGCGCGACGAACGAGGCACGGAACTGCGCGACGTCTTCGGCGGGGGCGCCGGGGAAGCGCGCTTCGCGCGTCGGCGAAGCCTCGCGCGGGAGCCCCAGCTGCTTCTCGATCTTTCGCAGGGTCTGCTCGCCGAGTGCGCGATGCGTGGTGTACTTGCCGCCGATGATCGTCAGGAGCCCCGTGGAATCCCCGTCGTGAACGACGATCTCGCTGTCCCGGCTGACCGAGGAGGGGTCCGTCAGGTCGGCGACGTAGGGCAGCGGGCGCACACCCGAGTAGGACCACAGCACGTGGTCGGGCGTGAGCCCCGCGTCGGGGATGATCGTGTTGACCGACGCCAGGAGGTAGGCCACCTCGTCCTGGTCGATCGCGATGTCCTCGATCGAGCCGTCGTACGGCAGGTCGGTCGTGCCCAGCATGAAACGTCCGTCCCACCAGGGCAGGACGAACATGGGGCGACCGTCCTGCGGCGAGTCGAAGAAGACGCACGTGGCGGGAGCGCCAGGGAAAGCGTCCACCACGAGGTGGCTGCCCTTCGTGGGACCGATCCGGCGGGGGTGCGTGCCGGCGAGGGCGAGGACCTCGTCCACCCAGGGGCCCGCGGAGTTCACCACGACGGGGGCGCGCAGTTCGCGCTCCTGCCCGCTCTCCCGGTCCTGGTAGACCACACCGGCGATCCGACCGCCGTCACGCAGCAGCGCGGTGACGGGAGTGTGGGTGAGCACGGTTGCGCCGTTGCGCGACGCGTCGATCGCGAGTTCAGTGGCGAACCGCTCCGTCACGGGCACGTGGGCGTCCTGGAACAGACCGCCCCACTTCACGCCGGCTTTCGCCACCGACGGCCACTCGCGACGGAGGCGGCCGCCGAAGACGATGCGGTTCAGCGGCAGGCGTTTACCGATCGCGAGCACGTCGTGCACGATGAGGCCGCACGACATCAGCCAGCCGGGCGTCTTGTTCCACTTCGCGAACGGGATCAGCATCGGGTAGGGCAGCACGAGGTGCGGCGCCGTCTTCAGCAGGATGTTGCGCTCCCGGATCGACTCGAAGACCAGCGGGATCTCGAACCGGGGGAGGTACTTCAGTCCACCGTGGATGAGCCGCGTCGAGATCGCCGACGTCCTCGCGGCGATGTCGTCGCGGTCGATCATGACGACGTGGAGTCCCCGGGCGGCCGCTTCACGCGTGATGGCGAGACCGTTGATCCCGGCGCCGATCACGACGACGTCAGCCGACTGGGGCGCGCTATGGGTGCGCAGAGTGGGCATGGGATTGTGTCCTTCGGACGTGCGGGCGCCCGGCCGGGCGCCCGCACGTCGGTGTCAGTGGGAGAGGGACTGGAAGAGCTCGTACGCCTCGGTCGGGGTGAGGCCGTCGTGCACGACGCCACGGACGGCGGCGAGCATGGCGGCCGGATGCTCGGATTGGAACACGTTGCGTCCCATGTCGACGCCGGCGGCTCCCTCCTGCATGGCCTGGTACGCCACGCGCAGGGCCTCCTGCTCCTCGACCTTCTTGCCGCCGGCGATGACGATCGGCACGGGGCACGCGCTCGTGATCGTCTCGAAGCCCTCTTCGACGTAGTAGGTCTTCACGAAGGCGGCGCCCAGTTCGGCGCTGATGCGGGTGGCGAGACGGAAGTACCGCGCGTCGCGCACCATGTCGCGACCGACGGCGGTGACCGCGAGCACCGGGATGCCGGTCGCCTGGCCCTGGTCCACGAGCGTCGTGAGGTTCTTGATCGACTTCGTCTCGTTCTCACCGCCGACGAACACCTGCACCGCCAGAGCGGCGGCGTCCAGGCGCACGGCGTCCTCGATCGAGACCGCGAGTTCCTCGTCCGACAGCTCCTTCAGGACGCTCGGTCCGCCCGAGGCGCGCAGCACGATGCCCTTGCCGTTCTCGGCCGGGATGGTGGTGCGCAGAGCACCGCGGGTGCACATGAGGGCATCGGCCTGCGGGACCAGGGGCAGGATGGAGCGCTCGAGGTTCTCCAGCCCGGAGGTGGGGCCCTGGAAGTAGCCGTGATCGAACGCGAGCATGACGGTCTTGCCGTCGCTCGGGTCGAACACGCGCGACAGACGCGCGCGCATGCCCCAGTCCTGTCCGGACTGGCCCTTCAGGTGGAATCCGCCGGAGGCCGTGCGGGCGGCGGAGAAGTCCGTGCCGTCGCGGAGGTCGTCGAGGTCAGCCATTGATGGGCTCCTTCTGTGTTGTGGTGGTGGTGGACGCTGCCTGCGGCGCGCCCGGGGTCAGGGAGGCACGCAGTCGCCGGATGCTGGTGCGACCGGTGCCGGTGGCGGCGGAGGCGACGATCACGACGAGGACGACGAGGACGCCCTTCAGCACGTTCTGGGCGCCGACCGACCAGCCGACGAGGTTGAGCAGCCCCGACAGCAGCACGAAGAAGAGGGCGCCGGTCCACGCACCGGTCGCGACCGGGCGTCCACCGGAGATGAGCGTGCCGCCGATCACGACGACGGCGATCGAATCGAGCATGTACGAGGTGCCCAGCTGCGTGCTGGGCGAGATGAACGCGGCCAGCAGGCCGCCCACGAGGCCGGCGAAGCCGGCGCTCATGAGGTAGGCGGTCGCGGTGACGGCGACGACCTTCAGCCCCGCACGCTCGGCAGCGCGCTCGCTCTGGCCCACCGCGATGATCGACAGACCCAGGCGCGTGCGGCGCAGCAGGAACCAGATGACCACCGTGACGAGCACCACGAGGAGGGCGATGACCGGGATGCCGAGCACCTTGGCGTTGACGAAGGAGCGCAGTGCCGGATGCGCGCCGCCGCGTGCGGCATCGGCGAGCAGCAGCGTGGCGCTGGTGACCACGAGACTGGTCGCGAGGGTCGCGATGATCGGGGGGACCCGAAGGAGCAGGATGGCCGCGACGCTGACCGCGCCCGCGGCGACACCGGCAGCCGCGGCGGCGGCGAGCCCGACGACCGGCCCCGCCGTCGCTCCGACGGCGACCGAGACGTACGAGGACATCGAGACGATCGTGCCGACCGACACGTCGATGTTGCCGGGACCGAGGGTGATGACGAGCATCTGTCCCAGCGCGACGAGAACGAGGAACGGCGCCAGGGAGAGCGCCTGGGTCAGCGGGTCCAGCGGTGCGCCCGGGCGCACCGCGACGATGACGGCCCACACGGCCAGCACGCCGATGAGCGACCACCCCCACGCGGGCCACGTGAAGCGGCGGCGCTCGGACGGTACGGCGTTGTCGATGGCGCTCATCGGACGAACCTCTCGGTGATGATGCGTCCGGCCAGCACAGCGATGACGATGAGTCCCTGTGCTGCCGACTGCAGGCTGGAGGGCAGGTTGATGAGGCTCAGCAGAACGGTGATGAGCCCGAGGGTGACCGCCCCGAGCGTGGTGCCGATCGGCATCGCGCGCCCCCCGGCGAAGGTGCCGCCGCCGAGGATCACGGCGGCGATGGTCATGAGCGTGTACTCGCTGGCCGCGTTGATGTCGCCCGACCAGGTCTGGGAGGCGAGCATGAGCCCGGAGAGGACCATCAGGATCGCAGCGATCACGTACGCGGCGATGCGGGTCGCTGCCAGGGACACGCCCGCCTTCTCGAGCGTCGGGGCCTGGGAGCCGAGTGCCCGCATCCGCGTGCCGATGCGAGCGCGGCGGGTGACGTACCAGCCGATCACGGTGGCGGCGATGATGAAGATCACGGGAGCCGGGAACCACGTGGGCCGCCACGTCGAGATGACCGACAGCCACTCGGGCGTCGCCCCTCCCGGCGTCGGGCGGATCTGGAGGCCGATGCCCAGCCAGACGAACGACATGCCGAGCGTGATGATGATGGAGGGCACACCGCGCTGCTGCACGACGTACGCGATGACGGCGTACGCGACGACGATGCCGAGGATCGAGGCGAGCGCGAGCAGCGGCGCGTCGACGAAGAGCGTCGCGGCGATGACGGTGACCAGGCCCACGAGGAACCCGATCCCGAGGTCGATGTCGCCGACGCTCATGATGATCATCTGCGCCTGCGCGGCGAGCACGAGGGGCACCGACGACATGAGCATCAGGGTGAGGCCGGGCACGCTCAGGATGCCGGGCTGCAGCGTCGCCGTGATGGCGAAGATCGCCACCAGCGCCACGAGCGCGAGCAGGGCGGGCGATCCGTTCACGGCGCCGGCGCGCAGGCGCTGACCCGTGGACGGGAATGAAGCGGTGGCGGTGCTCATCGAGCGTCCTCCTGCGTGCGGTCGTCGCCGCCGAACGAGTCGGCGATGATGCGGTCCTCGGTGATGTCATCGCCGGCGAGTTCGCTCACGATGCGACCCGAGCGGAACACATAGACGCGATCGCAGTGCGCCATCTCGCTGTTCTCCGTGGAGTACCAGACGATCGAGCGGCCCCGTGAGGCCTCCACGCGCATGAGGGCGTAGAGCTCGTTCTTGGTGGCGACGTCGACACCGCGGAAGGGGTCGTCCAGCAGCACGAGCGCCGCATCCGTGGCGAACGCCCGGGCGACGAGCACCTTCTGCTGGTTCCCGCCCGAGAGCGAGGTGATCGGCGCGCGGGCGCCGCCCTTGACGCTCAGGCGCTGCACCCACTCGTCCGCGAGGGCGCGCTTGCGGGCCGAGCGGATCACGCCGCCGGATGAGAGCTGCCGGGAGGCCGAGACGGTGAGGTTCTCTGCCACGCTCCACAGCGGGAAGATGCCGCTGGTCTGCCGGTCGCCGGGCACGTAGGCGCGGCGCTTGGCGACGGTGACGCCCCGCGCGCTGGTCCACAGCCGCCGCAGGAGCGCGTCCTGTCCGTGGCCGGCCAGACCGGCGAGGCCGATGATCTCGCCCGGTTGCACGACGAACGGCACGCCCTCCCCGTGATGCGCGCGACCGTTCCGCCCTGGCGGATATCGGCGCGTTCGGTGGAGGTGACACGGCGGACGGTGGCCGTATCGGCATGCACTTCGCCGCCCATCGTGGACAGCAGCGCCTGCTCCGAGGTGCTGCGTGCCGCGACGGTGTCGACGATGCGGCCGTCCTTCATCACGGCGATGCGGTCGGCATTGGCCAGGACCTCCTGCATCCGATGCGAGATGAGCACCATGCCCACACCGGAGGCGGCGAGCTCGCGCAGGTGCGCATACAGCTGGCCGGTGGCATCCACGCTGAGGGACTCGGTCGGCTCGTCGAGGATGAGCATGGCAAGGTCGGGCGTGCACAGGGCGCGGGCGATCTCGACCATCTGCCGCTGCGCCATCGTGAGATCGCTCGTGCGGCGCACGATCGCGATGCCGTGCCCCGGGAAGACGCGATCGAGCTTCTCGGCGACGTGCCGTTCCGCCGCGCGCCGCCATCCCCAGCCGCGGGCGGCGCGATCGGAGAGCGCGATGTTCTCCGCGACCGTGAGATCGGGGCACAGGGCGAGCTCCTGGTACACCATACGGACGCCGGCGCGGGCGGCGACGGACTGGTTCCACTCCCCGCCGCCACGCCAGCTGACCGTGCCTGCGTCAGGCTGCTCGCGTCCGGCGAGCACGCGCATGAGGGTGCTCTTGCCGGCGCCGTTGTGGCCGACCAGTCCGAGGATCTCGCCCGTCTGCACGGTGACGTCGATCCCGGCGAGGGCAGTGGTGTTGCCGTACCGCTTGGACACGTCCTGCGCCGTCAGCACGACCTGCGTCGCCTGGGGCGATGCAGAGGGGGGACTCTGCGTCACGGATGCCATCGGGTGCTCCTTCGAACTGGTCGGCCGGTCGGTCACTTCTGCAGGGCGGGAGCCTGCACGTCTTCGCCGTTCTCGAGCGCCTCGAGAGCCGCCTCGATGGATGCGTCATCCCATGCGATCGCGGCGTACTCGTCGGTGCCCAGCTCGGCGACCCAGTAGTCGAGGTCCTCCTGCGCGATCTTCACCAGCGGCAGCACGACCTCGGCCGGCACGTCGTCGCCGCGCTCCTTGGCGAGGGCGACGTAGATCGCGGCGACGACCTGACCGGGGTCGGTGAGCGCGGCGAAGGAGCCGTTGTCGATGCCGCTGTCCTTCCAGAACTTCAGCGACTTCCCGTCGGTGTCGAAGACGACGACGGGGGCCTCACGGCCGGCGGATTCGAACGCCTGCACGATGCCCATGCCGCCGATGCAGCCCGGTACCGCCGCGATCTCGGGGAGCGATCCGAGGATTCCGACGATCTCCTTCTGCGCGGTCGCGGAGTCGCAGAAACCGTTGATCTCGGCGGCGACCTTCACGTCGGGGAAGTCGGCGAGGATCTCCTGCTGACGCGCGTGGAAGGCCTCCTCGGGCTGCGAGCCCACGACCCCGCGGTTGATCACGATGTCGCCCTTGCCGCCGATGGCCTCGAGGGCGGGTTCGAGGGAGTCCGCGCCCCACTGGCCGTACTCGTTGCGGACGACCGTGCCGCAACTGGTCTCCATGTCGGCGTCGAGGATGATGACGTTGATGCCGGCGGTGCACGCCTCCTCGATGACGGGCTTGAGCGCGCTGGAGGAGGCCGGGATGACCATGAGGACGTCGGGGTTCTGCAGCATGAGGCTGCGGATCTGCGACGCCTGTTCGGTGGCGCTGTTCTCACCGGGCGCGTTCACCACGGAGTAGTCCGAGACGACGCCCTCTTCCTTGAGCTTGTCCGCCTCGGTCTCGAACTTGTCGATGAGCGTGAGGCGCCATCCGTTGACGAAGCCGTTGGAGAGGGCGATCTTCAGGCCTTCGGGCTCGCCGCCCTCCGAGCCGGAGCCGGCCTCGGCGGTTCCGGCACAGCCGGCCAGCAGCAGGGTCGCGGCGACGGTGGCGGCGACAGCCGTCATCGCGCGGCGGGTGTGGGTGAACTTCATTGTCATTGCCTCCTGGTCCGCTTCGTCGCGAAGTGACGAGCGCTGAGCGATCGGCGCCGATCGGCACCTGTTATTACCAACATGTCATGATGAGTTGGTCATGACCAAGATAGGGACGCGCCCCGGCGCTGTCAATTGCGTCTCGTCCGGCGCCCCGAGCACGCGCGATACGCTCTGAGCACCTGGCGACGGACCGAAGGAGCCGCCATGTCCACACCCGCGCCGTACACCGTCCTCGACCGCGAGGCGGACACGCCGCTGTGGCAGCAACTGGCGAAGGTGCTGCGCGAGGAGATCGAGTCAGGGCAACTCCGCGCGGATCAGGCTCTCCCGTCCGAATCCGAACTCATCGACCGTTACAGCGTGTCGCGGACGGTCGTGCGCGAAGCGCTCGCAGAACTGGTGCGCGCAGGGCTCATCTACAAGGTGCGCGCGCGCGGGTCTTTCGTCGCCCCGCAGCGGCCGGAGCTGAAGTTCATCGGCTCCATGGCAGGTTCCTCCGACGATCTGTCCACCACGGGGCGCAGCGTCACCACGCGCGTGCTGGATTTCGAGGTGCGGCCGGCCAGCGCCGACGACGCCCAGTCGCTCCGCCTCCCCGCCGGCTCTCAGGTCGTCCGCCTGCGTCGCCTGCGCCGCGTGGACGGCACCCCCTGGCTCCTCGTGGACACGGTCCTCCCCTACGACCGCTTCCCCACCCTGCGTCGGGCGAACCTGGAGAACCGGTCGCTCTACGAGCATCTGCGCCGCCACTTCGGCGTGCACCCCAGCGGGGCGGACAGATGGATCAGCGCCGTCGTGCCCGGAGCCGAGGATGCGCGGCTGCTGGAGTTGCAGCCGGGCCAGCCCGTGCTGTCCATCGAATCGGTGGCGTGGGACGACGACGGGGTGCCCTTCGAGCGGTACAACGCGCTGCACCGCAGCGACGAGTCGCGCTTCCACGTCGGCATCCGCTGAGCACGGCGGGGCCGGACCCGCCGACCTCGGGCGTCACGTGGTGGCGAGCACCCGCGCCCCCTCCTGCACGACCTCGTCGGCGATCTCGTCGAGGAGCGGGGAGGTGAGATTCCACTGCTGCCAGAACAACGGGACGTCCACGGGCGGCCCCCCGAGGCGCACCAGCTCCCCTGACCGCAACAGCTCCGCCGACTGGAACCGGGGAAGCAGGCCCCACCCCAATCCCAGTCCGATCGCGGTGGCGAAGTCGTGCGAGGCGGGCACGAGGTGCCGCGGAGGCGAGGCCGTCGGGCCCTGATCGGCGAGCCAACGCGACTGCAGGTCGTCGCGTCGGTCGAAATCGACCACCGGAGCGCCCGCGAGCGCGTCGCCGTCGACCCCGTCGGGGAACCAGCGCTGCGCGAACCCGGCGCTCGCGACCGCCTCGTACCGCAGCACCCCGACCGCGCGCACGCGACATCCGGGCACCGGCGCCTCCCGAGACGTGATCGCGCCCATCACCGTGCCCGACTCGAGCAGGCCCGCGGTGAAGTCCTGATCGTCACGATGGAGCTGGAAGACCACCCGACGGCGCTGCGCCACACGGGCCAACGGCGGCAGGAACCACGTCGCGAGGGAGTCGGCGTTGACGGCGAGGGGCACGACCGCGGTGGCGGCCTCGTCCGCGCCGATGCCGGCGAGGGCGTCGTGCTCGAGCAGGTCGAGCTGGCGTGCGAGGCGGACGACCGCCTTGCCCGCGTCGGTGGCCTGGACCGGCTTGGTGCGCACGAGCACGACGCGTCCCAGCCGGGCTTCCAGCGCCCGCACGCGCTGGCTCACCGCGGAAGGCGTCACGTGCAGGCGGCGTGCGGCCGCCTCCAGGGTGCCCTCATCCAGGATCACCGCGAGCGTGCGGGCCAGGTCCAGCGGAATAGACATGAAGCCAGGCTAATGGTTCGGAAGAATCCTGAACTGGACGTGACTGCGTCGCGCGCTTAGCGTCGGGGCTGTGCTCCCCTCCTTCTTCGCCGGTCTCGGCCTCGGGCTGACCCTCATCATCGCCATCGGGGCGCAGAACCTCTTCGTGCTCCGTCAGGGGTTGCGCCGCGAGCACGTCCTCGCCGTGGCGGCCGTGTGCGCGATCTCGGATGCTGCCCTCATCGCGCTGGGGGTCTCCGGGCTCGGGCTCGCCCTCACCGCCATCCCCTGGCTCGTGGAGGTGATCCGGTGGGCCGGGGCGCTGTTCCTGCTGGGGTACGGCCTTCTCGCGGCCCGTCGAGCGCTGCGCCCGAGCGGTCACGCGCTCACGGTCGCCGCAGACGCCGCATCCGCTCCCGGCGCCCGGGGGCCCACGACCGTCGTGCGCACCCGCCTGGCTCCCGTGCTGCTGACGTGTCTCGCCCTGACGTGGCTGAACCCGCACGTGTACCTCGACACCGTCTTCTTCCTCGGGCTCGTCGCCAGCGGCCACGGGGAGGCGCGCTGGGTCTTCGCCGCCGGCGCGATGCTCGGCAGCATCGTGTGGTTCTTCGGGCTCGCGTTCGGGGCACGCTATCTCAGCCGGTGGCTCGCCACCCCGCGGGCGTGGCGCATCCTGGACGCGCTCATCGCCGTCGTCATGATCGGACTAGCCATCAGTCTCGTGCTGGTCCCGTGACCGGTGTCGTGGGGCACCATGGGCACATGAAGCGCGTGCACGTCATCGTCCGCGGCGACGTCCAGGGCGTCGGCTACCGCTACACCGCCCGGCTGGAGGCGAACCGGCTCGGCGTGAGCGGATGGGTGCGGAACCGCCGTGACGGCAGTGTGGAAGCGGAGGTGGAGGGCGAAGCAGCCGCCGTCGAGGAGATGCTGGACTGGATGCGGCAGGGCCCACCCGGATCGCGTGTGGACGAACTCACGACCGCGGACAGGGCGCCGGCGGGCGACAGCGCATTCGAGGTGCGCAGCACCGGCTGACCGCCGCGATCAGTCCTCCAGCGGCCGGAGGATGCTGTCGACGAACCGCCGCGTCCGCTCGTGCTGCGGCCGGGTGAACAGCTCGCCGGGCGTGCCGCGCTCGACGATGGCGCCCCGGTCGAAGAACAGCACCTCGTCGGCGACCTTCCGCGCGAACGAGAGTTCGTGCGTGACGATCACCATCGTCCACCCCTCCTCGGCGAGTTCTTTGAGCACCGTCAGCACCTCTCCCACGAGCTCGGGGTCCAGCGCACTGGTGGGTTCGTCGAAGAGCAGGAGGTCGGGTTGCAGCGCGAGGGCGCGCACGATGCCCAGGCGCTGCTGCTGGCCGCCGGACAGCTGGAAGGGGTAGGCGTCGCGCTTCTCGCTCAGTCCCACGCGCTCCAGCAGTGCTTCGGCTCGCGCCACCGCATCCGCCCTGGCGACGCCGTGGGCATGCACCGGCCCCTCGACGACGTTCTGCAGCACGGTGCGGTGCGGGAAGAGGTTGTGGTGCTGGAAGACCATCGCGGAGCGGTCGCGCAGGGCGCGGCGGTCCGACTTCGACACGCGCCGGCCGAAGTCGATGGCCGGTCCCCCTCGAACGCGACGCGGCCGGAGTCGGCGATCTCCAGCCCGTTGAGGCAGCGCAGCACGGTGGTTTTCCCCGAGCCGCTGGGACCGATGAGCACGACCACTTCGCCGCGGCGCACCTCGAAATCGACGCGATCGACGACGCGGTTGACCCCGAAGTGCTTCTCGAGGCCGCTGACGGTGAGGAGCACCCGATCGTCGGCGGCCGCCGGCGGGGACAGCGGATCGTGGCCGGCGGGCTCAGCGTGCGACATAGCGGTCCAGCCTCCTCTCGATCGCGCCCTGACCCGTGGCCAGCACGAGGCAGAACATCCAGTAGATGAACGCCGCTTCGAGGTAGATGATCATGAACTCGTACGTGAAGGCGGCGATGTTCTCCGCGCGTCGGAACAGCTCGGTCACCAGGATGAGCGAGGCGAGCGAGGTGTCCTTGACGAGCGAGATGAAGGTGTTCGACAGCGGCGGGACCGACACGCGGGCCGCCTGCGGGAGCACGATGCGGGTCAGGGTCTTCGTCGGGGAGAGCCCGACGGTGTGGGCCGCCTCCCATTGCCCCTTCGGCACCGAGAGGATCGCCGCGCGGATGACCTCAGCGCCGTACCCGCCGACGTTCAGCGAGAACGCGATCACCGCCGCCGGCCACGGGTCGATCAGCACACCCACGGAGGGGAGCCCGTAGAAGATCACGAAGAGCTGTACCAGCAGCGGCGTCCCGCGGATCACCGAGATGTAGAAGCGGGCCATGCCCGACAGCAGGGGGTTACGCGCGAGGCGCAGCAGGGCGACGCCGAGGGCGATGACCAGGCCGATCGCGAACGACGCCAGCGCCAGCGGGATCGTCCCCGTGAGACCGGCCAGCAGGAGCGGCCAGAACGAGTCGACGACGAGAGGCCACACCTCGTTCACGACGTTCCCTCCCGGCAGCGGGGACGCCGCACGGTGCGCGACATCACTCCTGCGTGACGTCGGCGCCGAAGTACTTCTCGCTGATCTCCGCGAGCACGCCCTCCTCGCGCAGCTCGGCGAGAGCGTCATCCACCGCCGCCACCAGTGCGTCCTTGTCCTGGGTGAACGCGAAGGCGTTGTACGCCGGATCATCGGTCTCGGCAGCGATCTTCAGCCCCGTCGGGCCCTCGCTGTTCTCGTAGTCCAGGAACGTGAGGCTGTCGTTGATCGTGGCGTCCACGCGCCCCTGCTGCAGGAGGCTCACCGCCTGGGCCCACCCCTCGACCGGTTCGACGTTCGCGCCGCTGTCGGTGGCGAGTTCGTACCAGTTGCTCGTGAGGGACTGCGCCGTGGTCTTGCCGGCGAGGTCGTCGAATCCGGCGATCGAGTCGTCGTCCTCGGTGACGACGATGACCCCGGGCGAGACCGTGTACGGCTCGCTGAAGAGGTACTTCTCCTCGCGCTCGGGGTTGATGGACACCTGGTTGGCGATGACGTCGAACCGCCCCGCATCCAGCCCGGCGAAGATCGCGTCCCACTGGGTCTCCTGGAACCGCACCTCCAGGCCGAGCTTGTCGGCGACCGCTTCGGCGATCTCCACGTCGAACCCGACGAGCTCGCCCGAGGCGTCGTGGAAGCTGAACGGGCGATACGTCCCCTCCGTGGCGACGGTGAGCGTGCCGGCGGTGGCCAGGGCGTAGTCGTCCTCCGCCGCCGGCGACGCACCGGACTGCCCCGCTCCCCCGCTGCAGGCGGTGAGGGCGAGGGCTGCGCCGAGGGCGAGGACGAGGGCGGTCGGGCGGAAGCGGTGCATGGGGGTTCCTGACATGGGACGGCGGTGCCGCTGCGCACGGCGCGGCGTCGAGGGGGACGTTTCAGTACAGCACGAAGGCGGCGGACGGTCGCTGCGCGTTACGCCGCGTTGCTGCGCAATGCCGCCACGATCGACGAAGGGGCCCCACCGGATGGTGGAGCCCCTTCGTGGCGAGCGGGTCAGGCGATGACGTTGACATCCAGCGGGATGCCGGGGCCGAACGTGGTCGACACCGAACCCTTCTGGATGTAGCGGCCCTTCGAGCTGGACGGCTTCAGACGCACGATCTCCTCGAGAGCGGCGTTGAGGTTCTCATCGAGCTGCTCGGCCGAGAACGAGGCCTTGCCGACGATGAAGTGCACGTTGGCGTGCTTGTCGACACGGAACTCGATCTTTCCGCCCTTGATCTCCTCCACGGCCTTGGCCGGGTTGGGGGTGACCGTGCCGGTCTTCGGGTTGGGCATCAGGCCACGCGGGCCCAGCACCTTGCCCAGCCGGCCGACCTGGCCCATGAGCTCGGGCGTGGCGACGGCGGCGTCGAAGTCGGTCCAGCCACCGGCGACGCGCTCGATGAGCTCGGACCCGCCGACCTCGTCGGCGCCGGCCGCAATGGCGGCCTCGGCTGCGGGGCCGTTGGCGAACACGATGACGCGGGCGGTCTTGCCCGTGCCGTGCGGCAGCATGACGGTGCCGCGCACCATCTGGTCGGCCTTGCGCGGGTCGACGGCGAGCTTGAGCGCGACCTCGACGGTCGAGTCGAACTTCTTCGAGCCGGTCTCCTTGGCCAGGGCGACAGCCTCGGCCGGAGTGTAGAACTTGTCAGCCGCGATCTTCTCAGCGGCGGCGCGGAACGCCTTGGACTTGGTAGCCATGTTCGTTATCCCCTCAGTCCTCGACCGTGATGCCCATGGAGCGGGCGGTGCCGGCGATGATCTTCGAGGCGGCCTCGAGATCGTTCGCGTTCAGGTCGGGCTGCTTGGTCTCCGCGATCTGACGCACCTGGTCCTTGGTGAGCTTGCCCACCTTGGTCGTGTGCGGGGTCTGCGAGCCCTTGGCAACACCGGCGGCCTTCTTGATCAGCTCGGCGGCCGGCGGGGTCTTCAGGATGAACGTGAAGCTGCGGTCCTCGTAGACGGTGATCTCCACGGGGATGACGTTGCCGCGCTGCGACTCGGTCGCGGCGTTGTACGCCTTGCAGAACTCCATGATGTTGACGCCATGCTGACCGAGCGCGGGGCCGATCGGCGGCGCCGGGTTGGCGGCACCGGCGTTGATCTGGAGCTTGATCAGGCCGGTCACCTTCTTCTTCGGTGCCATGTGTTTCCTCACTGTCGTGCGCCGGGAGCGGCGCGCTGCCACGAACCAGGCGAATCCTGGCAGTGGTGGGGGGTGTCGTCCCGGTGACGGGCAACTACACAAGTATAGTCGCGGTTCGCACCGGTGGGAATGCGGCGGCCCGAGCCGTACGGTCTCGACAGGGAGGAGGCGCATGCGCATCATGTGGCAGGGGGTGCAGGCCCCCAGCATGGAACGCCTCGCCTTCGTCTCCGACGAGGAGGGCCTGTTCGCCGCATCCGAGGTGCGCACGCCCGACCGTTCCTACTCCTATGACGTGGCCATGGAGGAGGACTGGACGTTCCGGACGCTGGAGGCCGGCGGCGGCGGGGTGCAGCTGCTGCTGGAGCGCACCGCGGACGGGTCGTGGCTGTGCAACGGTCAGCGGCGGCCCGACCTGGCAGAGGCGACCGACATCGACCTGTCGTTCACACCGTTCACCAACACGCTGCCGATCCGGCGCCTCGCCCTCGCCGTCGGCTGCTCCGCCGACATCGTCACCGCCTTCGTCGCGCCGGACCTGACGGTCACCGCCGACCCCCAGCGGTACACGCGGGTGGATGACCGGCGCTACCTCTACGAATCCCGTGACAGCGATTTCGAGCGGGAGATCACCGTCGACGACGACGGGTTCGTGGTCGACTACCCCGGCCTGTTCCGCCGGCTCCCCGTGTGACCGACGGGGCGGGCGGTCACGTGCGGGGGTCGAGGGCGTAGGTCACCGCGAGGGTGCCCTTGCTCGTCGAGGCCACGCCGCGCAGCCGGAGCTCCCGCGGGGCCGGCAGCGCGCCGAAGAGGCGCTTGCCCTCGCCGAGCAGGAGCGGATGCACGAACAGGCGCAGCTCGTCGACGAGGCCGGCGGCCATCAGCTGCCGGGCCACGTCGCCGCTTCCCAGCACCACGATGTCGCCGTCCATACGCGCCTTCAGCGCCTGCACCGCGTCGTCGAGGTCGCCCGCCAGAGGCACGGACCCCGCCCACGCGAGCTCCGGCCGTGTCCGGGTCGCGACGTACTTGGGCGAGCCGTTCAGGCTCGCCGCCATGGGGTTGGCGTCGGGCTGGGACGGCCAGAAAGCGGCGAGCTTGTCGTACGTCTTGCGGCCGAACAGGTACGCCGACGTCGACGTCATGCCGTCGGGATCCATGACCTCGTGCAGCACGTCGCCGTACCTCTGTCCCCAGCCGCCGTGGGCGAAGCCGCCCTCCGTGTCCTCGTCGGGCGACCCGAGCCCCTGCATCACCCCGTCCACGCTCAGGAATTCCACCGCCACCAGGCTGCTTACCATCTGTCTCTCCTCTCGTTATGCTCCGATCATGCTCGCCGCCATGCCGCCGGAGCTTGAAGGAAATCGACCCGCGGCCCAGCCGCGCACGCGGGTGACGCGGCACCGTCCGCACCCGCATCTGCAGGGCCTGGTGGCCGGGATCGTCGGCTTCCAGGAGCGGGCGCCGGTCCCGCTGGAGCGACGTCAGCCCGCCGGGGCGCTGCTGCCTCTCGTGCTCTCCTTCGGCGATCCGCTCGAAGTCACTGCGCTCTCCGAGGGAGAGGGCACGGGCACGTACTCGTCCTTCGTGGCCGGCTTCATGACCGGCCACACCGCGACGCGGTACGTCGGGACGCAGCGATGCGTGCAGGTGTACCTGACCCCCGAGGGCGCTTACCGCCTCCTCGGCATCCCCGGGCGCGACCTGGCGCGCAGAGTGGTCGGCATCGACGACGTCGCCCCCTTCCTCGGCGGCCCCCTCCCGAGCGCCTCGAGGCCGCGGCGACCTGGGCGGAGCGGATCGCACTGGTGGAGGGCGAGCTCCTCGCGGCGCTCGCGGACTCCGCGGAGCCGGACCCCCTCGTCGACTGGATGTGGGACCGGATCCGCCGCTCCGGCGGCCGGGCCCGCATCGGCGATCTGGTCGCCCGCACCGGCTGGAGCCACCGCCACGTGACCTCCCGCTTCGCGCGCCGGTTCGGCGTCAGCCCCAAGGCTGCCGCCGGCGTGGTGCGGTTCGAGCGCGCCGCCGCCGAGGTGGGGCGCGTACCACTGCCGGACCTGGCGGTCCGCCACGGCTATGCGGATCAGAGCCACCTCACCCGGGAGATGCTGCGCTACGCCGGCGAGCCGCCCGGCCGGCTCGCGGCCGGCGGCCACCCCACGGCGTACACGGCTCTGGGGACCAAGCCTCGCTGAGGTCGCCGTGACGGCACGTCACCGCGACGGCGGCGAGGTGTCACGGTAGGTCGCCACGAGGTGCGCACCGATCTGCACCAGCTCATGGCGCACCTCCTCGGGCTCGATGACCTCGACCTCCGCACTCCACCCCGCGAGCTGCTCCGCGAGAGCCCGCGCGCTCTGCGCCCGCACCTCGACCTGCACGCGTCCGCCGGCGGCGCTCTCCCCCACGACGGCGTACTGACCGAACCACCGGCAGAACGCCGCGACCACCTCGGGCCCCACCGCCACGGTCGCCGCGACCGCTCCGCGCCGGGCGTCGACGACGGCCACCATCTCCTCCCACGCCCGTTCGGGCGAGAAGTCGTCGGGCGCACGGCCCGGCTCGCGCAGCACGCGCAGTTCCCGGATGCGGTCGATGCGGTACGTCCGCACCCGGGAGGTGTCGGCCACCCCGGTACCCGGACGCGGGGGTGCGGCCAGCACGTACCAGAGGTCACCGCGGCGGCCGACCACCAGTGGGACCAGCGCGACCGGCTCGCGCCCCTCACGGTAACCGAGACCGACCAGCTTGCCTGTCGCGATCGCCTCCTGCAGCAGCTGCGCGTGGGCCGGGGCCTCCGCTGCCGGGTCGTCCCGCCCCCACGGCCCCTCGTGCACGGTGGCGGCGATGACCCGCTCGGCGGCGTCGCGGAACGGGCGCGGCAGGGCCTGGAGCATCTTCCGCTCCGCCCGCACCGCCGCCTCCGATTCGGCGCCGGTGCGGGTCAGGCGCAGCACCAGCGCGAACGCCTCGGGTGCGCTCAGCCCGGTCAGGTCGGTGCGGGCACCGCCGATGAGCTGCCAGCCGCCCCCGCGACCGGCGCGCGGGTAGATCGGCACCCCCGCGTCCAGCAGCGCCTGCAGATCCCGTCGGGCGGTGGGCACCGAGACCTCCAGCTCCTCGGCGAGCTGAGCGGCCGTGACGCTCTCGCGCGCCTGCAGCACGAGGAGGGCCTGGATGAGTCGGTCGGCGCGCATGGTCTCAGGATCCCAGAGAAAGTGATCAATAGTTGATCACTTCAGCCGGAAGAGTGGAGTCATCGACTCGACAGAAGGAGAACGACATGTTCCGCGGACTGGCAAACCTCAACCTCGTGGCATCCGACATGGACGCCGCCGTCGCCTGGTACTCCGACGTGCTGGACACGCCGCCGTACTTCGTCCGGCCCGAGAACGCTCCCGTCGAGTACGCCGAGTGGCGGTTCGGCGACGATCAGGACGAACTCGCGGTCATGTCCAGCGCGTACCGTCCGGCGCTGCCGGGCCCGGGCGGGGCGATCGCGAGCATCCACGTGGACGACATCGGTGCGGCCTTCGAGCGTCTGCTGGCCGCCGGCGCGGCGCCGTTCGACCCGATCACCCCTCGTGGCGAGGGCTGGTGGTCGGCGTCGGTCACCGATCCCTTCGGGAACCTGCTGGGCCTGATCCAGAGCCCGCACTGGGCCGCGCAGCACCGATGACGCGAAACGCCCCGCCGGCCGGAGCCGAGCGGGGCGTTGTCGCGACGGACGTCAGAGCTTGGTGACCTGGTCGAAGCTGAGCTCGACGGGGGTCTCGCGCTCGAACAGCGACACCAGCACCGTGAGCTTTCCGCTCTCGGGCTTGATCTCGCTGATCGTTCCGGGCAGACCCGCGAACGAGCCTTCCTTGATCGTGATGGTCTCGCCGATCTCGAAATCGACCTCGGCGGGGATGCTGCGGGCCACAGCCTGGCCACCCTTGGCGGCGCCGGCCTTGGCGGGGGCGACCTCCTTGACCTCGACGAGGCTCTTCAGCATGTTGAAGGCCTCCTCGAAGCGCAGGGGCGTGGGGTTGTGGGCGTTGCCGACGAACCCGGTGACCCCCGGCGTGTGGCGCACGACCGACCAGGTGTCTTCGTTGAGCTCCATGCGCACGAGGACGTATCCGGGGATGCGGACACGCGTGACCATCTTGCGCTGGCCGTTCTTGATCTCGACGACGTCCTCCATGGGGACCTCGACCTGGTAGATGTCGTCCTCGACCTCGAGCGTCGACTTGCGCTGCTCGATGTTGGCCTTCACCTTGCGCTCGAACCCGGCGTACGAGTGGATGACGTACCACTTGCCCGGCAGCATCCGCAGGTCGGCGCGGAACGCCTCGTACGGGTCCTCGTCCTCGTCCTCGTCGGACTCGCCCGCTACGGCCGCCGTGTCGTCGGGGTTGACGGTGGGGTCGAAGCCCTCGGGCTCCTCCGCCGCGTTCGCCGGGTCGACGGAGGCCTCGACCTCGTCCACGACGCCTTCGGCTTCGGCGACCTCGTCCAGGAACTCGCGGTCGAGCACCGGCTCGTCGGGCTCGCCGTTCACGTCGGGTCCGTCGTACGGGGTCACGTCGTCAGCCTCCTCGGCTTCTCGCTCGGCTTCTTCATCCGCGAGGGAATCGGTCAGGACCTCCGCGGCGGCTTCCACTTCGGCCGCCTCGTCGATGGTCAGGGCGTCGTTGACGATCGCATCCGCTTCGGGGTCGTCGACTTCGATGTCGTCGTCGCCCAGCGAGTCGTCCTCGTCATCGTCCACGACGTGGATGGCCAGGTGCTCGGCGGGCATGCTGGCACGGTCCTCCGCCGAGAGGATGTTGCCCTCCTGGGCTTCGTCGTCCTCGCTGGACTGCTCGGCGGCCGGCGCCCAGTCGGCGTCGTCGGAATATCTTTCAGACACTTGTGATCTCTTCCGTTGATGGGGCGGGCGTCATGGACGCTCCGCAAGCGCTCACGGCGCGGGTCAGGGGACGGTTCCGCCCGGCACGCCGAACACGGCCGTGGTGACCCACACGAACAGCACGTCCAGTCCGTAGACGAACGCCATCATGACGACGACGAAGCCGAGGACGACCGCCGTGAACTTCAGCAGCTCCGAGCGGGTCGGGGTGACGACCTTGCGAAGTTCCGCGAAGACCTGACGGACGAACACCGCGATGCGTGCGAAGAAGCCGGGCTTCTTCTCACGCGGCACGTCGCGCTTGGCGACGAGCTCGCCGTTCGGTTCATCCTGGACCATCGAACCCACCTGAGTTGCTTTCCGTGTGCCAGCATGCGCCGGCGCGCAGGGCGGACAGGAATCGAACCTGCAACCTGCGGTTTTGGAGACCGCTGCTCTGCCAATTGAGCTACCGCCCTAGAGGCCGCAAGGGCCTCAGGATGCCTGCATTCCGCTGCCGTGACCTATCCGATCGGGATCGACCCGACCGCCGGGCACGGCAAAAGAATGCAGACTTCAACTGCGCAGCAAGTCTACGTCATCCCCCGCACCCTCGCGAACGCGCTCAGCCCTGACACGGCGTGAATACCGCCGTGATCAGGACCGGATCGTCGAAGGTGACAGTCACCACGACGCCGTCCGGCGAGGCCCATGCCTGCTGCCCGGCAACCTCGGCGGCAGGGTCGATGCGGTCCCAGGTGTCGGAATCGAGTGTCGCCGCCACGGCCGCCACGGTCTCCTCGGCGGCCTCGGTCGCCGCCGTGACCGACAGCGTCGCGGTGGCCACGAGCGCGCGCTGTGACCCCTGACCCTCCTCACCGCACGGATGCTCCGTCTCGGCCGCCGGCTCCACGGTGCGCAGCACGGCCGGATCGGCGGCGGCCATCTCGCTCACGAGGTCGTCGAAGACGGCCCTCGCCTCGGCGCGGGCGGTCTCGGGGTCGGGTCCGAACCCGCACCCCGAGAGCGCGAGCACCAGCAGGAGCACGCCGCCCAGCACGGCGGCTCGCGGTCGCCGGATCACGGCCGCACCACCTCCTGCACCTCGAACGCCTCCGGTGCCGGGGCGGACATGGGAACCCCCAGCGCCGCGATCTGCTCGAGGAGCCACCCGTCATGCCACTGCGCGATGTCGCACGGAGCCGACGACAGCTCGTACGCGGTCGCGGGGACGCCGTGCTGGATCACGGCCCGGCAGCTCGCATCGGCTTCGATCTGGACGCGATACGCATCCTGCCCGACGCCGGTCTGCTCGGCGGCGGCGAACTGCGTCGAGAAGCGGTCCCACTGGTACCAGTGCATCGCCTCGTGCACGAAGATCGGCCAGATGTTGGTGCGCGTGGCGCCGGCATCCCACGCGAGGAAGAGGCGATTGCGGAATCTGCTGTCGTAGCAGCCGCCCAGAGCCACCCGGTAGGTCACGTCGGCGGCGGCATACCCGCAGTTCTGGGGGCCGCCGTCGTACACGATCTGCACTGCCGTGCCGCCGATGCCGTCGAGCAGCGCGCGCGCCTCCGCGTCACCGCCGGGCAGGCTCTCACCGCCGGGGTTGGGGGCCGACGCCGCGGGCGCCACGTCACCGCCGCGGAACGCCGCGGTCGACTCCTCCGCCGCCGCCCACAGGGCATCGGCGTCGCGGAAGGCGGCGCGCTGGGCCTCGATCCGGCCGGCGAGGTCGGCGGTGCCCTCGAACGTCGCCGTGACGACGGCCTCCTGCGCGGCCGTGACCGCGCGGTCGGCGAGCGCACGCTCACGCGCGTCGGCCACCAGCCACGCGGAGGCAGCCGCCACGGCGATGAGGGCGAAGGATGCAGCGATCGCGGCGCGCCGCACGGCCCGGCGACGGCGCCATCGGCGGACCCCTTCGGCGAGGGCGCGCGCGACGCCGTCGTCGTCGTGGCGGGCGTGCGTCATCACACCACGCGGATGAGCTTCTTGTTGACGAACTCGTCGGCGCCCAGGAGCCCCAGCTCGCGGCCCGTGCCGCTGCGCTTGACGCCACCGAAGGGAAGTTCGGGAGAGTCGGCCAGGACGACGTTGACGTAGACCATGCCCGCCTCCAGCCGGTCGGCCACGCGCTCGGCCTGCTGCGGGTCGGTCGTGAACACGTACGAACCCAATCCGAAACCGGTGCCGTTGGCGACGGCGACCGCCTCGTCCTCACCCGAGACGCGGTAGACCACGCCCACGGGCCCGAAGAACTCCTCCCGGTAGGCGTCCATGTCGGAGGTCACCCCCGTGATCACGGTCGGGGCGAAGAACGCGCCCTCGCGGGTGCCGCCGGTGACCACCGTCGCGCCCTGCGCGATGGCCCGCTCGACCTGCTCCTCGAGCCGTTCGGCCGCCGCGAGGGAGGACAGCGGGCCGAGGACGGTGTCCTCGGCGAGCGGATCGCCCACCTTGGCCTCCGCCATCGCCGCGGTGAACTTCTCCAGGAAGGCGTCGTACAGACCGTCCACCACGACGAAGCGCTTGGCGGCGTTGCACGACTGTCCGGTGTTGTCCAGCCTGGCATCGACGGCGGAGCGGACGGCGGAGTCCAGATCGTCCGTGGACAGCAGCAGGAACGGGTCGGAGCCGCCGAGTTCGAGCGCCACCTTCTTGAGGTTGCGCCCCGCGACCTCGGCCACGGCGGCACCGGCGCGCTCGGAGCCGGTGACCGACACCCCCTGCACCCGCGGATCGGCGATGATCGCGGCGGCCTGCTCGTTGGTCACCCGCACATTGACGTACGCACCCTCGGGGAGCCCCGCATCCCGGTAGAGCAGCTGGAGGGCCTCGGCGGACTCCGGGCACTGCTGCGCGTGCTTGAGCAGCACCGTGTTGCCCACGGCGAGGTTGGGGGCGGCGAAACGCGCCACCTGGTAGTACGGGAAATTCCACGGCATGATCCCCAGCAGCACGCCCAGCGGCGAGCGGCGGATGACCGCGGTGCCCTCCCCGAGGATCTCCAGCGGCTGGTCGCCGGTGATCCGCTCGATGTTGTCGGCGTAGAACTCGGTGATGTCGGCGGCGAAGTCGACCTCTCCCAGCGCCGCCTCCAGCGGCTTGCCCATCTCCCGCACGATGAGGGCGGCGAGGTGGTCGCGCCGCTCACGGTGCAGCTCGGCCACACGGCGCAGGCGCGCGGCGCGCTGGCCGACCGGAGTGTGCGACCACACGCGGAACGCGTCGTGCGCGGCGGCGATGGCCCCCTCGACGCCGGCGTCGGTCAGCGTGTCGTACTCGGCCAGCTTCTCGCCGGTCGCGGGGTTGATCACGGCGTATTCGCTCATGACGATCCTCTCTTCCCTCATCACACAGTCTGCCGCCCGCGGCGCATGCTCGCCGGGGCGTCTTTGGACAGGGTCTCACCGCGGAAGAACGCAGGACGGCGGATGGCCTGCCAGATCATGATCACGATGCCCAGGCCGATGATCCCGACGCCCAGCACGAACACGCTCCCCACGCCGAACCACGCCGTGCCGCTGCCGTAGTCGGGGTCCAGCGATTCGACGAGGGTGAGGACGAACAGCGCGGCCAGGATGACGCCACCCACCAGCGGGAACAGCAGCGTGAAGACGAAGCTGCGGGCGGAGTCGAACCACTGCCTGCGGAAGTACCACACGCACGCGAACGCGGTGAGGCCGTAGTAGAAGCAGATCATCATGCCGAGCGTGGTGATGGTGTCCCACAGCACGTTCTCGTTGATGAAGCGCATCACGACGTAGAACGCCGACGCGACGACCGCCGAGACGATCGTGGCGTAGCCGGGGGTGAAGAACCGCGGCGAGACGCGCGCGAACGCCGGCGGCAGCGCTCCGTAGTGGCCCATCGCCAGGAGCGTGCGGGCCGGACCGACGAACGTGGACTGCAGCGACGAGGCCGAGCTGGTCAGGACGGCCAGGGACACGAGGAAGGCCAGCGGGCCGAGGATCGGGCCGCTGAGGTAGAAGAAGACGTTTGCCTGGATGTCGGGGTTGCCCAGCCCCAGCTCGCCGGTGCCGGTGCCGGCGAAGGCGAGGAGGGCCACGGAGATCAGCAGGTACAGCGTCACGATCGTGATGACGGTGACGGTGGCCGCGCGCCCCGGGGTCTTCTCCGGATTGCGCGTCTCCTCGTTCATGGTGAGGGTCACGTCCCATCCCCAGAAGATGAAGATCGACAGGGAGAGCCCCGCGACGATGGCGAGCGTCGGAGTGACGGCGAGCGGGTTGAACCACGACAGCTCCACGGGGCTCGCGTCGAACGCCGAGCCGTTGGCGACGTGGACGAACGCGGCGACGGAGAACACGATCAGCACGAGCACCTGGAAGCTCACCAGGACGTACTGCAGCTTCTGGGTCGTCTGCATGTCGCGGTAGGAGACGTAGGTGGCCGCGAGCATGAACAGCAGGCACACGGCCACGTTGATGAACGGGTTGAAGGCCAGCTCGGCGATCGTCCCGGGGCTGCCGGCGATCTGGTCGATCAGGAGGAACAGGAACTCCACCGCGATGCCCGCGAGGTTGGAGAGCACCAGGATCGTGGCCGCGACGAGGCCCCACCCCGCCATCCAGCCGATCCATGGGCCGAAGGCGCGCGCGGCCCACGTGAAGGACGTGCCCGAGTCGGGCATGTTCTTGTTCAGCTCGCGGTAGCCGAAGGCGACGAGGAGCATCGGGATGAACCCGAGCAGGATGATCGCGGGCACCTGGAAGCCGACCTCCGAGACGGTGGGGCCCAGAGCGGCGGTGAGGGTGTAGGCGGGGGCGATGCACGAGATGCCGATGACGACGGCCCCGAGGAGACCCACGGTGCCGGCCGACAGGCCTTTGCGTGACAGGCCGCCGGTGGCCGCCGGAGCGGAAGCGGATGGGGCGCGTTCGGGAGCGGTCATGCCCGCTCTCCTTCCTCCGGGCGCGTGCGGGGCACGACGATGAGCGGGACGGGCAGCACGCGCAGCATCTTCGCCGCGGTGGAGCCCAGGAACAGACGGCGGGGCTGGGCGAGGCGGCTGGAGCCGACCAGGGCGATCTCGGCCGGGTCCCATGCGAGATCGGCGACGGCGTCCTCGATGCCCTCCCCTCGGGCGATGACCGCCTCCGAGGGCAGGCCGGCGGGCAGCTCGGCGCGCGCGGCATCCAGAACCTGCTGCGCGTGCCGGGCCCCCGCGATGCGGATGGCGCCGGTGTCGAGCCCGGCGGGCAGGTCGATCGTCTCGACCGAGAGCAGGCGCAGCGGCACGGATGCGGCGACGGCGAGCGCGACGGCCTCCTCCAGCAGCACGTCCGCACCAGGACGTGTGCCCACCGCGGCGGTGACGCGCGTGAGGCCGGCGGCGGGGTCGATGTCGCGCGAGCCCTCGGGGGCGAGGACCACCGGCACGTCGGCCGAATGCAGCAGCTCGGACGCGACCGAACCCAGGAAATGGCGACCGCGCAGCCCGCCGTTGGCAGCCCCCACGACGAGGAAGCCTGCGTCCAGCTGCCCGGCGGCGATGACGAGCCCCTCGGCGAAGGACTCGGCGTACCGGACCGATCCGCTGACCGTCATCGCGTCGCCGACGAGGCCGCGCGCCTGCGCGAGCCACTGCTCCGCCTGGTCGCGCACGAGCCGGGCGTACCCGGCGGCGGGCGGCGTGATGACGCTGCGCGATTCGTCGGGCAGCACGATGACGATCTCCAGCGGAGCATCCGTTGCCCGGGCCAGTCGTGCGGCCACGGCCAGCGCGTCGGCGCCGGCGTCGGTGGCGGTGTACCCGACCACCACGGGCCGGGTCATGCGCGGGCCTCCTCGACGATGGCGTGCGCCGCCAGCCGCCCCATCCGGATGGCCCCGTCCACGTGCTGGTAACCGGCGCCGGCGAGGTCGCTGCAGGCGAGGTGGATGGGGCCGACCGGGGTGCGCAGATCGGCGCCGTAGCGGGAGAGACCGCCGAGGTCGAAGCTCGCCGCGTACGCGCCGCGCGTCCATTCCTCCGCGCCCCAGTCGCTCTCGTAATAGACGACGGGGTTCTTCGCCTCGGGGCCGTAGTAGTGCGACAGCGACTCGAGGATCCGCTCCTTGCGCTCGGCCGCGCTCAGCCGGAAGAGGTCGTCGGCGTTGCGGTCGGAGACGAATCCCACGAGCGTGCCGCGGGGATCGCCGTGGATGGAGTTGTCATACGCCTCGTGCGACAGCTCGTACGGGCTGAACGCGGTGCCCGAAAGGCCCTGCTCCCGCCAGAAGGGCCGGTCGTAGACGGCGTGGACCTTGATGACGAAGCCCATCGAGATGTGCTGGTGCATCTGCTGCTGCAGGCGCGGAAGCGGTGGGTCGAACGAGATCCGCGGATACAGCACCGGGGCCAGGGCGAGGATCGCGAAGCGAGCCCGCACCGTCACGTCGTCGGTCACGGCCGTGACCCCGCCGTCCTCGTCCCACGCGAGCCGGCGCACCGCCTGGCCGAGCAGGACGTCGTCCCCCAGCCGTTCGGCCAGCAGCAGCGGCACCTGCTGCAGACCGCCGACGACACGCTTGTCGAGGATGAAGTCGGCGTCGACGAGGTTCGAATACGACCCGGCGGATGCGGCCATCAGGAGCGACTGCAGGAGCGAGAAAGCGTGCGTGGGCTTGGTCAGCATCGCCGAGCCGGTCGCGAACGCGAGGTTGCGCACCGCTTCGTCGTCGTCGGTCTGCGCGCGCAGCCACGCGTCCCACGAGATCGCGTCCCACTCATCGGCCTTCGGGTGCGCCCAGGGCCGGTCGGGGTCGATCTCGGCGACCATCGCGTCCAGGCGCTCGGTGATCTCGCCGATGACGCGCTCGGTGTCGGGCGAGACGGGGAAGACGTCTCCCGTGAAGCGCACGGCCGCGCCATCCGGGCCCACGTAGACGCTGTCGCCGTCGCGGTGGCGGCTGTAGGTCTCCAGCCCCAGCTCGGCGAGCGTGTCGATGAGCGCATCCTGGTCGGGCGAGACCCACTGCCCGCCGATCTCGAGCATCGCGCCGTCGATCACGTCGGTCCACAGCCGCCCGCCCACGCGGTCGCGCGCCTCCAGCACCGCGACCGACAGCCCGGCCTTGCGCAGGTCGTTGGCGGCGGTCAGCCCGGCCGCGCCGGCGCCTACGACCACGACATCTCTCGTCAGTTCCCTCATCGTCTCCTCCTCACCTCTCGTTCCCCCGCCGCCGTGCGCCATCACACGGTCGCCAGCACCGAGGCCAGCACGTCCAGCCCCTCGTTCAGCAGGTCGTCGCCGATCGCCAGCGGCGGCAGGAACCGGATGACGTTGCCGTACGTGCCGCATGTCAGGACGATCACGCCCTCCGCGAGGCAGGCGTTCGCGACGGCGGAGGTCAACGCCGCGTCGGGGGCGCCGGTGGCGGGGTCGACGAACTCGGCGGCGACCATGGCGCCGCGACCGCGCACGTCGCCGATGCGCGGGTCCTGCTCCTGCAGCGTGCGCAGGCGCGCCTGGAGGATGTCGCCGAGATCACGCGCGCGCCCGGCGAGGTCCTCCGTCTCGTACACCTCGATCGCCGCCAGCGCCGCCGCGCACGCGATCGGGTTGCCTCCGTAGGTGCCCCCGAGGCCCCCGGCGTGCGCGGCATCCATGATCTCGGCGCGGCCGGTCACCGCCGCCAGGGGCAGTCCGCCGGCGATGCCCTTGGCCGTCGTGACGAGATCGGGGACGATGCCGAACAGGTCGCTCGCGAACATCGCGCCCGTGCGGGCGAAGCCGCTCTGCACCTCATCGGCGATGAACACCACGCCGTTCTCGCGGCACCACTGCGCGAGCGCGGGCAGGAACCCGTCGGCGGGCACGATGAAGCCCCCCTCACCCTGGATCGGCTCGATCAGCACGGCGGCGAGGTTGTCGGCGCCGATCTGCTTCTCGATCACCGAGATGGCCTTGGCGGCCGCATCCGGGCCGCTCAGTCCGTCGCGGTACGGGTAGGACATCGGCGCGCGGTACACCTCGGAGGCGAACGGGCCGAAGCCGCTCTTGTACGGCATGCTCTTGGCCGTCAGCGCCATCGTGAGGTTCGTGCGGCCGTGGTAGGCGTGGTCGAAGGCGACCACCGCCTGCCGTCCGGTGTGCTTGCGGGCGATCTTCACCGCGTTCTCGACCGCCTCGGCGCCGCTGTTGAACAGCGCCGACTTCTTCTCGTGGTCGCCGGGGGTGAGCCGGTTCAGCGCCTCCGCCACGGCGATGTACGACTCGTAGGGCGAGATCATGAAGCACGTGTGGGTGAACTGGGCGGCCTGCGCCTGCACCGCGGCGACGACGGCGGGATGCGCGTTCCCCACGGTGGTCACGGCGATGCCCGATCCGAGGTCGATGAGGGAGTTGCCGTCGGCATCCACCACGACCCCTCCCCCCGCGGCGACCGCGGCCACCGGCACGGTGTGCCCGACACCGGAGGCGACCGCGGCGGACTTGCGCGCGAGCATGTCCTCCGAGCGTGGGCCGGGAAGGGCCGTGACCAGGCGCCGCACCTGAGGCAGGGTGGGTCCGCCGAGGGGGATCGCAGGAGTGTCGATGATGCTCATGATCGCGATCGTAGGGACGCCGGGGAACGGCCTGCACTCACCATCATGTACATTCGGCACCATCGCCTGTACGCCGCGGCGAGCTGTGACGTGGAGAGGACCGGGAACGTGGTCGACCCCTCGGCATCCACCGCCACCGTACGGGCGCTCCTGTCCCGCGGCGATCTGAAGCTCCGCCTGGCGATCCCCGAGGCCGCACTGGATTCCTCGGCGCTGGATCGCGCGGCCCGCTGGGTCCACAGCAGCGACCTCGCCGACCCCACCCCCTTCCTCTCCGAAGGGCTCGTACTCCTCACGACCGGAACCCAGTTCGCCGAGACGCCCGACGACGAGCACACCCACCGCGCCTACGTCCGGCGCCTGCAGGACCGCGGGGTGGTGGCACTGGGATTCGGCAGCGAGGTCGTGCGCGACGGCATCCCGCCCCTGCTGCAGTCCGCGTGCCTGGATGCGCGGCTCCCTCTGTTCGAAGTGCCCTACCGCACCCCGTTCATCGCCGTCGCGCGCGCGAACGCGGAGGCCATCGCCGCCGAGTCGTACGCGCGGCGCACGTGGGCCCTCGCCGCCCAGCGCGCCGTCGCTCTGGCAGCCCTGCGCCCGGACGGCCTGGACGCCACCCTCGCCGAACTCGCGCGCCAGCTGGGGGCATGGGTGGGGCTGTACGACGCGACGGGCGATCTCCGCCGCGAGCATCCCGCCGGGCAGCTGGATGCGGCCACCCGCGACGGGCTCGACGCGGAGGTGTCGGCCGTCGTGCGCCGCGGCGCACGGGCCGGCTCGGCGCTGCACGTGGGCGACACCCCGTTCTCGCTGCAGACCCTCGGCCGCGGCGGGCACCTGCGCGGCGTGCTGGCGATCGCTTCGGGCCACCTCGACGCCGAGAGCCGCGCGGTCGTGACCTCGGTGATCGCGATGGCCGGGCTCGCCCTCGAACAGAACGACGGGCTCCAGCGCGCCCAGGGCGTGCTGCGTGCGGGCGTGATCCACGCCCTGCTCGCCGGCGACGTCGCCCTCGCCCGCCGGTTCGTGCGCGAACTGGGGGGCGCGCTTCCCCCCGCGCCCACGGCGGTCTGCGTCGTGGAGGGCACTGCGGCCACCCTGGACAACGCCGCGGAGTGGCTCGCCGTGATCGCCGCCACCGACCCGGTCGTCTTCGGGCGGGGCCCGGACGGTCTCGTGGTGGCCGCCACGCCCGACTCGCCGCTGGCCGACGAGCTCGTGGACCGCTTCCCCGTGCGCGTCGGGGTCTCCGCGCCCGCCGCCTGGGCGGAGTTCGCCCGCGCGCACGACCAGGCGCGCGCCGCCCTGCGCCGCCAGCGCGGCGCGGTCGCGCGTTTCGGCGAGACCGCCGCATCCGGTGTGCTCGGGGCGCTGGACAGCGACCTCGCCCGCGTGCTTGCCGCAGCATCCCTCGCCCCGCTGACCGACCACGACGCCGCCCGCGGCACCGAGCTGCTGCCCACGCTGCGGGCGTGGCTCGAGCACGACGCGCGCATCGACGCGGCCGCCGCCGCCCTGGGCGTGCACCGGCACACGGTGCGCACGCGCATCGCCCAGGCCGAATCCGTCCTCGGCAGCGACCTGTCGTCGTTCCCGGCTCGCGCCGAGCTGTGGGCGGCGCTGCAGGTGTCCGGGCTCTGACCCTCCACCGCGAAAGTGCACCACCTCGGCGAGAGTGCACCGGATCCGGTGCACTCTCGCCGGGTCGATGCACTCTCGCCGTCGCGGCGGGCGGTCAGGCGGGCCGGCGGAACTCCTTCATGCGACGCATGTAGGCGCGCACGCGCGTCAGGCCGAGCGGCACGGGCCAGTCGTCGGCGCGGAAGTACGCATCCGTCCCCCCGTCGACGAAGATGACCGCCCCGCACAGGAAGCCCGCCGAGGGACCGAGCATCATGAGAACCCAGTCCGCGATCTGGGCCGGGTCGCCGAATCCACCGACCGGCACGGGGAAGCTCTCGATCGCCTTGGCCTCCTCGGGCTCGGAGAGCTGCTTCTGGAGCAGCGGCGTGAGGATCGCACCCGGGGCGATCGCGTTCAGACGGATGCCGGCGCCCGCCCACTCCGCCGTCACCGCGTTGCGGCGCATCCAGCGGGTCACGGCGATCTTGGATCCGGCGTAGACCATGGCCGGTGCATTCTTGCCCATGCGCCGGGCGGCGCGGATGGCCCGCGCGCGGTCGCCCTTCAGCAGCGCCCGCACGACACCCCCAGGCACCGCCGGGACCGTCGTCGTGGAGTTCGACGAGAACACGACCACACGTGCGTTCCCGGCGGCGGCGAGCGCCGGACGCCACGCCTCCAGCAGCTCCACGACACCGGAGTAGTTGACCGCCGCGATGAGTTCTTCACGGCCCGGCATCGGCCCCACCCCGGCAGCCAGGACGGCGCCGTCCAGACGCCCTCCGGCGCGCTCGAGCACGGTCCGTCCGGCGCTGGCACGTCCCTCGGCGGTGGAGAGGTCTGCGACGACCTCGGCCTCGCGCAGGTCGACGCCGATCACCTCGTGGCCGGCCTCGCGCAGGCGACTGACGACCGCGGCCCCCATCCCCGATGCGGACCCGGTCACGACATACGTACCCATGATTCCTCTTTCCGACGCGCGGGCGATTCTTTATGTCACCCTCTGCCATAAATAGTACGCTTCCGGCATGAGCGCGACCACTCCCGCCCGGCGCGGTCGGCCCCCCGTGGTGGACCGCGACGCCGTCGCGCGGGAGGCGATCGACCTGTGGTCCACGCAGGGCTTCGCCGCCACGACCTGGGATCAGATCTCCGAACGCACCGGCGTGAGCGTGCGCACCCTCATCCGCCGCTTCGGATCGCAGCCGGCGATCCTCGCCCGCCCGATCGAGGCGGCCACCGATCGGTTGCGGGCGGCCCTGCGCGCCGCCCCCGCCGACGCGGACCCCTCCGACGTCGTGCACACGGCGGTCGTGGCCTCGGTGTCGGAGGACGATGCCGTGCGCGCAGGGGGCCTCCCCTGGGTGCGCGTCGTCGCAGCCGAGCCGCAACTGCAGGCCTGGCTGCGCACGGCTTATGCGCCGTGGATCACTGAGCTCGCCGCATCCATCCGAGCGCGGGTGCCCGACATCGACGACGACACCGCGTACGCCCTCGCCTGCGGATTCGAGGCCGTCGCCAACGCGGCGATGCAGGCGTGGGCGCGCGCCGGGGGCACCGACTCCCCCGCCGCCCACGTCGGCGCGGCGGTCCACCGCTTCCGCATCGGCTGAAGGCTCCGGGCGGGCAGGAGGACAATGCTCGCCATGACCGCATCCCGCTGGACGCCACTGGCCCTCGTCTATCTCGCCCTCGCCGTCGTGGGGCTGGTCGCGACCTTCACGCTGAACGCGTGGTCGGTCGTGCAGGCGCGGGACTACCTCGGCGACCTGGTGAACTCGGGTCCGGCCGTCGCATCCATCGGCACCGACCTGCTCGTCGTCGCCATCGCCGGATGCGTCTTCCTCATCGTCGAGGCGCGGCGCCTGGGGATGCGGCGGGCTTGCGTGTACATCCTCCTGTCGGCCGTGACGGCGTTCGCCTTCACCTTCCCGCTGTTCCTCGCGATGCGGGAGCGGCGCCTCCAGCGCGGTGTCCCCGGCGCCTCTCCTCCGTTCAGAACTCAGGAGACACGCCGGCGCGGCACCCCCGGCGGACCCTCCGGAGACGGATTCTCCTGAGTTCTGAACGAGGACGGCGGATGGCCGTGAACCGTGGGACGCTGGCAACACCTGCGCGGGGGCGTGGCCGGTCATCCGCGCGGTCGCGGAGGCGGTGGATGCTGCGCTGACGTGACGCTCGCCCGGGCATCGCATCCCGGTCGGAGCATCCCGCCGAGGTCGGAGAATGCGAGCCGGATGCTCCGACCTCGGTGCGATTCTCCGACGCGGGTCAGCCGCGCGCGGCGGGCGTCAGAGCACGCCGGACTCGGTCAGACCCTGTACCCGCTCCTCGGAGTAGCCGAGCAGGTCCCGCATGACGGCGTGCGTGTGCTCGCCGAGCCCCGGTGCGGGAGCGGACAGATCCACCGTGCTGCGGGAGAAGACCACCGGCAGGCCCGATCCGTACAGACCGTCGAAGTGGCCGAACTTGGGATGGACGAGCGGCACCACCTCGCCGCGCGCCACGACATCGGGATCCCGGACGGCCTCGGCGGTCGTGCGCACCGCGGCGGAGGGCGCGCCGTGCGTCTCCAGGGCTGCGAGTGCCTCTTCGAGTGTGGTCTCCGCGGCCCAGCCCGCGATGAGAGCGTGGAGGCGGTCGGCGTTCGCGACGCGGGCGTCGCGCGTGGCGAAATCCTCCGCCTGCAGCAGGTCGGGGCGTCCGATGGCCCCCAGAACGCCGGCGGCGAACTGGTCGGTGGGCGCGCAGATGGCGAACCACCCGTCCCGCGTGCGGAAGGTGCCGAACGGCGCCAGACGGGGCACGTACGCACCGGTGCGCAGCGGGAAGCCGACCGATTCCAGGGCGTCGAACGGCTCGCAGGCGACGAGCGAGGTGAGCGCGCCGAGCATCGACACGTCCACGTGCTGCCCCTGCCCCGTGCGCTCGACCTCGAGAACGGCCGACAGCGTCCCGATGACGGCGAACAGCGGCGCCACCAGGTCGCCGACGGGCAGCCCGAAGCGGATGGGGCCGTCATCGGGTTCACCGGCGGTCAGCATGACTCCGCTGAGGGCCTGGATGATCGTGTCCATGGCTTTGCGGTCCCCATGGTCGCCGGTCGCACCGAACCCGCTGATCGACGTGTAGACCAGGCGGGGGTTGATCTCCCGCACACGGGCGTAATCGATGCCCAGGCGCCGCGTGACCCCGGAGCTGTAGTTCTCCACGAGGATGTCGGCGTTGCGGACGAGATCGAACAGGACCTCGCGGCTGTCGGGATGCTTCAGATCCAGCGTGAGGCTCTCCTTGCCGCGCCCGCGCAGCATCATCGACACCGACATGTCGTCGGGTGAGGTGCGCTGCAGGCTCAGCCCGTCGGCCCCGACGTACGGGGAGTTGTTGCGCGAGGAGTCGCCCCCGCGGCCAGGGTTCTCCACCTTGATCACGCGTGCGCCCAGACCCGCCAGCAGCAGGGTCGCGTAAGGCCCCGCCAGCGCAGAGGTCAGGTCGATCACGGTCTTGCCTTCGAGCGGTCCGCTCATACTCACCCCGATGTGTTCCGCGACAGTCACGGGCGTTCGTTGCCACGTTTGTCGATGCCGCCATAGTATCAAGGAACTTGATTAAGGAGTTTCATGAGCATCCGCATCGCAGCCGTCGGCGACATCGTCCTCCAGTACGGCGATCCCGATCCGTACTTCGTCGCCAGTGCCCCCGTGACCCGCGCGAGCGACGTCGCCATCGGGCAGATCGAGGTGCCGCACACGACCGAGACCGCCGTCACCGCGCTCACCGTCCCCTCGCCGCCCTCTGACCCCGCCCACCTGCGCGCGATGGCGGATGCGGGCTACGACATCGGCACCGTCGCCGGCAACCACGTGTTCGACCTGGGCACCAAGGGAGTCCTCGACACGCTCTCGGCGGCGCACGAAGCGGGCATCGTCACGACCGGCACGGGCGCGAACCTGGCAGCGGCAATGGTGCCCGCCATCGTCGAACGCAAAGGCGTGCGCGTCGGAGTCCTGAGCTTCAACTGCGTCGGCCCGCGGGAGTCCTGGGCCACGAGCAAGAAGGCCGGCAGCGCCTTCGTCAAGGTGCTCACCCACTACGACCTCGACGACCTGAACCCGGGCAACCCGCCCCAGGTCTACACCTTCGCCGATCGGCGGTCGCTGCAGCAGATGAGCACCGCGATCGAGTCGCTCCGGCGCGAGGTCGACGTCGTCGTCGTCGCCCTGCACAAGGGATACGGCCACACTCCGGCCCGCATCGACGATTACGAGTACGAGATCTCCCACGCCGCCGTCGATGCCGGCGCCGACGCCGTCGTCGGGCATCACTCGCACATCATGCGGGGCATCGAGATGTACCGCGGCAAGGCGATCTTCCACGGCCTGGGCAACTTCGTCACCGTCACCGACGCTCTCACCCCGAGCCCCGACAGCGACTCCGAAGAGCTCAAGGCCTGGGCGCGGCGCCGCGTGGAGATGTACGGCTTCTCCCCCGACCCCGACATGCCCGGATACCCCTTCCACCCCGAGAGCCGCAACACCGCGATCGCGATCCTCGACGTCGACGAGAGCGGCATCCACGCCGGTTTCATCCCGTGCTGGATCGATGGCGACGCCGCCCCCGTGCCCCTGGCCCGCGGCGAGCGCGACTCCGTCGCCGACTACATCGAGGACATCTCCCGCCGGGCAGGACTGCAGACCCGCTTCGAGTGGGAGGGTGACGTCGTCCGCGTGTCATAAGGGCGGCACGACGACCGCCACGCCGAAACGGCAGGCCCCCGCATCGGGGACCTGCCGTTTCGCATGTCGGTGCCGTGGTGGAGGCGGTGCCCCCACCACGGCACGAGTCACTCGGCGGGCTGCCAGTTGTACTCCGGCTCCGGACCCACCGGGAGCATCACCGGGTTCTGCGGCGACGCCTTGACGTTGGTCACCTTCGGGCCGACGTAGTTCACGAAGTACTGCGTGAGGATCGGGACGGTGACCGCGACCTCCTGCCAGCGCTCGCTCATGCGCTCGTACACGGCCTGACGCTCGTCGCCGGTGAGCCCCAGGCTCTCGGCGTACAGCTTCTCCATCTCCTCGTCGAGGAACCCGAACGGGTTGGACATCGTGTCGACGCTGCGCAGATCCGCATACGCGTTGCCGACGCCGCCGTTGCTGGCCCACAGGACCGCCTCGTACTGCTTGGACTCCGCCTTCTCGGCGAAGGAGGGGATGCTGGTGGAGTCGACCTCCAGGGTGACCTGGATGCCGATCTCCTCGAGGGCGCTGGAGATGGCCAGCGCGATCTGCGACTGCTGGTCCTGCAGGCTGCTGTCCAGCACCGTCATCTCGAACCCGTCCTCGTACCCGGCTTCGGCCATCAGGCGACGGGCCTCTTCGAGGTCGAACTCCCACCCGATGTCGTCGTTGTACCCGGCGGTGCCCTCGACCACGAGCTGGTCGCTGGCTGACATGTGCTCGCCGCCGAGCGCGTTCACGATCGCCTCACGGTCGATCGCGAGGGCGATCGCGGCGCGCACCCGCTCGTCGGCGAGGGCGGGGTTGACCTCGCCCCCGACGTCGGCCAGTCGCAGCGCCCAGTTGTAGAACGGCGCGGACACGATCTCCAGGCCCGCCGACTCGGCCGCCGACGCCAGCAGCGGGCTGCCGAGCCCGAAGTCGATCTGGCCGGTGGATGCGGCGTTGAGGACGGCGTTCGGATCCGTGATGACCTGCACCTTCACGCGATCCCACATCTGCGCGTCGGGGTTCCAGTAGTTGGGGTTGCGCTCGTAGATGTACTCCGAGTCGGGCACGGACTCGTCCGCGTCGTACGTGTACTGGCCGGTGCCGTCCATCGTCTGCAGCAACGACGCCGGGTCGGCCAGGCCGTCGGGGCCGATGATGTTGCCCAGCATGATCGTCTGGGTGAGCGACATCGGCGCATCGGCGAACGGCGCGCTGTAGGTGATCCGCACGGTCGAGTCGTCGACGGCTTCGACGGCTTCGATGGGACCGACGCGCGGCATGTTGCCGCCACCCTTGGCGACGAAGTACTCCATCGACGCGACCACCGCTTCGGGGGTCAGGGGCTCGCCGCTGGCGAACTCCACGTCGTCGCGCAGCGTGAACTCGAACACGCTGTTGTCGTCGTTGGTGAACTCCCACTCGGTGGCCAGCGAGGGCTGCAGACTGCCGTCTGGCGCCTGGTAGATGAGCGGGTCATAGGCCAGCACCGTGAAGACCGAGCCACTCGCCGTCCCCTGCAGCGCAGGGTCCAGGCTCATGGGGGCTCCTCGGAACTGCAGGACCAGCTCTTCTCCGCGCTCGCCAGTGGCGCCTCCGGTGCCCTCTCCGCCCTCATCGGCGGTCGGGGTGCACGCGGCCAGGCCTGCCACCAGGGCCAGGGCAGCGACGATGCTGCCCGCTCGTCGGAGCGCACCGCGGCGGCGCGGTCGTTGTTGTGCTGTCATATCGTGTCCACCTTCGTGTTGTCGCGGGAATGGCGCGGTTCGGGTTGAGCCGTGCCGTTGATCTCGTCCAGGAACAGCCGCACTTCGCGGATGAGCCGCTCGGGGATCTCCTGGGTCATGAAGTGCCCCTCGCTCTCGAAGAACACCGCCTTGGAGTCGCGGACGCTCATGACACCGCGCAGGGACGACTCCGGCGAGACGATGCCGTCGCGCATGCCTGCGAGCATGAGGGTCGGAACCCGGACGGTGCGCAGGATCGCGGCGAGCTCGTCGTTCGTCTTGGCCTCGGGGAAGGGCATCCCCTGGTTGATGCGCGATTCGTCCTCGTCACGGGTCAGGGTCGTGGCCACCGCCGCATCCAGGAACCGGTCGCGCTCCGCACGGCGCTCGACCTCGTCTTCGTGCAGCCAGCCGCCGAGCTTCTCCAGCTGCGCGCGGATGGAGCCGGTGTCGCCGGCCAGGCGCGCGCGGATGACCTCGCGGCGCCCTTCTGAGGAGTCGGTCACCCCGAAGCGGTCGTGCGGGGTGCCCACGACGGACACGAAAGCCTTCAGGCGGTGCGGGTTGCGCACGGCGATGTACCATCCGATACCCGCGCCGTGCGATGCGCCGGTGTAGACGAATCGGTCGATCCCGCGGGCATCGGCGAAGGCCACGACGTCATCGGCCCAGCGCGTCAGCCAGCCTTCGCTGGGCGGCTCGCCTGCGCGAGTCGAGCGCCCGAACCCGCGCGCCTGGATCGTGTAGACCTTGTAGCCCGTGGGCGGTTCGGCGAGGTCTTCGGGGTAGCCGGTGCCGGCGAAGCCCATCGCGCACGACAGGATCGTCTCCGGTGCGTCGTCGGGGCCGTACTCGTCGTACCAGAGCTCGGCGTCGTCGATCGTCTGCAGGGGCATGCTTCTCCTCGGTATGGCGGTCGGAACGTCAGCGGATCGCGCTCGCGATGGCGTCGGTGCGGGCATCGAGCCCGTCCTTCTCCCTGGCCGCATTGCGCAGCGCCTGCAGCTCGGGATCGGGCACGGGGGCCGCGGCCAGCAGCCGCTGCGTGTACTCGCGCTGCGGATCCTCGTACACGCGCCCGGCGTCTCCCTGCTCGACGATCCGCCCCTGTTTGAGCACGGCGATGCGGTCGGACAGGTAGTGGACGATCGACAGATCGTGGGAGATGAAGAGGTAGCTGGCGCCCATCTCGTGCTGGAGTTCGGCCATCAGATTGATGACCTCCGCCTGGATGGACAGATCGAGGGCGCTGACGGGCTCGTCGCACACCACGAGCCGGGGCGAGAGGATCAGCGCACGGGCGATCGCGATCCGCTGCTTCTGCCCACCGGAGAACTGGGCGGGGAACCTCCGCGCGGCGTCCTCGCTCAGCCCCACCCGCCGCAGCATGGCGAACACGCGTTCGCGGACGACGGCCTTGTCGGCCGGTTCGTGCACCTGCACGGGTTCGGCGATCGAGTAGCCGATGGGCTTGGTGGGATCCAGCGACGTGTGCGGGTCCTGATAGATGACCTGCAGCTCCTTCGTCAGCGCCCGCCGCTGCGCCTTGGAGAGCGAGAGGATGTCGCGTCCGTCGTAGCGGATGACGCCGCTGCTGGGGCGCACCAGGCCGAGCACAGCCTTGCCGATGGTGGATTTGCCCGAGCCGGATTCGCCCACGAGGCCGAGCGTCTCGCGGGGCGCGATCTGCAGGCTCACGTCGTCCACGGCCAGGGTGCGGCGGCGTCCCCGCCGGTACTCCACCGACAGGTTCTGCACCTCCAGGATCGGCGGCACGGTCGTCGTCATCGGACACCCTCCTCTACGCGGGCCGCACGCGCGACGTCGATCCGGATGCAGCGGGCATCCCGCCCCTCGCCCCGGTCCTCCTGGGGGATGCGCCCCACGCGGCACGCGTCGGTGACGAAGCGGCACCGGGCGGCGAAATGGCATCCCTGCGGCCAGTGCCCCGGCGGCGGGACGACCCCGCCGATCGTGGGGAGCGGCTCGCCCTTGACGGCGTTGTGCGGGTCGGATGCCTGCAACGCCTGGGTGTAGGGGTGCAGCGGATCGCGGAACATCTCCACCACGGTGGCGTGCTCCACCACCTGGCCCGCGTACATGACCACGGCGCGATCGCAGATGTCGGCCACGACACCCCAGTCGTGGGTGACGAACAGGATCGCCATGCCCAGGCGGCGCTGCAGCGCCCGCAGCAGGTCGAGGATCTCGGCCTGCACGGTCACATCCAGTGCCGTGGTCGGCTCGTCGGCGATGAGGAGCTCCGGCCGGCCGGCGAGGGCGATCGCGATCGCCACGCGCTGCGCCATCCCGCCGGAGACCTGATGCGGATACAGGGAGGCGACGTGCTCGGGATCGGGGAGCCGCACGGCTGCCAGCAGCTCGACGGCCCGCTTGCGCGCCGCGCGCCAGCTGATCTTGTGGTGCGTGCGGATGACCTCGGCGAGCTGGAAGCCGATGCGGAACGCGGGGTCCAGCGCGACCATCGGCTCCTGCGAGATCATCGCCATCTTCGTGCCCCGCAGCGCGCGGTACTGGGCCGGGGAGTACCCCGAGATGTCGACGCCGTCGAACCAGATCCGCCCCGACAGGACCCGCCCGCCCTGCGCCAGCAGGCCCAGCACGGCCATCGCCGTCACGGTCTTGCCGGAGCCGGATTCGCCGACGAGCCCGACCGTCTCGCCGCGACGGATGTCGAAGTCCGCGCCGTCGACGACGATCGTCTCGTCATCTCCGGAGCCGAAGGCCACGGTGAGGCCGCGGACGCTGAGGAGGGTGTCCGCCGGCGGAGGCGACACGGCATCCGCGGCCTCGGCGGCGGCCACGCGGGCCGCCTGGGCCTGGCCGCGTTCTGCGCGCGAGCGGGGGGTCGACGGGCGCATCGGACGCTGGATGGCCTCGGCATTGGCGTCGCGCACGGCGTCGCCGAGCAGGCCGAAGGCGAGGGTCGTCAGGGTGATCACGCCCGCGGTGGGCAGGATCATCCACGTGTGGAACTGCAGCATCGAGGATGCCTCGCCGACCATTCCGCCCCACGTCGGCTCGGGCGGCGGTGGACCGAAGCCGAGGAAGGCCAGTCCGGTCTGCACGCCCAGCGCGATGGCGCTGAGCATCGCCGCCTGCACGATGATGACGCCGAGTGTGCGCGGGAAGATGTGGCGCACGAGGATCTGCAGACCGCCCAGGCCCGTCGTTCGGGCGGCGTCGATGTAGAGCTCCTCCCGCACCCCGAGGGCAGCGCTGCGGATGACGCGCGCCGCGGAGGCCGAGACGAGGATGCCGTAGACGACCATGGCGGCGAACATGCTGTTGCGGAAGATCGCCAGCACCGCGAGGGTCACGATGAGGTTGGGGATGGCCATGTTGATGTCGATGCAGCGCATCACGACACGGTCGAACCATCCGCCGAAGTACCCGGAGGCGATGCCCAGCGGCACCGCGATCACGAGCGCGACGACGAGGGCCTGCGCCACCCCGATGAGCGACTCCTGCCCTCCGTAGAGCAGGCGGCTGAGCAGGTCGCGCCCCATGGCGTCGGTGCCGAGCGGGTACTCCGCCGAGGGCCCCTGCCGCACGGCGCTGAGCGTCTGCTTCAGCGGATCGTGGGGCGCCAGCACGGGTGCGAGCGCCGAGGCCAGCACGACGAGCGCGAGGTACACGGCGGCCGCCGCGCCCAGCGGGCGGCGCATGACGTCGACGAACAGGTTCCGCCGGTTGCTCGCCACCACGCGCGGCGATCCTTGACGACGACGACGACGACGACGACGCTCAGCCATCAGGCGGCCCTCACCTTCGGGTTGAGAACCCCGTAGACGATGTCGACGAGGAGGTTGATGAAGACGGTGATGAGGGTGAACAGCACGCCGATGCCCAGCAGCACGGGAAGGTCGTGGTTCAGCGTCGCCTGCGTGGCCATGGTCCCCAGCCCCGGAAGGACGAAGACGTTCTCGACGAAGACGGTGCCCGTCAGCGACGCGATCGCGCCGATGCCCAGCACCGTGACGGCGGGGATCGCGGCGTTCTTGAGCACGTGCCGGAGCACGATCGAGGTCTCGCTCACCCCGTTCGCGCGCAGGAAGCGGACGTAGTCCTTCGCCAGGGCGTCCTTCGCGGAGTCGCGGACCTGCTTGGCCACGAGCGTCGTTCCGCCCAGGCTCAGCGCGAACACGGGGAGGACGAGCGTCCACAGCCATCCCCCCAGGCTCTCGTTGATCGGCACGTAGCCGGTGGCGGGGAAGATGCGGACGGTCACCGCCAGCAGCGAGATGGCGAAGATCGCGATCGCGAAGCCGGGGACGGCCAGACCCACGAGGGAGATGGCGTCCAGCACGCGGCCGAGCCATCCGCCGCGCAGTGCGCTCGCCAGGCCCAGCACGATGCCGACCACGCCGATGGCGAGCGTGGACAGCACCATGAGCGAGAGGGTGACGGGGAGCCGCCCGGCCAGGATCGACATGACCGGCTCGCCGCTGTAGATCGACGAGCCCAGATCCCCCTGGAGGGCGTTGAGCGCCCAGTTGAAATACTGCTGGATCGGCGGGAGGTCGAGCCCCAGCTGCTCGCGCAGCGCGGCGACGGCTTCCGGCGATGCGTTCTCGCCGAGGATCGTCCGCGCCTGGTCGCCCGGCACGAGCGAGGCGAGGAAGAACATGATGATCGAGACGACCAGCACCATCGGGATCACCAGGAGAAGGCGCTTGCCCAACATCCCTATCAAGTTCAGCCTCCTCGCCAAACAACGGGCCTCCATGGCCCCTTCGCCGACAGTATCAAGTGACTAGATATTGATCAAGTTTACTGACACAACAAATGTCTCTTACTGTCGGCTGCCCGCGCGCGGCTATCGTGCGGGCGAGGAGATGGGGCTGCCAAGTCCCGCGGCGGCGAGGCGCAGAAGCGACATCAGCTCACTGCGCTGCGCACCGGTCATCCCCTGACACATCTGGTTCTCCAGGTCGTTGGCCTCACGTTCGCACGCCTCGATCACCCGGCGCCCCTCGTCCGTGAGTTCGATCAGGAGTACGCGTCCGTGGTCCCGGGACGGCTGCCGCCGAACGAGGTCGCGCTCCAGCAGCCCTTTCACGATCTGGTTGCCCGCCTGCGGTGTCACACCGGTCCACCGCGACACTTCGGCGCTGGAGAGGTTCGGCAGCCGCTTGAGGGCGAACATCGCGACGTACTCCGCGTGACTCACGCCGTGCTCCTGGATCCGCCGCTGCAGCTGCCCGGAGAACTGCTTGGACACGTGCCGCAGTGCGTGCCGCAGCGTCGGATCCGGGCTGGCGGACGGGGATGGCTCGAGGCGGCGTGTCACACACCGATCAAACCACCAGATGCTCCGGCGCGGATGCACCGGCGCAAAGCGCCCGGTCAGCGCAGGAACTGGGCGGGGTCGAACTCGTCGATCGGGATGATGCGCACCCGCGGCAGCTGCGCATCGAAGGCGCCGACGTCGAACTCGAGATCGTAGAAGCGCAGGCCGGGGATGGCGGCGAACGCGGAGTTGCGGAACTCCTCGAACGCCAGCACTCCGAGACGTCGCGAGCCGTCGGCGAGCGCGCCGACGTCGTCGACGAAGTCGCCGTCGTGGCTGACGAGCATGACGTCGTCTTCTCGGTCGCGCAGGGCCTGCAGCGTCCGCTGGATGGCGATGTCGACGACCTTCTCGTGCGGTTCCCCCGACAGCGGCACCGGCTGGTACCCCAGCGCGAGCAGGGCCTGCACGAACGGCATCGGCAGGTTCGTGGAGGCGTTGAGGAAGAACAGCCCCCGCACGTCCTGATTCCACGCGTCGGCGGCGAAGCTGAGGATGCGGTCCCAGCGGGGTCGCTCCTCCGGCTGTGGACGCCGCCCCAGGATGGAGCCCCCCAGGGTCGCGTCGATGTTCTCGCCGTCGACGAGCACCCACGTCTTGCGGTCCGCGACCACGGCAGCCTCCTCCGCGCGCGGCGCGCGCCCGCCTCATCCTATGCGGCCGCATCCGCCCCCTCCGTGGCCCCCTCCCAGCCGCGAGACTGCACGCAGCCGACGAGACCGCGGCATTGTGTCACGGTCTCGTCGGTGGGCTGCAGTCTCGCGGTCGGGGCGCGGGCCGGCACGGGGCGGGCAGGCCGGGGCGCGGCGGGCGCGGGCGGCGGCGGGGCGCGGCGGGCGCGGGCGGCGGCGGGGTCAGCGGGCGGCGGAGCGGTAGCGGCGGGGCTTGCCGTCGCCGAGGTCGGCGACGCGCTCGAGCCGCTCGACCTCGAGCGGCTGGCCGAGGAGGGCGCGCAGCGCGCCGGCCACCGCATCCGCGTCGCCGCCGGCGATGCGCGCGCGCACACTCCCGTCGGCGGACTGCTCGACGCTCCACCCCCGCGCACCGTGCGCCTGCAGCTGCTGCGTGAGGTCCACGCACGGGATGCGGCCGCCACCCCCGCCCGCGAAGACCGTGTGCTCCCGTCCCTCGAGGTCGGCGATGCCGACCCCGCCCCCGGGAAGCGGCACGAGCCGCCCGAAATCGCCGGTGCGGTAGCGGACCAGCGGCAGGAGCGGGTTCTCCCCCGCCGTCACGGTGATCTCCCCCACCTCGCCGTCGGCGACGGGGCGCCCGTCCGGGCCGAGCGTCTCCACGAGCACGCGTCGATCGAGCACGCGGAACGGTCCGTCGTCGGTGCGGACGGCGATCGGTCGCGTTTCATGCAGCCCGTACACGTCGAAGACGGGGCATCCGAAGGCGGCCTCGAGGTCGGCCCGCAGCGGCGCGGCGAGCGCCATCGCGCCCGAGAACAGCGCCAGGGGCCGCACGGCACCCCGCAGGTCGGGGGCGAGGAGTTCGGCCAGGCTCGTCGGGTTGCCCGTGATCACCTGCGGGTCGGCGTCGGCGAGGAAGGCCGCCCGGTCGGATGCCGCGCCCCACGCATGGGCGGCAAGGTTGAGCCGCACCATCGCGCGCTGCGCGAACCCGCTCACGAGCGAGACGTACGTGAACGCCTGCCGCTGATGCACGACCGAGACCAGCGCGAGCCGCTCCCCGTCCGGTCGCCACGCGACCCCGGCACCGGCCACGAGCCCGACCAGATGGTGGAAGCCGCGGGCGACCTCTTCGACGTCGTCGGGGATCAGCAGAGCCGCCCCCGTCGACCCCGAGCTGGTGCCGTGCAGGATGCGGCCGAGGTCGGCGTCCAGCGGCACGAACGCGGCGATGTCGGCGGCCAGGTGCGCGCGGCTGATGGGCGGGAAGTCGGCGAGGGTGTGCAGACCCGTCCTGCCCCGGTAGTGCAGCAGCCTGCGCGCGGTCTCGAGGTGTTCCTCCAGCCACCCCTCGGTCGGCAGCGGCGTGCGCACACGGTCGAGCATGTCGGGTGTGACGCGGTCGCCCGTCTCGTGCACCCACGGGGGTGCGGCGGGATGCGTGCGCCAGCGGTGCAACCGGGCCGCTCCGGCGGCGTCCATCGTCGGCCACCGCTCGGCGTCGCTGAGCACGGCGGCCTCGCCCGCGGCGTATTCGGCCAGGGCGAGGGGATCGTCGGAGGGGCCGGTGTCACTCACTGGAGTACCTTGCGGCGGCCTCCCGCGCCCGCGCCTCGTTGAGGCGGCGCGCGATCTCGGCGCGGTGCCGATGCGCCGCGTACGCCTCGGCGAGGGCGCCGTTACGGCGCAGGGAGTCACGCGCCTCCAGCAGCGACCGTGCGGTGGCCGCATCCTCGCCCGCCGGGAAGTGCCCGCACCACAGCAGGAACATGCGCACCGCCTCCTCCCTGCGCTCGTCGTCGGAGAGCCACTCGAGCGGATCGGTGACGGGAGCCAGGCGCAGCGCGAGCACGTCGACGGCGGAGGTCCCTGTGGCGTACTGCAGCGGAGGGTCGAACGGTTCGACAGTGGTCTCGCTGGCCAGAAGCCACAGCGCGAGTGCGGCACCCTGACGCACGCGCCGGTCCTGCGCGTAGGAGGCCGCTACGACCGGACGCCCCAGCACATCGCCGGCCAGCGCCTGGATCGAGACGCGGTCATCGAGGAACGCCCGCGGAACGCTGGACAGACGTGCGGCGACCGCCGCGAGGGAGGGTCCGGGACGCGCGGCGGCCCATGTCGCGTCGTCGGACTGCGCCATCGACACCCACACCTCGAGCAGTTCCCCGGCCTCAGCCATGCAGCACCTCCGCCAGTCGTGCGCACACGCCGGGCGCATCATCCATCCGCTCCAGATACAGGATGTCGTAGCCTGCGGCGCGTGCGAGCGGCTCGATGCGCCGCGCCCACGCCAGGACGACGAGCGTGCCGGTGGTGAGCTTGCCGCGCGTGGCGGCCGCGACCCCCGCGAACGGCTCGTTCCCGTCGCCGAACATCGAGGTGAGCCCGTCGTCCGACAGCACCACGAGGTGCCGTCGCTCGCCGCCGCGCGGGGGCGTCAGCTGTGCGTACCGCCGGTGAAGCAGGTCGAGCGGGAAGGACGTGGAGCCACCGAAGTACCAGGCCAGGTCGCCGACCACGCGGGCCGGATCGCGCACGAACCCGTCACCACCGGCGACCTGCCCCGGGCCGGAGAAGCTCGTCACCCGCACGCGACCGCCTCCGCGCAGCACCGAGAGCGCGAGGATCATCCCGGCCAGAACGGCCGGCGACCCGGTGCGGGGGCGCGCCATGGAGCCGGAGGAGTCGATGTAGAGGTCGAGCTCGACGCTGCCCTCCTGCGGCTCGGGCTCGTCGTCGATCCAGGAGCGGCGACGCGTGGTGACGCCGGGGACGACGTCGGCTCCGGCCTGCAGCGTCGCAGCCCAGTCGAGATCGGCCAGGTCGTCGCCGCTCTCCCAGGTCTCCAGCGGCCCGGGCAGGTCGAATGCCGGACGCGTGGGGATGCGCTGGGTCACCGGCCGCACCCACGGCGCCGCCTGGGCCCGGTACCACGCGGCGATGACCACGTCGGGGTCGGATGCCGCGTACAGCTCGAGCGTGCGGGCCACATCCAGCCGCTGCCCGCGCCCCGGCTCGTCGCCGGTGCGTCCGGCGCGGTCGGGCATCGCCCCGTGGAGGCGGCGGTCGGCCAGCACGCGGCCGAGCTCGCCGGCGGTGGCGGGAGCGTCGTCGGCGGCGCACTGCCCTCCCGGCACGCCCGCGCCGTCACCCGCGCGCCGCTCCTCCACGAGGTAGGGCGCGGCCAGCACGCCGAAGCGCAGGGCGCCGCCCACCGGATCGGCGGCGAAGGCGCGGACGATCCCGGCGAGCAGATCGGCGTCGAGCATCGGATGCGTCGTGATGGCGCCGTCCAATTCCGCCGCGACGCGCTCGGCCTCCCGCCGGGCGGCCCGCAGCGCCGCCTCCTGCTCGCGGAAGCGCTCGGGGATCTTCTCCAGCGGCACGTCGATGATCCGCGAGCGCACCGCCGCGGGGCGGGGAGCCTCCGGCGGCTGGGGAATCGCCAGCGTCCCGGCCGGGAGGTGCCAGAGCAGTTCGTACGTGCGCAGGTAGAGCCACCACAGCCGGCTCGACGAGTCACGGGATGCGCCGTAGAGGGCGCGTCCGAGCCGGACGATCCCGGGCTCGGCTCCCTCACCGTCGCGTCGCCGCTGCAGCAGACCGACACGCGCGTTGACGAGCAGGTCGGTCCACAGGTTGGACAGCAGCGCGACGTCCTCGTCGCGCACCGTCTCGGCTCCCGAGGCGACGAGCGACCGGGCCAGCTGATGACGGATCTTGAGGGCATCGATGCGGGTGCTCGGCGCCAGCACGTGGTGGCCGAGCTCATGGGCGAACACGCTCTCCAGCTCCGCGGCGCCGCCGAGCTCGCGCACCATGTCGGTGTCGACGGTGATCGAGGGCGGGAAGGTGAACCACGCGGGCGCGCCCCGCGCGGCACCGGGGCGCAGCTCGGCGTCGTGCATGTGCACGCCCCACAGCTCCAGCGCGCGATTCCACGCGACGCGGGCGCCACCGGTCAGCGGGATCGAGGTCGCCGCGCCCCGCGTCACGCCGCTGCCCGCACGTGCACCCACGCCAGGTAGGAGTCGGGCAGGCACACGATGGATGCCGGTCCCGCCTGCGCGACATCGTCGGGCTCGGCGTCCAGCCACGACAGCTGCGACCCCCACACGTCGGCGTCCAGCCGCCACCACTCATCCCCCGCCCGGATGGCGAACGCCCCTGGCGTGCTCAGCGCGACGCCGGAGACCGGCGGGGCGACCCATGCGCCGCCCAGTCCGGCGAACCCGCCGACGGCGCACACGTACCCGCTGGCGGAGGCGCGCCCGGGCCACCAGAATCGGTCGGTCCCCTGACGCTCGACGAACTCGTCGAGCTCGCCCGGTTCCAGCCCGAGGGCCGCGGCCGCGCCCTCCCGCCCGTCCTGCCCGAGAGTGCCGATGCGGGCGAGGGCGTCGTCACGATAGGCCAGGGCGCCCGATCGCCATGCCGCGATCCCCGCCAGGGCGGTCACGTCATCCGCTCCGCCGGCCGCGCGCAGGGCGCCGGCGATGCTCGCGGAGAACCGGGCGGGGTCGCCGCCCGCGCGGCGCACGTTCCGCTCCGCGACCGTCCAGTCGACCCCCGCGACCGGCTCGGGCGCTCCGGAGGGAAGGCTCTGGTCGGCGAGGTGCCCGGGGAGCCGATTCACCTCTGGCGCTCCGCCCATCGGAGGTAGGCCGTGTAGCGCTGATGGAGGTACTTCAGACTCATGAGGTCGTCGAAATCGCGACCGTACAGCTTGCCGGTGGCCGAGATCGCGCGCACGCGCGCCTCGATCTCGGTGAGACGGCGGGAGGCGTCCACGGCGCTCAGGCCGTCCAGCCCCGCATCGAGCTGGGTGAGCAGGTCGCGCACCGGGTCCTCGTGGCCGCGGCCCAGGGCATCGAACTGTCGGCACGACTCGGCGAACAGGTCGGCGAGCCAGCTCATGACGTCGGCGGCCAGCTCCCGCTCGGCTCCGACGTCGAAGCGCGCATGCGTGGAGTTGGGCAGGAGCTTGCCGCGCAGCACGAACGGCAGCACCGCGGCGACGTCGTCGACGCCGACCGCGTCCCGCCCGCGGAACCACGCGATGGCCTTGGCGTAGACGATGAGGGTCTGCAGCGCCCGGACGGAGAGCCCGTTGATCGACTGCGCACCCAGATCGGCGGCGAGGTCGGCCCCCGAGTTCGCCTCGATCGCCTCGGCCACCCGCCCCCCGGCGGTGGTGACGGTGTCTTTCGTGCGGTACTCGAATCGCCGGCCGCCGGCCTGCACGAACTCGAAGTGGCTCAGGAAGAACTCCAGCCGCCGCCGCACCTGCGCCGGCACCGGCACGGCCCGGATGGCCTCCCGCATCCGGGTCTGCTCGTCGGGTGCGAAGACGAGCTCCTCCGGAACGTGCTCCTCGGGCTTCTCCCCCGCCTCCACCCGCGCCACCAGCTCGTCGAAGAACCGGCTGTTGAAGCTCGCGGCCTGGACGGTGACGTCCATCCGGTCGCGCAGGGCCTGGATGACAGGGAACGTGCCGCCGCCGGCGTCGTCGTTGGCGGTGAAGTACCAGCTCTCCACGCCCGAGGGCGGGGCCGTGCGGTGCATCTGGTCGTGGCTCTCGACGTATCCCTCGGCCACCATCGTCAGCAGCGCCGATTGGGTCTTGGTCGGGATGCGGTTGTACTCGTCGATGATCTTCACCGGCCGGGTGAGCCATTCGCGCCAGGCGATCCCGATCTCGGCGAGACTCGCGGCGTTGACGAGGTCGCGCGGCAACGGGATCCCGACCAGGTCGCTGATGGTCAGCTGCGGCTGACCCTGCTGCACGCCGCGGCGCACCTCCTCGGCCGATGACCCTGCCAGCACGCCCATCAGCACGGCGACGGTCGTCTTGCCGCGGCCGGGGCCGCCCACCAGGAGACACTTGCCGCCGACGGCGAAGGTGAGCAGCGGAAGCAGCACGTTCGAGGAGAACGACGGCTCGGTGGGGAGGGTCAGCTCCGCACCGGCGTCGCCGAGCGGGAAGGTCACCGGGGCGCCGGTGGAGAACTCCACGTCGTAGTACGGCGAGATGACGGCGCGGTTGACGATCCAGTAGTAGGTGCGGCGGAGCTTCTCATCCAGCGGCACGTGGGCGTCGGCCTCGGGAGTGCGGAAAAGGTCCTCCGCGGTGAGCTGCGATACCCCGGCGGATGCTGCGGGGGTCGTCGGTGACTCGGAGACCTTGTGCCAGCGATCCGCCATTTCGTCAGCCTATCGGCCGGCCCGGCGCTGCAGCGCGAGCTGCTCGTCCATCGGGCGCCCCTCCAGCGGCGCGGTGAAAGACAGCGCCCGCGCGAGCGCGTCGTGCACCGCGGGGAGCGCCGTGCGCACGCGGGCCGGGACGTCGCCACCCACCTCCAGCCACGGGACGGGCTGCCCCTGGAGCACCGCACGGAACCTCGCCTGCATGCGGGCGCGGATGTGCTCGCCGTCGCGGGTGCCGTCCTGGACGAAGGGGATCTCGTCACCGGTGAGCACGTACAGCGCCGGCCGGTGCTCGGCCGCACGCGCGAGGATGCGAGGTGCGGGCGCACCCATGTACCGCTCATGCCACAGCGCCGTCGCGAGCACATCGGTGTCGCACACGAGCACCGGCGCGGGCGTCTGCCGCAGCGCTGCATCCTCCATCGCGATCTGCCGGTCGACGATGAGGTCGAACTCGTCGCCGCGCCAGGGTGCGGCGAGCCCGCCCTCGCGCGTGATCGACAGCTCGCGGCCGTACTCGGGCACCCAGAGCGTGCCCAGTTCGTCGGCGAGAGCGGCGGCCAACGTCGTGGAACCGGTCGATTCGGCACCGAGCACGACGATGCGCGGGGTCAGGGTCGCACGCACCGCGGGCGCGAGCTCGTGCCAGTGGGCGGCGAGGTCGGCGCGCACCGCCGCGCCCGACACCGGGTTGCGCACGCGGCCTGGATCCACCTGCACCCATGTCGCCCCCAGGCGTCGTGCGAGCTCCTCCCCGTAGGCATCCGACGTGAAGACGGCGTCGACGGGCGCATCGAGCGCGCCCGCGATGATCCTCGTGTGGGCATCCCACGCCGTCTCGGATGCGAAGTCCACAGGCGTGTCGTCGACGAACGCGACGACGTGGGCGGTGGGGTGCTCCTCGCGGATCCACTGCTCCCGCGCCGCGACGGTGACCGATTCCACGGACGCCCCGATGAGCTCGACGGTCAGCCGATCACACGCGCGCAGGGCCGTGCGGATCAGGTGGGAGTGCCCCGCGTGCAGCGGGTAGAACTTCCCCACGATGAGGCCGTGGCGAAACCGCCCGTCAGGCACGCGCGTCCACCGCACCCGGTGCCGCCGCATCCGCCGCAGCGTCAGAGCCCACCCGTCGCCAGGAACGCCACCCGAACACGCACAGCGCGATGAACAGGGCGTACAGGGCGGCGACCACCCACAGGCCGGTGACGACGGACAGTGCGACGAACGCGATGTCCACCCCGATCCAGACGAACCAGTTCTCCAGCCACTTGCGGTTGAGCATGTACTGCGCCACGAGGCTCGCCGACGTCGTGGCCGCGTCGGCGACGGCGACCTGCGAATCGGTGAAGGTCGACAGCACCCACGTCAGCAGGGCGGCGCCGGCGACGCCCACGACGACGAGCCACAGGATCGCGCCGCGGGGCGTGCGCGCGATGTAGTGGCGGTCGTGTTCGACGCCGCGCGTCCATCGCCACCACCCGTGCACGCCGAGGGCGAGGTACACCAGCTGCAGGGCGGCCGCGGCGTACAGGCCGGCGGGGAGGAAGACGGCGAGGAAGACGACGTTGTTCGCGATGCCCAGCGGGTACGTCCACACGTTCCGGCGCGCAGCCAGGAACACGCACGCGGCGCCGGTGGCGAACCCGACGATCTGCATCCACTCGGCGAGAATCCACTCGATCACCCGACGAGCCTAGGGAACCGGCGGCGCCCCGCCGTCACACCGACGCGAGCAGCGCGAGGAGTTCGGGCGGCGCGACCGACGCCCGAAGGCCCGGGTCGATGAGGCGGCGGCATCCGTCGAGCTCGACGGTGAACGGCGCGGATGCGGGTTCGCCGGCGATCAGCGGATGCGCCACGGCCAGGCGGGTCGCCGAGCTGCGGCACGCGGGTGCGTCCGGGGCCGGGGAAGCCGCCGCGGACACGGCCGCACGGGCGTCGTCGACTCCGAGCCGGCCGGCCGCGGCGAACGTGCCCTGCCCCTCGGCGCCGGCCTCGTAGCGGCACACGAGGAGCCCGTCGACCTCCCCGGCGGAGGGCAGCGGAGCGGGCTCCCACGGGATCGTCGCGACCTCCTCGCGCGAGGGTGCGGGCGACGCGCCCATCCCCGCCACGTCCGAGAGGTCCGCCAGCACCATGACCCCCGCCTGCGTCGCGCATCCAGCGGCCTCGGCGGCGCGGGACTCGAGGAGCATCGCGGGGGTGAAGGTCTCCTCGGTCAGCCGCAGGCGCTCGATCGCCGCGTTCACCGCAGCGACCGCACCGGGGGTGGGCTGACCGCATCCGTCCGCCGGGTAGGCGACCCGGATGTAGTGTCCCTGCGCGTCCGCGAGCCACAACTCGGGCCCGGCGAATCCGATGGCCGTGCACGCGCCGAGCCACTGCGCCCCGTCGGGCTCGGCCAGCGCCGCCAGCAGCGGCCCGAGGTCGCCGTCGAAGCGTTCCAGCCGCGCGCCCGACCACGTGCCGGCGTCGTCCTCGTCGGCGGCGTACGGGTCGCACCGGTAGAGGGCGACCGGCTCGAAGCCGTCCGGCACGGCCCCGGACGCCACCGTGGAGCCGGCGCCGGGGAACGCTTCGGTGCACGCGATCTCCGCGACAGGGGTCGCATCCGGGCGCGGCGCCGGAAACCCGGGGACGCCGGCGCAGCCGCTCAGCGCCGTGGCCAGCACGGCTCCGGCCAGCAGCATCCGTGCGCGCCTCATCGCCACCCCCCTTCACCACACGGTAGGCCACGGCCCGGCAGCGGCGGGCAACGACCCTGTAACGAACGCCGCGCGCCGGTAGGCTCGGTGCCGTGACATCCCGTGCCCCCCTCTCCCGCAAGCTGTCCGCGATCGCCGAGTCCGCCACGCTGAAGGTGGACGCGAAGGCCAAGGCCCTGCAGGCCGCGGGGCGGCCGGTCATCTCCTACGCCGCCGGCGAGCCCGACTTCGCCACACCGCAGTTCATCGTGGATGCGGCCGCCGAGGCGCTGGGCGACCCCGCGAACTTCCGCTACACCCCCGCGGTGGGTCTTCCCGTGCTGCGCGAGGCCATCGCCGCCAAGACGCTGCGCGACTCCGGCCTGGAGGTCGAGGCGTCGCAGGTCATCGTGACCAACGGCGGCAAGCAGGCGGTGTACCAGGCCTTCCAGACCGTGGTGAACCCCGGCGACGAGGTGCTGCTGCCCGCGCCGTACTGGACGACGTACCCCGAGGCGATCGCCCTGGCCGACGGCGTGCCGGTCGAGGTGTTCGCCGGCGCCGACCAGGAGTACAAGGTCACCGTCGACCAGCTCGAAGCCGCCCGCACCGACCGCACGACCACGCTCGTGTTCGTGTCCCCGTCCAACCCCACCGGTGCCGTCTACACGCCGGAGGAGACCAAGGCGATCGGCGACTGGGCGCTCGCGCACGGCCTGTGGGTCATCACCGACGAGATCTACCAGAACCTCGTGTACGACGGGGCCCACGCCGCATCCATCGTCGAGGCGGTTCCCGACCTCGCCGGCCAGACGATCCTCCTCAACGGCGTCGCCAAGACCTACGCGATGACCGGATGGCGCGTGGGCTGGATGGTCGGGCCCGCCGACGCGATCAAGGTCGCCGCGAACCTGCAGTCGCACCTGTCCAGCAACGTCAACAACATCGCCCAGCGCGCGGCTCTGGCGGCACTGAGCGGCCCCCAGGACGAAGCGGAGGGCTTCCGCCTGGCGTTCGACCGGCGCCGGCGGCTCATCGTGTCGGAGCTGGCGAAGATCCCCGGGGTGAGCGTGCCCGAGCCGCTCGGGGCGTTCTACGTCTACCCCGACGTGACCGGACTCCTCGGCCGCGAGTGGCGCGGCACCACCCCGACGACGTCACTGGAACTCGCCGACCTCATCCTGGAGGAGGCCGAGGTGGCCGTCGTGCCCGGCGAGGCCTTCGGCCCGAGCGGCTACCTGCGCCTGTCGTACGCCCTGGGCGACGACCAGCTGCTCGAGGGCGTCCAGCGCCTCCAGCGCCTCTTCGCCTGACCCGCCCGGCCCGTCCGGCCGACCCACCTCCGCGAGACTGCACGCCCCCGACGAGACCGCGACATAATGTCGCGGTCTCGTCACGTGGATGCAGTCTCGCGGGTGGTGCGGGCGGGGCGGGGCGGGGGGTCAGAGCTCGACGTTCACGAGCACCGGCTCGGGCTGGAGGAGGAGGCCGAACTCCGACTGCACGCGCTGCTGAACGAACCGCGCGAGCTCGGCGAGCTCGGCGGCGGTGGCCCCTCCCCGGTTGGTCAGGGCGAGGGTGTGCTTGCTCGACAGGCCGGCCCGCGAGCGCGGCAGGCGGAAGCCCTTACCGAGGCCGGAGTGCTCGATGAGCCACGCGGCGCTGATCTTCACCTCCGCCGGGGTGCCGACAGGAGCGGGCACGACCCCGTCGAACTCGGCGAGCGGGATCACCAGCACCGTGTCCAGGTCGGGCGAGACGGGCCAGCGGGGGCACTCGGCCGGAAGCGTCCGGGCGAAGGCCTCGGAGACGATCGCGTTCTGGAAGAACGATCCGGCGCTCGTGGTGTCGGGGTCGCCCGGGTCGAGCACCATCCCCTTGCTGCGGCGGATCGCGAGCACGTGCTCGCGCACGTGGCTCAGCGAGACGGCGGCGTCGGGGGCCAGGCGCAGCGCGGTGCGCAACTGCTCTCCGGCGATCGGGCGCGCGCGGTCGCCGACCTCTTCGAGCTCGAAGGTCACACTGAGGATCGCGGCGGAGCGGGCGGGCACCGAGCCGTAGTGGTGCTTGAGCACCGAGGTGCGAAAGCCCAGCCCCAGTTCGGATGCGGGCACGACCGACACCTCGCCGGTGTGCTCGTCCAGCAGCTCGACCTCCACGAGCGTCTGCACGATCTCCTGCCCGTAGGCGCCGATGTTCTGCACGGGCGCGGCCCCGACGGTGCCGGGGATGCCCGACAGCGCCTCGATGCCGGCCAGCCCCTCGGCGACGGTGTAGGCGACGAGCTCGTCCCAGTCATGTCCGGACTGAACCCGCAGCCGCGCGGTGCCGGGGCGGGATCCGGGCAGCCGTTCGATGCCGCGGGTGCGCACGAGCACGACGGTGCCGGCGAACGGTTCGTCGCCGACGAAGAGGTTCGAGCCGCCGCCCACCAGGAGCCACGGATCGCCGTCGTCCCACACGGCCCGAAGGGTGCCGACCAGTTCGTCGGTCGTGGTCGCCTCGACGAGGCGGTGGGGCGCACCCCCGGTGCGCAGCGTCGTCAGGTCCGCGAGCGGAACAGGTGCGAGTTCGGGCATGGGTCAGGCGCGCACGCGCACCTGGGCCTTGCCCAGTACGGTCGTCTCGGCGTGTGTCACGGTGAGGTCGATGCGCACGACGTCTTCATCGACCGCGCCCACCTTGGCCACGATGTGCAGATCGGCGCCGTTGTCGGGGTGCACCACGACCGGCCGGGTGAAGCGGACGCCGTACTCCAGGATGCGTCCGGGATCCCCCAGCCACTCGGCGATCGCGCCGACGGCGATGCCCATCGTCAGCATCCCGTGGGCGAGCACCCCCGGCAGCCCGACCTCGGCGGCGATGTCGTCGCGGTAGTGGATGGGGTTGAAGTCCCCGGATGCGCCGGCGTAGCGCACGAGCGATTCCCGCGTCAGGTGCACCGTGCGCTCGGCGACGACCTCGCCCACGGCGCTCACGCGGACTCCCCCGATCCGACCAGGAGCACCGTCGTGGCCGTCACCACGTGCGCCCCCGCCGCATCCGTCATCTCCGTCTCGCTGGTGACCATGGCGTTGCCTCCGACCGAGCGCACCCCGCCCACGGTGAGCGTCGCCGTCAGCTCGTCGCCCGCGACGATGGGACGGGTGTAGCGGAACCGCTGCTCGGCGTGGACCGTGCGGGACAGCTCGATGCCCGCATCCGGCTCGCCCAGCAGCTGCTGCAGGGTCAGGTCCTGGATGACCATGGCGAAGGTCGGCGGCGCCACGACGTCGGCGTACCCGAGCGCGCGGGCCGCTTCCGCATCGGTGTGCACGGGCGCGTCGGCGAAGACGGCCCGAGCGAACTCGCGCACCTTCTCCCGGCCGACCAGATAGGGGGCGGTCGGCGGGAACGTCCGGCCGACGAGCTGGGGATTAACGGGCACGTGCCCAGTCTACCGAGGGCGCCGCGGCGGCTGCCGTCAGCGCGTGCGCCCGCGGACCGCCTTCAGCGCCATCTGCACGGCGATGAATACCAGGAACGCCGCGAACAGGATGTTGCCGAGGAACGGGTCGACGATCGTCGCCAGCCACGCTCCCACCGCCGTCGTCGTGCAGGCGGCGAGCCCGACCAGTCCCGCCGCGGCGAGGTCGACGTTGTGGCGGCGGAGGTTGCCGATCGTGCCGGAGATGGCGGTGGGGATCATCATGAGCAGCGACGTGCCCTTGGCCTCCAGGTCGCTCGTGCCGAACAGCAGCAGCAGCGCCGGTACGACGATGATGCCGCCGCCCACCCCCAGCAGCCCCGCGAGCACGCCGGTGATGAGCCCGAGCACGGCGAGCCCCGACCCGGTGAGCCACGTCAGCTCCAGCACGGCGTCGCGGGAGGGGATGACGAAGAAGAGGCTGACGATGACGACGGCGAGGAATCCGACGAACCCCCACCGCAGCGCCGTCTGCGACATGCGCGGCAGCAGCCAGGTGCCCACCTGCGCTCCGATGACCGCTCCTGCGGCGAGGATGAGCGCCGGGATCCACGCCACCGAGCCGGAGACGGCGTAGGAGATGACACCCACCGCGGCGGTCGGGACGATCGCGGCGAGCGAGGTCCCAGCGGCGCGGCGCTGGTCGAACCCGAGCAGCAGCACCAGCAGCGGCACGATGACCGTGCCCCCGCCCACGCCGAACAGGCCGGACAGCAGCCCCGCGAGCAGGCCGATGCCCACGCACGCGAAGATGAAGCGCGCGCCCCGGCGCGGGGGTGCGGATGCGTTCATTCGGCGTAATCGAGCGCGTCGATCGCCCAGCGGTCCCCGTCCAGCACGACTTCGTAGCGCAGGGCGTCCTGCACCGGCTCGGGCTGGTCCAGCGGCTGGCCGTCCTGGTCGTACAGCGAGTCGTACGTCTCGAGGGTCACGACCTCGATGAGCTCGTCGTTCACGACAGTGATGTCGGTGACTTCCAGCTCATAGTCGTCGGTGGACAGCCCGAACGATTCGGCGTCGACGGCGAACGTCTCACAGTCGGCCACGCCGATGCTCTCGCGGTAGGCCTCGGTGGTCGAGCGTTCGTAGGCGTCGCAGTCCGCGTCGCCCCACGCGTCGTCGTAGAGTTCGACGGCCTCGACGGCCGCGGTCTCCTCGGGGCTGCCCGCGGTCGCCGCCGGGCTGCTCGTGAGCATTCCGATGATCATGGGGACCAGGATGAGCGCCAGCACGATCAGCAGCAGCACCACCCCGCCCAGGACCACCCACAGGATCCACAGCTTGGATTTCGGCTTCGGCTGATCCGGCGCCAGGGGTCCGGGCTGCGCCGGCATCCCGGCGGGGTATCCGGGCTGCGGGGCGCCCGGGTACTGCGGGGGGTACGCCGGACCGGCAGGCACCGACGGCGCGGCGGTGGCGGCGTCGGGCGCAGATGCGGCGGGGGCGGCGTCGGGCGCGGATGCGGCAGGGGCGCCGGGCTCCGAGAGGCCGGGTGCGGTCGGGGCATCCGGTGCCGTGGCGGCGTCGACGACGGGCTCCGCGTGAGCATCCGGTGCCGCGGGAGCAGCGACGGACTCCGTGTGGTCGGCGGGCGCCGCATCCGCCTGCGCGGCCGGGTCGGCAGGTGCCGGCGGCTGCACGTGCTCGGTCCACTGCGCACCGTCCCACCAGCGCAGGGCGCCGTGACCGTCGTCGTACCATCCGGGGGGTGTCGTGCTCATGAACCGTCTCGTTTCGGCGGGATGCGGACTATTCCGTTCACCCTATCGCCGCGCCCGCAGCGTGACCGCCACCCGGGAATGACCCGGGACCACGCCGGGTTGAGCCCGCAATGACTCGTGTGGGAATCATCGGAGCAGGCAACATCGGTTCGACCCGCGCGGGCTCGCCGCGCGGGGCTACGACGTCGTGATCGCGAACTCGCGCACACCCGACACCCTGTCCCAGCTCGTCTCCGAGCTGGGCGAGCGCGTCACCGCCGCGACCGCCGAGGAGGCGGCCGCCGCGGGCGAGTTCGTCGGCGAGGCGACGACGTCCGGCCTCCTGCAGGCGCACCTGGCGGGTGCGAAGGTCGCCAAGGCCTTCAACCACATCCGCAGCGGCGACATCCTCACCGACGGCGCGCCGGCCGGAACCCCTGGGCGCCGCGCGCTGAAGGGGAGGTTCGCGGCCCCCGGCGGCGGAAGCCACTGCCGACCGGGGGCCGTCCTCCCCACGGGCCGAGAGACGCGGTGACCCGAACACCGGTCTGCGGCTGATCCGCGGGGGTCGAACACATCGAACGTATCCCGGCACGCTCGGCCGCCTTCGGCCGTTGACGCGGAGCGGGCGCACCTGATACACGCCCGCGGCGGCGCCGGACGAGAGAGACTGGATGCAGGCCCCTGCGGCCGATGACGGAGGAACCATGACGATGCCACGCTCGACGGCGCTGCGCCAGACCCGCGCCGACTTCCCGTTCTTCCAGCGGCGCCCGGGACAGGTGTACCTCGACTCCGCCGCGACGTCCCAGCCGCCGCGAGTGGTCCTGGATGCCGAGCGCACGTTCACCGAGACCGCCTACGCCGCCGTCCATCGCGGCGCCAGCGCCGCGACCGGGTCGGCGACCACGGCGTTCGAATCGGCGCGCGCCCGGATCGCGCGGTTCGTCGGCGCCGGCGACGACGAGATCGTGTGGACGGAGAACGCCACCGACGCCATCAACCTGCTCGCCTGGTCACTCACGGATGCGGCGCACGAGGGCGGCGACGGACCCTGGGTGCTGCATCCCGGTGACGAGATCGTCATCACCGAGGCCGAGCACCACGCGAACCTCGTTCCGTGGCAGCGACTGGCCGCGCGCACCGGCGCCGTCCTGCGTGCCGTGCCGGTGGACGATGAGGGGCTGTGGACGATCGACGCGCTCGCGGGGGTCGTCTCCGATCGCACGCGGCTCATCGCGTTCGCGCACATCTCCAACGTGACCGGGTTCGTGGCCCCGGTCGAGGACGTCGTCGCCCTGGCCGCCCGGCACGGCGCACTGACCTTCCTCGACGCCTGTCAGTCGGCGCCGCATCGCCCGCTCGACCTGCACGGACTGGGCGTGGACTTCGCCGCCTTCTCCGCGCACAAGATGCTCGGCCCCACCGGTATCGGTGTGCTGTACGGTCGCGCGGCGCTGCTGAACGCGCTGCCTCCGGGGCGCACGGGTGGTTCGGCGATCACGACCGTCACGCTGGAGTCCGCGGGGTTCCTCCCGGCCCCGCACCGGTTCGAACCGGGCACGCAGCCCGTGGTTCAGGCCGTCGGCTTCGCCGCGGCGGCGGACTATCTCGCCGGACTGGGCATGCCGGCGGTCGCCGAACGCGAGCATCATCTCGCCCAGGCGCTCGTGGACACCGTCGTCCGGGTCCCCGGCGTGCGCATCATCGGTCCGGCGGCCGGGGCCGAACGCGCCGCGCTGGTCAGCTTCGTCGTCGACGGCGTGCACCCGCACGACGTCGGGCAGTTCCTCGACGACCGCGGCGTGACCGTCCGCACCGGCCACCACTGCGCCCAGCCGCTGCACCGCCGGCTCGGCGTGCCGGCCACGACCCGCGCCAGCGCCTACGTCTACACCACCGACGACGACATCGCCGCCCTCGGCGAGGCCCTCGCCGAGGTGCGCGGATTCTTCGGAGCCGACCGATGAGCGACCTCAACGACCTGTACCGCGAGGTCATCCTCGATCACAGCCGGCGTCCGGTCGGCCGCGGCGACGTGTCGGGGTTCGCCACGACCCACCACGAGCTGAACCCCACGTGCGGGGACGAGATCACCCTCGGCGTGGAGATCGCCCCCGACGGCCGCATCAGCGCGCTGGCGTGGGAGGGATCGGGATGCAGCATCTCCACCGCATCCGCCTCGGTCATGTCCGATCTCGTGCGCGACGGCACGCGGGAGGAGGCGGCCGGACTGATCGCGGATTTCCGCGCGCTCATGCGCGGCGGAGGCGAGATGGAACCCGCCGAGAGCCTCGGGGATGCGGCGGCGTTCGCGGGGGTCTCCCGCCTGGTGACGCGCGTGAAGTGCGCGATGCTGCCGTGGGTGGCGCTGGAGGCGTGCCTGCGCACGGCGCCGTAGCGGCGCATCCGGGGCCTGGCTGACGTCGCGGGACCGCGGGTTGCACGAACGGCGACCGCCGATATGCTGGTGCCGTGCAGACCTGTCGTTGTTGTCGCTGAGCGCGTTCGCGCCGCCTCCGACGACCTCTGCCCACCCCGCGCTCCGCGCGACCCACTGAAGGAATGCACCCCGTGCGCTACGCCTCGAGCGTGACCGCCCTCATCGGCGACACCCCCCTCGTCCGTCTCAACCGTGTGACCGACGGCATCGCCGCCACCGTGCTGGCGAAGATCGAGTTCGTCAACCCCGGCGGATCGTCCAAGGACCGCATCGCGGCCAACATCATCGACGCCGCCGAACGCAGCGGCGCCCTCCGCCCTGGGGGAACGATCGTGGAGCCGACGAGCGGCAACACAGGTGTGGGCCTGGCGCTGTTCGCGCAGCAGCGCGGCTACCGCTGCGTGTTCGTCGTGCCCGACAAAGTCTCCGACGACAAGCGGGCGGTCCTGCGCGCGTACGGCGCCGAGGTCGTCGTCGCGCCCACCGCCGTGGCACCGGAGGACCCGCGCTCGTACTACAGCGTCTCCCGCCGCATCGTCGAGGAGACCCCGGGCGCGTTCATGCCCAACCAGTACGACAACCCCAACGGCCCCCGCAGCCACTACGAGAGCACGGGCCCGGAGATCTGGCGCGACACCGACGGGGCGATCACCCACTTCGTCACCGGCGTCGGAACGGGCGGCACCATCAGCGGCACGGGGCGCTACCTCAAGCAGGTCTCCGGCGGCGCCGTGCGCATCGTGGGTGCAGATCCGGAGGGTTCGGTGTACTCCGGCGGCACGGGTCGGCCCTACTTCGTCGAGGGCGTCGGTGAGGATTTCTGGCCCGGCGCGTACGACCCCACCGTGGTCGATGCGGTCGAGGCCGTCAGCGACGCCGAGTCGTTCGCGATGACGCGCCGCCTCGCCCGCGAGGAAGGGCTCCTCGTCGGCGGTTCCAGCGGGATGGCCGTGGTCGCGGCACTGCGGGTGGCGCGGGGCCTGCCCGCCGATGCGGTGGTCGTCGTGATCCTCCCCGACAGCGGCCGCGGATACCTCGCCAAGGTCTTCTCCGACCCGTGGATGCAGACGCACGGGTTCGCGGTGGATGCTCCGTCCTCCGGCCCCACGGTTTCCGATCTGCTCGCCGAGCGCGGCGAGCGCGCGCTGCCGGTGGTCGCGGCATCCGCCACTGCCGGTGACGCGCTGGAGGCGCTCGGCCGCGCGGGCGTGGACGTTGCCCCCGTGGCATCCGCCGCCGATCCCGTGCTCGGCGAGGTCTCCGGGGCCGTGCACGCCGCGACCCTGCGCTCGGCCTCCCCCGGGACGCCCGTCGCCGACCTCGCGGGCGACCCGCTCCCGCTCGTGGGTGTGGGGGCGCCGGCGGCTGAGGCGCTCGAGCTGATCGCTGCCTCCGGTGCCGTGCTCGTGGCATCCGCCGGTCGCCCGGTCGCCGTACTCACGACCGCCGATCTCCCAGGCTCCCCCGCCACCACGCCCACGCCCACGCCCGCCTCCGAAGGAGCCTCCTCGTGACCGCCGATTCCGCCGCACGTCCCTCCGACCACCCGGCTTCCGACGGGCTTTCCTCCGACGGCCTGGCCTTCGACAGCCTCGCCGTGCACGCCGGGCAGTCGGCCGATCCCGGCACCGGCGCGGTCATCCCGCCCGTGCACTTCTCCACCACCTATGTGCAGGACGGCATCGGCAACCTGCGCGCCGGCTACGAGTACGGCCGCAGCGGAAACCCCACGCGCACGGCGCTCGAAGAGCAAGTGGCCGCGCTCGAGGGCGGTCGGCACGGCGTGTCGTTCGCCTCCGGACTCGCCGCCGAAGACGCGCTGCTGCGCGCGGCCCTGCGGCCGGGCGACGAGGTGCTCCTCGGCAATGACGTCTATGGCGGCACGTACCGGCTCCTCTCCCGCATCCTCGGGCCGTGGGGCGTGTCGCTGCGGGTCGTGGACATGAGCGACCTCGAGGCCGTCGCGGCGGCGATCGCCGTGCGCGCGCCGCAGATCCTGTGGGTGGAGACCCCGAGCAACCCCCTCCTGCGCGTGACCGACATCGCCGGGCTCGCGCGCCTCGGCCACGAGGCCGGCGCGCTCGTGGTGGTGGACAACACCTTCGCCTCCCCCGCACTGCAGCGCCCCCTCGCCCACGGCGCCGACGTCGTCGTGCACTCCACGACGAAGTACCTCGGCGGCCACTCCGACGTCGTCGGCGGCGCACTGGTGCTGAACGACGATGCCCTCGCCGAGCAGGTGCGCTTCCTGCAGTTCGCCGCGGGCGCGGTGTCGGGACCCATGGACGCGTGGCTGACCTCCCGCGGCATCAAGACCCTCGGGCTGCGGATGCAGCGGCACAGCGAGAACGCCCTCGCCCTCGCGCGCTTCCTCCACGAGGACGACCGTGTCGATCGCGTGTACTACCCGGGTCTCCCCACGCATCCGGGCCATGACATCGCCGCAGCCCAGATGTCGGCGTTCGGCGGCATCGTCTCCGTCGCACTCGCCGACGCCGCATCCGCCCGCCGTTTCGCGGAATCCACGCGCCTGTTCCAGCTCGCCGAGTCGCTCGGCGGGGTGGAATCGCTCGTGAACCACCCCGACGAGATGACGCACGCGTCGGTGCGCGGCACCGAGCTGGCCGTGCCCGCGGAGGTCGTCCGCCTGTCGGTCGGCATCGAGTCGCTCGACGACCTCCGCGCCGACCTCGACCAGGCGCTTTCCGCCCGCTGATCCGCCCTCCCTGGGCCGCGTTCCCCGGCACCCGCCCGGCCTCGGCGGCGTCGAGTCACCTCGAGCCTCCGTTCAAAACTCAGGAGACACGCCGCGCCGCAGCACCCCAACCCCGCCGCCACCCCCGGATCTCCTGAGTTCTGCGCACGGCGGCGGCGTCAGGCGAGCGCCGCGCCCCACCGCCACTCGGCGACGGCGGGGTCGTCCTCCCCGTGCTCGCGCGTGTAGGCGCGAGCGCGGGCGCGACGGTCCAGGAGGTCCTGCCGCAGCCCGGCGTAGCGGGTCGCGCCCCCGGGCACGCGGTCGAGCACGTCGATCGCGAGCTGGAAGCGGTCGAGGTCGTTGAGCATCACCATGTCGAACGGAGTGGTGGTGGTCCCGCGCTCCTTGTACCCGCGCACGTGGAGATCGTCGTGCCCGTGCCGGCGGTAGGTGAGGCGGTGCACGAGCCACGGATAGCCGTGGAAGGCGAAGATCGTCGGCACGTCGGGCGGGAAATAGCCGTCGAAATCGGCGTCGCTCAGACCGTGCGGATGCTGATCCTCCGACTGAAGGCGCATGAGGTCGACGACGTTGACGACCCGGGTGGACAGATCGGGCGCGTACTGGGCCAGGAGCGCGGCCGCGGCGACGGTCTCGTGCGTGGGGACATCCCCGGCCGCCGCGAGCACCACGTCGGGAGCTCGCCCCTCCGTCTCCGTCCCCGCCCACGCGAAGGTGCCCAGCCCGCGGCGGCAGTGCGCGATCGCCTCGTCCATGCCCAGCCACTGCGGCGAGGGCTGCTTGCCGGCGACCACGACGTTGATGTAGTCGACCGAGCGCAGACAGTGGTCGTACGTGCTCAGCAGCGTGTTGGCGTCGAAGGGCAGGTACACCCGCACGATCTCGGCGCTCTTGTTCATCGCGACGTCCAGGAATCCCGGATCCTGATGCGTGAAGCCGTTGTGGTCCTGGCGCCAGACGTGGCTGGACAGCAGATAGTTGAAACTCGCGATCGGCGCACGCCACTCCAGCGGCCGCGACGCCTCCAGCCACTTGGCGTGCTGGTTGAACATCGAATCGACGATGTGCACGAACGCCTCGTAGCTGTTGAACACCCCGTGCCGCCCGGTGAGGAGATACCCCTCGAGCCACCCCTGGCACTGGTGCTCGCTGAGGACCTCCATCACCCGCCCCGCACGGGCGAGGTGCTCGTCCAGCGGTGAGAACTCCGCGTTCCACTGCTTGTCGGTGGCGTCGTAGACGGCCGGCGCGATCCGGTTGGAGGCGGTCTCGTCGGGCCCGAACAGCCGGAAGGTGTGCGGATTGCGCCGGATGACCTCGGCGAAGAAGCGCCCCAGCACGGCGGTGGCCTGGCCGTCCTCGGCCCCCGGCGCGCCGACCGGCACGGCGAAGTCGCGGAAGTCGGGCAGGTCGAGGTCGGTTCGGATGGTGCCGCCGTTGGCGTACGGCGTGGCCGACATCCGCCGCGGGCCCTCGGGCGCGAGCGCGACGGTGTCCGGCAGGGGCGTCCCGTCGTCGTCGAACAGCTCCTCCGGCCGGTACGACCGGAGCCACTCCTCGAGCTGGCGGAGGTGCTCGTCGGTATCGCGCGCGGAGGGCAGCGGCACCTGGTGCGCGCGCCAGGTGCCCTCCACCGGCAGCCCGTCGACCTGCTTCGGCCCGGTCCACCCCTTCGGCGAGCGCAGGATGATCATGGGCCAGATCGCGCGCTCGGTGGACCCGTCCTCCCGCGCGGCGCGCTGGATGTCGCGGATGCGGTCCAGCGCCGCATCCAGTGCCTCGGCGAAGACCCGGTGCACGTGGTCCGGCTCGTCGCCGGCCTCGAACGACACGAGGATGGGCTCGTGCCCGTACCCGCGCATCAGGCTCAGCAGCTCGTCGTCGGGGATGCGGGCCAGGAGCGTCGGGTTGGCGATCTTCCAGCCGTTGAGGTGCAGGATCGGCAGCACCGCCCCGTCGGTGGCAGGGTCGATGAACTTGTTGCCGTGCCATCCGGTCGCCAGCGGCCCCGTCTCGGCCTCACCGTCGCCCACGACGCAGAAGACCGTCAGGTCGGGGTTGTCGAAGGCCGCTCCGTAGGCGTGGCTGAGCGAGTACCCCAGCTCACCGCCCTCGTGGATGGAGCCCGGAGTCTCGGGCGCGGCATGGCTGGGGATGCCGCCGGGGAAGGAGAACTGGCGGAACAACCGCCGCATCCCTTCCTCATCCCGCGTGATCCGCGGATACACCTCGGTGTACGTGCCGTCCAACCACCCGCACGCCACGACGCCGGGCCCGCCGTGACCGGGCCCGGCGACGTACAGCGCGTCGAGGTCGCGCTCGCGGATCGCACGGTTGGCGTGGGCGTAGACGAGGGTGAGCCCGGGAACGGTGCCGAAGTGACCGAGCAGCCGAGGTTTCACGTGCTCCCGCGTCAGCGGCTGGCGCAGGAGCGGATTGTCCAGGAGATAGATCTGCCCGACGCTGAGGTAGTTGGCCGCCCGCCACCACGCATGCAGGCGCCGCAGGGTCTCGTCGTCCATGGGGTGAACCTAGTGCACGGGCGAGCCCCCGGTCACGGCGATCGTCTCACCCAGGATGTAGCTGGCCTCCTGCGACGCGAGGAACACGAACGCGGGGGCGAGTTCCACCGGCTGCGCGGCGCGGCCGATCGGGGTCTGCGCGCCGAACTCCTCGATCTTCTCGTTCGGGACGAACGCCGGCTGCAGCGGTGTCCACACCGGCCCCGGCGCCACACCGTTGACCCGGATGCCGCGTTCGATGAGCTGCTGCGACAGCGCCCGGGTCCAGTTGGCGATGCCGGCCTTGGACACGGCGTACTCCGCGAGCGAGGGCGAGGGCTGGAAGCCCTGGATGCTGGAGGTGGTGATGATGGCCGCGCCGGGCTTCAGGTGCGGGGATGCCGCCTTCGTCAGCCAGAACAGCGGGTAGATGTTCGTCTTCACGACATGGTCGAGGGTCTTGGTCTCGAAGTCGTCGATGCTGTCGACGGTGGGCATGGTGCCCGCGTTGATGACCAGGATGTCGAGGCCGCCGAGTCCGGCGACGGTCTTCTCCACGATGTCGACGTTGGTCTGCTCGTCCTGCAGATCGCCGGGCAGGAGCACGGCGGTGCGCCCCTCCTTCTCGACCAGCGCGGCCACTTCCTCCGCCTGCGCCTGCTCTTCCGGCAGGTAGCTCAGGGCGACGTCGGCGCCTTCGCGGGCGTAGGCGATCGCGATCGCGCGCCCGATGCCGGAGTCGGCGCCGGTGACGAGCGCCTTGCGTCCGGGCAGCCGGCCGAAACCGATGTAGGTGGTCTCGCCGTGGTCGGGGGCCGGATCCATCTGGTGGATGTCGCCCGGTCCCGACTGCTGCTGCGGGGGGAACGGCGGGCGCGGGTACTGCGTCGTGGGGTCCTGTGCGGTGTACATGTCGGCCATGCCCGCCACGGTAGGAGCCCCCACCGACCCGCCCGCCGGGGTTGCGGCGGGCGGGCCCGGCGGCTATGCGTTGCGCGTGGAGGGCGTGCGGTTCTCGGCGCTGACCATCCAGGAGAGCTGCTCGAGCCGCTCCAGGACGGCGTGCAGGATGTCGGCGCTGGTCGGGTCTTCCTCGTCGACGTCGTCGTGCACCTCGCGGCACATCGAGGTGACGGCATCCAGGCGCTCGGTGATGAGATCGATGACCTCGGCGGTGTCGATCTCACCCTGCGGGAACTCCGGAAGGCTGGTCGTCTCGGCGACGGTGTCGCTGCGGCCGTCGGGCAGCGCGTGGAGGGAGCGCATGCGCTCGGCGACGGTGTCGCTGAATTCCCGTGCGGATTCGATGACTTCGTCCAGCTGCAGGTGGGTGTCGCGGAAGTTCCTGCCCACGACGTTCCAGTGCGCCTGCTTGCCCTGGATCGACAGCTCGATGAGGTCGACGAGCACCTTCTGGAGGTTCTCGCTCAGCTCCGCGGATGCGGTGAAGCCGCTCTCGGCGTTCTCCTCTTTCGTCAGGCCAGCCCCGGCTCCGCCGCGTGCCGGCCGGCGGCGGTTGCGGGTGGGGGCGCTCTTGGTGTCTTTGTCGTTCTTCGTGGCCATTGTGTTCTCCTTGCACTCAGGACCGAGACGAGAGCGACGCTAGCGCGACGCTCACCGCGCGGGCCGGGGCTTGTCGCTCCCCGGCCCCGTTGCTATGCGCGCCTGCGCGCGGCCGACATCGGTGAGCAGGCGCGTCAGGGCACGAGGCTCTTGCGGAGGAAGATCTGGTCTTCGCCCGTCTCGCCGCCGGCACGCTCGGTCTCGCGATAGCCCTCTCGCGTGTACAGCCGGAGGTTGGCTTCGCTCAGCCGCCCCGTGAACAGCTCCGCCTCGCGGGCCCCGGCCTCCCGGCCACGCTCCTCCACGGCGTGCAGGATGAGGGACCCCAGCCCGGCGCCCTGCATGTCGGGCGCCACGGCGATCCGGCCGATCAGCAGCAGGTCGCCGTCGCGCTGCGCGCGTGCCGCCGCGACGATGCGCGAGCCGTCCAGCGCGACGCATCCGAGGTTCTCCACCAGCTCGGCTTCGAGTTCGGGGAGGGTCTGCGTCAGAGGCGGCGTGTCGACGTCGCCGTAGATGAGGGCCTCCGACACGAATGCGGCGCGCTGCAGAGTCAGCACTTCGCCGGCGTCGGCCGTTTCGATGGGGCGGACCCGAGCCTGCGGCTCAGAGGACCGCGACGATGCCACGTGCGCTCAGCTCTGCCATCAGTTCCTCTTCGAAGATGTCGGCCTCGTCGCGAAGGTCGGCGTCGGCGGCGGTGCTCCCCTCGTCCATGGTGTCCTCCTGTGTGGAAATCTCTTCCTTCCAGTGAACACGCGACAGCGCCCCGGCGAAGAGCGTTGACAACCGGGGCGCTGCTCGTTAGCGAGAGGTCAGCGAGGCACGTCCTCGCGCCACTGGCCGGTCTCGACGCCGCGGCTCTCGATGAACTCCTTGAAGTTCTTGAGGTCCTTCTTGACCGCGTGCTGGCCGACGCCGACGAGCGAGCCGACCTTCTCCAGCAGGCCTTCCGGCTCCCAGTCGATCTGCACCGTGACACGCGTGGAGGTGTCGGAGAGCTTGTGGAAGGTCACCACGCCCGCGTGCTCGGTCTCTCCGCCGACGCTGCGCCATGCGACGCGCTCGTCGGGATGCTGCTCGGTGACCTCTGCGTCGAACTCGCGTTCGACGCCGCCGACCTTCACCTTCCAGTGGAGGTGGGTGTCGTCGCGCTGCTGGATCGACTCGACCTCATCCAGGAAGGAGGGGAAGGTCTCGAACTGGGTCCACTGGTTGTATGCCGTGCGCACGGGCACATCGACGTCGATGGTCTCGATGATCTGAACCATGTCACTCCTCGTGTGGTTTGGTGTCCCCACCCCACCCCACGCACCCCGGGAAAGGGGAGGGATTGACAAGAGGCTGATGCGCGCTCGCCCCGCCGGGACGGACCCGACTCAGCGCCCCGCGGCGTAGCCCGACGCGCCGCGCGGATTCGCCGCCGCGGAGAGGATGCCGCCGGTGCCGCGGCCGACCGAGGACAGGCGGCCGAGCGACCAGTCGTCGACGACCGTGACGACGTGGCCGCGGGCGCGCAGATCGCCCACGACGTCGGCGCCCAGGCGGCCTTCGACCACCACGCCCAGCGGTTCCCACGCCCGCGGCCAGAAGGAGCTGGGCAGGTGGGTCGTGTGGAAGGTCGGAGCGTCGATCGCCGACTGCGCGGAGAATCCGCCGAGGATGCGGCGCAGCAGGTAGGGCAGCTGCCACTGGTCCTGCTGATCGCCGCCGGGTGTCCCGAGAGCCTCGATCACCTCTCCGCCTCGCTGCAGGAGGGTGGGCGACAACGTCGTGCGGGGGCGGGCGCCGGGCCGCAGCGCCGCCGGGGCCGCCTCGTCCAGCCACGTCATCTGCAGCCGAGTGCCGGCGGCCAGCCCGAGGCCCGGCACCGCCGGGGAGGACTGCAGCCACCCGCCGGACGGCGTGATGCTCGCGATGTTGCCCGCCGCATCCACGACGTCCAGGTGACACGTGTCGCCGCGCGTCTCCCCGTCCGCACGCACGGTCGGCTCTCCGACGCTGCCGCCGGCGCTTGGCGCATCCGACACGAGCGGGGGCACGAACGGCTCGCGACCGGGCACGGCACCCGGGCGCCACTGGGGGCTGGCGGCATCCGTGATGAGCGCGGCACGCTCGCGCGCGTACGCGTCGCTGAGGAGCACCCCCAGCACCTCGCGCGCATCCTCGCCGTAGTACGCGTCGCGGTCGGCGAAGGCGAGCTTGAGGGCCTCGATGATGACGTGCGCGCCGCGCGCGGTGGCGGGGTCGAGCTCGTCGTCGGGGAAGGTCGACAGGATCGCGAGCGCCTGCAGCAGCACCGGTCCCGAGCCCCACGCCGGCGCCTTGACGACGTCGACGCCCCGGAACCGGTAGGTCACCGGCTCCTCCCACTCGGCGTCGTACCCGCGCATGTCTTCGGGCGCCAGCACTCCCGCGTACTCTCCGCCGTCGGAGTGGCGGTGCGGCCGGCCGAGGAACGCGGTGAGTCCGCGCGCGACGGATCCTTCGCGCCATTCGCGCAGCACCGCGTCGAGGCGGTCGGTGCGGGAGGAGCCGGATGCTGCGGCCAGCCGGCGCAGCGCACCGGCCCACTCGGGGTTGCGGAACGTCTCCCCCGCCTCGGGGACGCGCCCGCCCGGCATCCACAGCGCCGCCGAGGTGGGCCAGTGCGCGCGGAACAGCTCGGCCACAGCATCCACCGTCCGCGCCCATGCCGGGGCGACGGGCACGCCGCCTTCGGCGTATTCGACGGCGTAGGCGGCGACATCGGCGAATTCCCACGTGCCGTGTTCGCGCAGCAGGAGCAGCAGCGCGGGGAAGGCTCCCGGGATCGCCGCGGCCAGGCCGCCGGCGCCCGGGACGGCGTCCAGTCCGAGGGCCCGGTAATGCGCGATCGTCGCCGCTGCCGGGGCGGCCCCCTGGCCGGAGAGCACCCGCGGCGACCGCCCGCCGGGTGCGACCAGACCGACGAGGTCGCCGGCCGGGCCGTTCAGGTGCGGTTCGGCGACCTGCAGCACGAGGCATCCCGCCACCGCGGCGTCGAACGCGTTGCCGCCGCGTTCGAGCACGCTCTGCGCCGCGCCGGTGGCGAGCCAGTGCGTGGAGGCCGTCATCCCGAAGGAGCCGGTCAGGGTCGGGCGCGTCGTGAAGGCCGGGGGCGGAGCCCAGGGGGAAGGCGACATCGTCCCATTGTCACCTCTCCCCCGGATCGCGGCGCGTGGCCCCGCCCACTCCTCGCCGCCCGGGCGCAGAATCGGCCGGCTGTGCCTTGCTACTCCGCGACCCGAGGCAGTAGTTTTTCGGTATGCCGAAAAGTCTTCGTGGGACGGTGACACTCGTGTCGCTGGTGGCGCTCGCGGCTGGGCTTCTCACCGGATGCGTCACCGCTTCGGCCACCCCCGGCGAAGGGGATCGCCCCCGTGTCCTGACGACGTTCACGGTCCTGGCCGACATGGCCCGCAACGTCGCGGGCGAGCACCTCGAGGTCGAGTCGATCACGAAGGTCGGCGCCGAGATCCACGGCTACGAACCCACCCCCGGTGACATCGCCAAGGCCGCCGAGGCCGACCTCATCCTGGACAACGGCATGAACCTGGAGGCGTGGTTCGCGCAGTTCGTGGAGTCGGCCGATGTGCCCCACGTCGTCGTGTCGGAGGGGGTCGACGTGATCGACATCGCCGGCGACGCGTACGACGGTCGGCCGAATCCGCACGCGTGGATGAGCCCGGTCAACGCGCAGCGGTACGTCGACAACATGGTCGACGCCTTCAGCGATCTCGCGCCCGAGCACGCCGACGACTTCGCCGCCAACGCAGCGGCGTACACCGCCGAGCTCCAGCAGATCCATGAAGAGCTCGTGAGCGAACTGGCCGCACTGCCGCAGAACCAGCGCGCTCTCGTGACGTGCGAAGGCGCGTTCTCCTACCTGGCGCGCGACGCCGGTCTCACCGAGGCCTACATCTGGCCCGTCAACGCCGAGCAGCAGGCCACGCCCCAGCAGATCGCCGCGACGATCGAGTTCGTCGGCGACAACGACGTGCCCGCCGTCTTCTGCGAGTCCACCGTGTCGGACAAGCCCATGCAGCAGGTCGTGGATGCCACGGGCGCCGAGTTCGGCGGCGTGCTCTACGTCGACTCGCTCTCCGAGGCGGATGGCCCGGTGCCCACCTACCTGGACCTCCTCCGCCACGACACCGCGACGATCATGACGGCCCTCACCGGCGGCGCGCGGTGACACCGGCGATCACCGTCGAGGGCGTGACGGTGCGCTACGGCGACGTCGTGGCGCTGAGGGATGTGTCCCTCGAGCTCTCACCCGGGCGGGTGACGGGCCTGATCGGCATGAACGGTTCGGGCAAGTCGACGCTGCTGAAGACCGTCCTCGGGCTCATCCGCCCCGACTCCGGCGCCGCGCAGGTCCTGGGCGTTGCTCCCGCGGTGGCACGGCGGAAGGGCCTCATCGCGTCGGTGCCGCAGAGCGAAGACGTCGACTGGGCCTTCCCCGTCTCGGTGCGCGACGTCGTGCTGATGGGTCGGTACGGGCGGCTCGGCCCGACCCGGCGCCCGCGAGCGGCCGATCACGCCGCCGTGGACGAGGCCCTCGCGCGCGTGGACCTGACCGACCTCGCCGACCGGCAGATCGGCCGGCTCTCCGGGGGTCAGCGCAAACGCGCGTTCGTGGCGCGCGGCATCGCGCAGGATGCGGCGGTCCTGCTGCTGGACGAGCCGTTCGCGGGGGTCGACAAGACCTCCGAGGCCACGATCGTCCGCCTGCTGCGAGAGCTCGCCGCAGACGGGCGCACCGTCCTCGTCTCCACGCACGATCTTGCCGCCCTGCCCTCCCTGGCCGACGACGCGGTCGTCCTGCTGCAGCGCATCGTGTTCCGCGGCGCCGTCGCCGAGGCTCTCCTGCCCGAGAACCTGGCGCGCGCCTTCGGGCTGGACGCACCCCTCGAAGGGGGCGCGCGATGAACGTGCTGGACGTGCTCCTGGAACCCCTGCAGTACGAGTTCATGACCCGCGCCATCCTCACCACGGTGATCGCCGCGGTCGTGTGCGCCATGCTCTCGTGCTGGCTGGTCCTCATCGGGTGGTCGCTCATGGGCGACGCCGTGTCGCACGCGGTACTCCCCGGTGTCGTGCTCGCCTACGTCGTGGGCGCGCCGTTCGCACTGGGGGCGGTCGTCTTCGGTCTGCTCGCGGTCGCCCTGATCGGCGTCATCCGTGACACCAGTCGCGTGAAGGAAGACGCCGCGATCGGGATCGTGTTCACGACGCTGTTCGCCCTGGGGCTCGTGCTCATCTCGATCACTCCGAGCCAGACCGACCTCAACCACATCATCTTCGGCAACATCCTCGGGGTCTCCGCGGCCGATCTCGTCCAGATCGCGGTGCTCGCGCTGGTCGCGTTCGTCGTGCTGGTGGTCAAGCGGCGCGATCTGACGCTCTACGCGTTCGACCCCGCCCACGCGTTCGCGATCGGGCTGTCGCCCCGGATGCTGGGGGCGCTCCTCCTCGGGGTCCTGGCCCTCACCGCCGTCGTCGCCCTGCAGGTCGTGGGCGTCATCCTGGTCGTGGCGATGCTGATCATCCCGGGCGCGACGGCGTATCTGCTCACCGACCGCTTCGGCCGCATGCTCGTCATCGCGCCGGTGATCTCGGCGCTGTCGTCGGTGGTGGGCATCTACCTGAGCTACTGGCTGGATGCCTCGTCGGCAGGGCTCGTCGTCCTCGTGCAGGGCGCGGTCTTCACCGCGGTCTACCTGTTCAGCCCCCGTCAGGGAGTGCTGGGCCGGCGCCTGCGCCGACGCGGAAAAACTCAGCCGGCCACGACAGCGGGCTAAGCCGCCCCGAGGCTCACGCGTCGTCGGCGTCGTCCCCGGTCACGTCGCTGGTGATGGTGTGTTCGCGCTTCACGTCTTTGACGATGTCGGTCTTCAGATCGTCCGCCGGGTTCTCATCGCCGGGCGAGAGGGGCGGCACGGGGGTGCTCATCATGTCGGGACTCCTTTCACGCACCACCAGCGTAGGCATCGTCCACCGCGCCCGCCGGGGGTTGCGCCACTGACCCCCGGCGTCTAGGCGTCCGCGGTGCTCGCCCGCTTCCCGCGGCGCGTGGACCGCGCTGTCCTCAACGGATGGGGCACTGGCGCATGTCGCGCCTTTTCGCGAAGGTGGGGTTCGGGCGTCGCCTGACAGAATCACCGGGGGCGGGTGTGACCCTTGCGGTCTGCTTCACACACCCGAGGGATCCGCTTCCGATCCGGCACGAAGCGGAGGACCGCGTGGGCAAGTTCCTGTTCGAAGGTCAGCTCAAAGCCGACTTCGACGACCGGCTGCTCGCGCATCTGCAGGTCGTCATCGGCGCCAAACTCCGGCGCGGGGAGTCCTTCCACTTCACGTGGAAGGACGACCCGAGCATCGGCGACGGCAGAACGTCGATCTGGGTGCACCCGCACAGCGTCATCACCTACAAGTTCTACGGCGGCCGCCTGCCCGTCCTCAATCGCGCGTGGGTCGACGCGCTCATGTTCACCGCCAACTCACCGCGCGGGCTGTACGTCGTGCCGGAACCGCCGGCGAACGCGGGAGGGGAGCAGGAGACCGATGAAGCGCATTGACATCGCCTACGGCGGCCAGGCGTACTCGGTCGGCAACACCGACATCGACGAGCTCCGCGCGCAGATCCTTCGCGCGGCGCGGGATGCCGCTCCCTTCTGGCTCGAGGTGAACTCCGGCGAAGGGCAGCCACGCCCCACCTTCCTGCTCATCACCGCCGGAGTGGATGTCGCTCTCACGCCGGTGCCGGGGGACGACGGCATCCTCCCGTAGGTGCGTCAGATGCCCTCGTAGTCCGACCACTCCCCCGCAGGCGGGTCGTCCTGCTCTGTCACGACCGCGCCAGTGCCGGGTGTGCCATAGCGGCGAAGGTTGCGCGTCTTCTCCCGCAGCTGGTCGACGAGTTTCTCGTCGACCAGCTCTTCGTGAGCGACCTGGGCTGAGCTGCTGATCAGCTGGCTGGCGGGACCCACCAGAATGTCCGAGCGTCCGGGCTCCCCTGCCTCATCGATGGTCGGGATCTCCACGGTGGCGGCGGAACCGACCTGGGCCAGCGCCTGCGCGTAGTCGAGGAGGGCGCGCGCGATGTCGGTCCCGGTGAGGATGGAATCTCCGGCGTAGTGAATCCTGTCCATCCCCCACTTCTATCCGGAGCGGGGAGATTTCCACTGACCCTTTTGATCTGCGCCTGAATGGGCTACGGAGTCGCTGCGGAGGTCGCGCGGGCGGGAACGCGTCGGGCGACCGGTCAGCCGCCCTCAGGTGACGCGGATGAGGGTGCGATGCCATCCCGTCGAACCGTCCGGTGCCACCGGGGTGCGCTCCCCGATCTGCACGTCGCCGTTCTTGTCGGTCGCGCGCACGACGATGTTGTGCGCGCCCGGGGTGGCGTCCCATTCGAAGAACCACTGCACCCACGTGTCATCGCTGATGGGGTTCGACAGGGTCGCCGTCTGCCAGCGTCCGTCGTCGATGCTCACGTCGACCTGCTCGATGCCCACCGTCTGCGCCCAGGCGACGCCCGCGAGCGCGGTGCGCCCCGCAGGCACGGGCTCGCCGGTGCGAGGAGTGTCCAGTCGCGAGGAGAACCTGATGGGCGCTTTCGCGCTGTAGCCGCGGGGGGTCCAGTACGCTTCATCCGCGTCGAAGGTGGTGACCTTCAGTTCGGTCAGCCACTTCGTCGCCGACACGTAGCCGTACAGCCCGGGGACCACCATGCGCACGGGGAATCCGTGCTCCAGCGGCAGCGGTTCACCGTTCATCCCGACGGCCAGGATGGCATCCAGGCCGTCGTCGGTGAGGGACGGCAGCGGCGTGCTGGCGGTGAAGCCGTCGACGCTGCGCGAGAGCACCATGTCGGCCCCGGCGAGGGGCCGCGCCTTCCTGAGCACGTCGCGGACCGGAACTCCGAGCCACATCGCGTTGCCCACGAGAGGGCCGCCGACCTCGTTGGAGACGCACGTCAGGGTGATGGCGTACTCGTCCAGCCCCATTCCCACGAGGTCGTCGAAGGTGAGCTCGACCCGCTGCTCCACCATCCCGTCGATCACCAGGCGCCACGTGGCCGGGTCAACGGACGGCACCGTCAGCGCCGTGTCGACGCGGTAGAAGTCCGCGTTCGGCGTGAACAACGGCGAGATCCCCGGGACGTCGAGCTCGGCACCGGCGGGAACCGTCACGGAGGACTTCGGCGCAGGAAGACGCAGGGCTTTGCGGACGGCGGCGAATGACGACGACGTCGCGTCGATCAGCGCGCGCGCACCGATGCCCACGATGAGCGCGGATGCGCCGGCGATCGCGGTGACGCGGAGGAACGCCCGCCGGTCGACGGAGGGCGATGCGGTGGCGCCCTTCGCGTGGACCGTCGGCCGCTCAGCGGGGTCGCCGTCGCGAGCCGGCGACGGCGACCCGCGCTCGTCGGGCACCGCGTCGACTGCTGCGGCGGCCCAGCGGCGCACCCGGGCCACCAGCCACCACAGTGTGACGCCGCCGGCGGCCGTTCCGCCCAGAGCGGGGAGGGCTGCTGCGGGGCCTGCTTCGGCTCGGGTGAGGGCGGCGGCGAGGGAGAGCCCACCGGCGATCACGACCACCGCCACACCCAGCGGCGGCCGGATGAATTGCAGCACGCCCGCGACAGCGGCGGCGGCCAGCACGGCGAGGGCGAGACCCACGAGCAGCGCGATCTTGTCGTACTCCCCGAAGGTCGAGATCGCCAACTCCTTCAGCGGCTGCGGCACCGCGTCGATCACGACGGATCCGAGGGCCAGCAGCGGGCTGGCCTCCCGTGACGCGACGAGTGCCACGAGCTCTGCCGCGGCGAGGAAGACTCCCGCGCTCACGATTCCCCCGATGGCGGCCCAGCCCCAGAACCTGCGCCGCATCCCCGTCACCTTCGCCACAGCCGATCCCTCCATCGCGCGCCCGCGCCGCGAATCGTTGCCTGCATTCTCCCTGCCTCCGCCCGTTTCCCACCGGGAGGATTCCTGGTTCGCGAATGCGCGGTCGCCGACGCCCCCTCGCACGCGTCGGCGACCGCTCTCCCCCGGCCCCCCACCGGGAGCTTTTCTCACATCATCGGCGGCATCAGCACCGTGTCGATGAGGTAGACAGTCGCGTTGGCGGTCTGAACGCCGCCGCAGATCACGGCGGACTCGCCGTTGACCATGATCTCGTCACCGCTGCCGGTGACTTCCAGCTCGGCGCCGTTGACCGTGGCCAGGGTGCCCTCGACCTCGTCGGGGGCGAGTGCACCGGGAACGACGTGGTACGTCAGGATCGAGGTGAGCAGATCGCTGTCCGTCTTGAGCGTCTCCAACGTGGCCGCGTCGATCTTCGCGAACGCGTCATCCACCGGCGCGAACACCGTGAACTCGTCGCCGTTGAGCGTGTCGACCAGATCGACGTCCGGATTCAGCTGACCCGACACCGCCGCGGTCAACGTCGTCAGCAGGGGGTTGTTCGAGGCGGCGGTGGCCACCGGGTCCTGCGCCATCCCGTCGACCGATCCCGCGCCGTCGGGGACCGTCTCGGCGTATTCCGCGCAGCCGGCGCCGACGAGGTTCGCGGCCGGGTCCATCTCCTCGGTCTGCATGGTCTCCTCCGACGAGGGCGCAGAAGAGGACTCCTCCGACATGTCTCCGCTCGAGGTCGAACACGCGCTCAGGGCGAAGACGGCGGCCACGGCCACCGGCACGCCGAGCAGATACAGCTTCTTGCGGGACATCTTGTTCTCCTGATCTGGCGACGCCGAGGCGCCGCCGTGTCGGTGCTGCTGCAGCCGCTCAAGCGGGCTACACGGACTCTTCGGAACGGGCCGCAGATCGGATGGGGCGACGTGCCGGCCCGGTTCGGATCATCCGGTTCCGCGCGGAGAGCAACCCTCAGCCGGTGTCCTGGGGCATGCTGGGTGCTGTGGTGATCGACGGGGCGGAGGTGTCCGACGGCGGGGACGCCGTCGATCACGTCGGCGCTCTGCTCGTGCGGGTGGCCGACGGCGATCAGGACGCCTTTGCGCGCCTGTACGACATGATCTCCGCCCGTGCCTTCGGCCTGATCCTTCGCGTGCTGGTGGATCGGGCGCAGAGCGAGGAGGTGCTGCAGGAGGTGTTTCTGGAGATCTGGCAATCCGCGGGCCGCTTCGCTCCGGATAAGGGTCAGGGGAGATCGTGGATTCTGACCATCACGCATCGCCGGGCGGTGGACCGCGTGCGGGCGGCGCAGGCCAGCACCGACCGCGACGTGCGTGCGGGTTTCCGGGACATGGGTGTGGCGCATGACGGCGTCGCGGAGGAAGTCGAGCTGCGGATCGACGCCGGACGGGTCGCCGACGCACTGGCGACGCTGCCCGAGGCTCAGCGCGACGCGCTCACCCTGGCGTATTTCGGCGGTTACAGTCAGAGCGAAATCGCGGCGCTCGTGGGGTCGCCCCTCGGCACGGTCAAGACGAGGATGCGGGACGGTCTCTCCCGCCTTCGGGTGACGATGGGGGTGACAACGTGAACGAGCAGGAATTCGCCGGGCTGGCCGCCGGCGCTGCAGTGCACGCGCTCTCGCACGAAGACGAGGTGGTGTTCGAGACCGCCCGCCGGCAGCATCCGGAATGGGAGCGGCACGTGACGGCGAGCGCGGCCACCGCCGCCGCGCTGGCCGATGGCGCCGCCGAGGTCACCCCGCCCCCGCACATCCGCAGCGCCTTGCTGGCCCGGATCGCCGTGACGCCGCAGGAGTCCCCCGCCGACACGCGCACGGAGGCCGGGGGCGGCGTCCCCGCCACGACAGCCGCACCGCCGCGGCGCGGCGCGTGGCGCGCACGGACCTGGTTCGCCCTCGCGGCCTCACTCGCCCTGCTGGTAGGCGTCGGCTGGGGTGCGGCGTTCCTCAATCAGCAGCTCAACCCGCCCGCACCCGTGGCCGCGCTCGAGGAGATCCGGGAGGCGCCCGACGCTCGAACCGAGTCCGCACCGATCGCCGATGGAGGGGAGGCGACGGCGTACTGGTCGCCGACGGTCGGCAAGGCCGTCCTCATCCTGGAGGGGATTGCACCCGTCGGCGAGGACGAGAGCTACCAGATGTGGCTCATCCGCGACGGGTCCGCCGTATCCGCCGGCCTCGTGCCCGCCGATGACGGAGTCGGCCCCGCACTGCTGTCCGGCTCCTTGGAGCCCGGCGACGTGCTGGCGGTCACGCGTGAACCCGCAGGCGGCTCGCCCACCGGCCAGCCCACCTCCGATCCGCTCGTCGCCATCGAGACCCCCTGACGCGTCCGGTCGAGCCGGTCACCCTCCCGCCCTGCGCAAAACTCAGGAGACACGCCGAGCGGGGGTGCTGCGGCGGCGGCCGGAGGCCCGGATCTCCTGAGTTCTGCACGGGAGAGGTGGCCCGGAGCGGGCGCGATCCGCGGGTCCACACCCGGGTCAGGCCAACAGGGCGTCGATGGTCGACGCGATCTCCGTGGAGACGTGGACGGCCCGGTCGCCGCGCGGCGCAAGCAGTCCTTGCTCGTCGGCGCGGTACAGCTCCGCCAGGCTTTGGGCGATGTGCGGGCGGAAGCCCGCCTCCATCAACGCGCCCGGCCACGCCTCCTCCGGGACGGTGGCGACGTGCAGCTCGCGGCCCAGCGCCGCGCCGAGGAGCCCGGCGACCGTCCGCTCGGAGTACACCGGACCCAGCACGTCGACCACCTCGCTGCGGATGGGCGGGTGCAGCAGCGCGTCGGCGACCACCGCGCCGATGTCGCGCGTGGCCGCCATCGAGTGGGCGGTATCGGCGGAGGAGGCGAAGACCGGGTAGACGCCGGTCTCGCGGGCCACATCGATCACGTCGCCGACCTTCTCCTGGAAGTGCCCCGACCGCAGTGCGGTCACTGTGGTCCCGGTCTCCAGGAGCGCGCGCTCCATCCGGTGCAGCCCGCGGATGGGCCCCGTGCCCTCGGCGAGATCCGCGCCGCCGGAGGAGAGCATCACCACATGCGGCACGCGCTCGTCGGCGACCGCGCCGGCGACGGAGGCGATCAGCTCGTCGGCGTGCGCGTCCAGGTCGTCGGCATTCAGGTCGAAGGGGAGCAGGACGAACAGACCGGAGCATCCTCGCAGCGCTGCTCCCAGTGCCGCCCGGTCGGTGAGCGCGGCCACGGCGGCCTCGGCTCCGCGCGCGACCCATCGCTCCGCGTCCGCCTGTCGCCGCACCACGACGCGGACGTCGGCGTGCGCATCGGTCAGCTCCCGCGCCGCGGCCGACCCGACGCGTCCGGTTGCTCCTGCAATGACGTACATGGTGGATCCTCTCTGTAGGGGTGATGCTCCGAAGCTACGGATCTGCCCCCGGATGCTCCATGCCAGAAGTGCCGCGATTCTTGCTCGATCGTCCAGCCCCTCGAGGCCGTCGGGAGTAACCTCTTCCGCAATCACGTCGACCGGGGGTGAGCCCGATGGATCGAGCACGGCTCGCACGACTGCTCCACACCGTCCAGATGCGCAGCACGTTCTACTGCCATGCCGAACTGGCCGAGCCGTGGGCGCTGGAGATGCCCGCCATCGAAGACTCCGTCAGCTTCCATGTGGTGACGAACGGATCCTGCTGGCTGCGGCTCACCGGCTCCGCACCGCTCGAACTGCGCCGAGGCGACCTCGCGCTCGTGCCGCATGGGCGCGGTCACGACCTGGCGAGCTCTCCCGCAGCGGGCCCCGCCCTGCGTGTGGACCGGCTTCCGCAGGAGTACATCGGCGAGCAGTACTCGACCCTGCGGCACGGCGGCACCGGCGAGGCGTCGCAGCTGATCTGCGGCATCGTCTCCTTCGACGCCCCCGCCGCTCGAGAGCTCATGCGCGCGCTCCCCGCCGTCGTGACAGTGCGCGGCGATGAGCTTGAGGCCGGATCCTCCGTCCACGACACGCTGCGCACGATGGCGCGGGAGCTGTCGCATCCTCAGATCGGCGGCGAGACGGTGGCCACGCGCCTGGCGGACGTGCTGGTGCTCCAGGCCATCCGGGCATGGATCGCCGGCGAGGGCGGGTCGGCGACCGGGTGGATGCACGCGGTGCAGGACGAGCGGATCGGCCGGGCACTGGAGGCCATCCACGACGATCCGGGGCGACGGTGGAATCTGCAGCTGCTCGCGCACGCGGCCACCATGTCGCGCTCGGCCTTCAGCGCGCGCTTCACCGAACTCACCGGGGAGGCGCCGATCGCCTACCTGGCGCGGTGGCGGATGGCGCTGGCGCAGTCGCGCCTGGCGGAGGGCGACACGACCGTCGCCGCCCTCGCCGACGAGCTCGGATACCGCTCGGAGGCGGCGTTCCACCGGGCTTTCACCCGCATCGTCGGGCGAACCCCCGGCTCCATCCGGCGGCGAAGCCGGCTCCGCACCGAGATGGCAGCGCCGTCTTGACCCTCACGTAGCGTCATCCTCGAGCCTGGTCGTCGTGGACATGACGGCGAACCTGATGCGACCGGGCGATGGCGGCGCGATGGCGACCGACCCGGTCATCGGCGAGGTGAACCATCCCGTCGCGCGCCGTGTCCGCGACGTCCTCCACCGCTCGACGGCCCGACGCCGCACGTTCGTCATCGACGACGAGGAGAACATCATCCAGGCGCTGCGCAGCGGAGTGCGCCTGGACAGCGTCTACGGCACGGCCGACCAGCAGTCCCGGCAAGCGTCCCTTGCCGCAGCAGGGCTCCCGGATGTTCCGTTCCACGTGCTCGCCGACGGCGTCGTGTCGGCCCTGTTCGGTACGGAGAAGCGGTCGCGGATGTTCGCGCTGGCGCGGACGCCCCCATCCGCCGGACTCGCCGACATGATCGCCCGACCGGGCGACATCGTCGTGCTCGACGGAGTCCGCCTCATGGGCAACATCGGCGCGGTGATCCGCTCGGCCTGCGCGTTCGATGCCGCCGGGGTGGTGCTCCTGGACGGCGGAATCACGACCATCGTGGACCGACGGCTGGTGCGGGCCAGCCGCGGCATGGTGTTCGCGTTACCGGTGGTGCCGGCCGACGCCCGCGAGCTTCAGGGGTGCCTCGACCGGGCGGGCATCCCCCTCGCGAGCCTCAGCGCCCGCGCACCCGCTCCCCTCAGCGAGGCCGCGCTCGTCGATCGCCGCCTCGCCCTCCTGATCGGGAGCGAGAAGCACGGGGCGTCCGCCCACATGGAGGAGTGCGCGGCGCTTCACTTCCGCGTCCCGGTGAACCCCGCGGTGGAGTCCCTCAACGTCTCCGTCGCGGCTGCCATCGCGCTCTACGAGCGGCGGGCCCGGATGAGTGCGCCCCCGACGAGGAAGACGACGGCCGCGACCGGCTGAGCGGCGATCCATACCGGTCCGCTCAGGGGGAGCGGATAGACGGGGTTCCACACGACGGCGATCGCCACGAAGACCGGCACCCACCACCAGTGCCGGGCCTGCACGGCGAACCACGCCACGATCAGCGCCAGGATGGCGGTGGTGAGGAGCACGAAAAGCGTCCACCCGGCGCCGAACAGCAGTGGTGCCAGGAAGAGGACGATCGCCGCGAGCAACGACGGGACGAAGGCGTTGCGCTGGGCCGCTGCCGGCGAGGGTTGCGCCATACACCCAGCCTCCCACGGATGCGCCACCTCCGACGCCATGCGGCGGCAGGCCGAAAGACCCGGGCCGGCTCGCCTGTCATTGCCGGTCTGCGTCGCCGATGACTAGCGTCGGCCACACACCATCCCATCGAAGCGAGGACCCCATGGCCGACCTGATCGTGATTGCGTTCGACACCGAGCCGGACGCGGAAGCCGCGTACAACAGGATTCAGGAACTCCAGAACGACCTCGTCGTCGAACTCGCGGGCCTGGCGCTGGTGAAAGTGGACGGAGACGGCAAGACCCGGGTGGAGTATCCCGGCTCCGCGGCCCGGTTCGGGCTCGGCACCGCCAGCGGCGCCCTGTTCGGGACGCTCGTCGGGATTCTCTTCTTCGTCCCCGTCGTCGGCCTTGTGTTCGGCGGTCTCCTCGGCGCCCTCTTCGCCGCGATGGACAAGTCGGGCCTGGACGCGGAGTTCCGCCAGCGTGTGCAGAACACCGTGACCGCCGGCAAGTCGGCCGTCATCCTGTACGCGACCAAGCTGACGGCGGACAAGTTCGCCGCTGCGCTGGCGCCGTACCACGGGACCGTCGTGCAGACCTCGCTCTCCCACGACCAGGAGCGCGAACTCGTCCACGACCTCAGCGCCACCTCGGCATAGTCGTCGCACTGCCGGCCCGCGGGATCGGACCGGAACGTCGGGCCCGCCGCGACGCCGACGAGAAACGAAGAACCCCCGGGGAATCCCCCGGGGGTTCTGGCGGTAGCAGGAGCGGGGCTTGAACCCGCGACCTCACGATTATGAGTCGTGCGCTCTCACCAACTGAGCTACCCTGCCGCGACGCATCCGTCGGATGCTTCGAGCCCCGAGTCAGGATTGAACTGACGACCCCTTCCTTACCATGGAAGTGCTCTGCCACTGAGCTATCGGGGCGTACCCGGAGTGATCCGGGCAACTCAACGAGAATACCAGAGCCCTGGGCCTCGCCTCACGCAGGTCACCCGCCGGCGTGCTCGCGGAGCCACGGGAGCGGGTCGATCGCCGTCGTTCCGCCGGCGAGGAGCTCGAAGTGCGTGTGCGCACCGAAGGAGCGTCCGGTGTCGCCGGTGCGCCCGAGGAAGGTCCCCACGCTGACCTGCTGGCCGGGGGTGACCTGGAGCGAGCCGTACTGCATGTGCGCGTAGCGGCTGGAGATCATCTCACCGTCGATGACGTGGTCGATGACGACGGTCACGCCGAAAGCTCCGCCCGATTCGGTCGCGATGCGCACCGTGCCGTCGGCGATGGCCTGGATGGGCGCGCCGGCACCGGGTACGAAGTCCAGGCCCTCGTGCAGACGGCCCGAGCGCATACCGAAGCCGTAGGTCATGGGCACGCCGACCGCGAACGGCCACTGGATGGCCGAGTTGGGGTTGTTGACGAAGAAGCTGGAGAAGTTCGAGATGCCCGACTCGGCGGCGATCTCGGCGATCGTCGCGGTGCGGTAGTTCTCGTTGCGCACGACGCCCTGGTTCTGCACGTCGGCGGGGGCGACGTAGGCCTGGATGGCCTCCTCCTCGGCGTCCACGTCGCCCGGCGTGAGCACACTGAGGGCAGCGGTGCCGCCTTGGGCTGCCGCGACCGCCTCGACGGGCGTGGTCATTCCGACGGTGAGCAGGCCGACGACGCCGATGACGCCGATGGAGAAGGATGCAGCGGCCATCCGCTTGAATCCTGCACCGCGTCGGGCGGGTTCCCGCGCGGCAGCAGGTGCGAGATCGCCCTCGTCCCGCGCCGCAGCGGCGACCTGCACGGGCGTCTCCCCCGTGAAGGCGAACAGCCGGGCGGCCGCCTCGAACGCATCGAGTTCGGACTCGTCGAACAGGGGTGCGCCCTCGTCGGCCACAGGGCGGTCGTCCGCCTCGGACGAGGTGGAGTTCACCCGGCCGAAGGCGGTGTCCCCAGCCGGAGCGGCACGGCCTGCCCGGATCTGCGGCAGGTCGATCGGCGAGGTGGGGAGCGTGGCGGGTGCGGCGTCGATGGCGGCGGCGGTCTCGACGACGACGGGCACATCGGCGGGAAGGGCGGGGAGCGCGAGCGCTTCGGGCGCGAGGTCGGGCAGGTCTTCGACGGCGACCTCGGGTGCGACGTTCGCGGCCGCGAGCCGACCGCGCGCCTCGCGGCGCGTCAGCGGGGCCGCAGCAGGCGCCGGGAGGGCTTGAGCCTGTCGCCGCAGCTCGGCTCTGGTGACGGCGAGGTTTTCGTCCGCACGCACGTGGGACGTGTGGCCGGACCGCCGAGGGAGGGCGGGCGCAGCCAGGCGAGGGTCGGTCAAGACGAGGAGGCTTCCGGGTCGTGTCACGGGGGCGCGACGGTGTACAGCGATTCGGGTTGGGCCACCCCCGCCATTCGGGCGACGAAGGTAACGATCAGGTAAACACTACATCGCGAGGTCTGGGAATGCCATGTGCGCGCTCCCACCGCCGCGGGTCAGTCGTCCAGCAGCGCGGAGAGCCGCTCGAAGAGGCCGGGTGCGGCGGCGATCGTCATGCGCCGCCCGGGGCGGCCGCCGGGCGAGCCGGACACCACGCCACCCGCCTCGCGCACCAGGAGCGCGCCGGCCGCGTGGTCCCACGGCTGCAGCCCACGCTCGTAATACGCGTCCAACCGTCCGGCGGCAACGCTTGCCAGATCCAGGGATGCCGCGCCCCCGCGCCGCAGATCCCGCGCGATGGGCATCACCCGGCGGATCTGATCGAGAGTCCCCTCGTGCGTGGCCGGGTCGTAGCCGAATCCGGTGCCGATGAGGGCGCCCGCGGGGCCGGCATCGGCGTTGACCTGCAGCCGCCGGTCGCCCAGCCACGCGCCGCTGCCCCGGGCGGCGCGGAAGAGCTCGCCGGTCGGCGGGCAGTACACCACCCCCGCCAGCGCGGTCCAGCTCTCCGGGTCCGGGTCACCGGCGACCGCGGCGATGCTGACGGCATAGGCGGGCTGCCCGTAGGCGTAGTTGACGGTGCCGTCGATGGGATCGACCACCCACGTGATCTCCGCCTCGCGCTGCCCGGCACCCGACTCCTCGCCCAGGAACCCGTCGGCCGGCCGTGCGGCGCTCAGGCGTGCGCGGATCAGGTCTTCCACCTCGCGATCGGCGTCGGTCACGATGTCGGCGAGCGCCGACTTGGTGGCGGCGATCGTGACGCCCTCCGCGCGGCGCCGGTGCGCCAGGGCGCCGGCCTCCCGCGCGATCTCGGTGGCGATGTCGAGCAGGTCGTCGGCGGGGGTCATTCCCCCACGCTACTGGCGCGACTGCGGCCGCTCCGCGCATACCAGAATTCACCCTTCCGCTCCGCCCTTCTTTCTGTAAAGTGTGAGAGCTTTACTTTCGCTCGCCGCTCCGCTGCGACGGAGGGGCCCGGCGATGAGCCACGAGGCGAGCGCTCCCTTCGCGCGGCGCTCACCCGCGAGCATTTCGATGAGGAGCCGCCGATGTCACCGAACCCGCCGCGGGAGGACAACGCCCGCGCGGGCGCGAACCCCGCCTCGGAAGCGATCCTGGCGGAGCCGGTGGCGGATGCGGGCAGTGACGAGGTGCCCGGCTCCCCCCAGGGTCGCAGCTTCCTGTTCTTCTTCGTACTCGCCTGGTTCGGGCTGAGCCTGGCGACCGGGACGATCGGCGGGGCGGCGATCCCCAAGGTCTTCGCCTTCCTGGACGACGACACCAAAGGGCTGAATCTCTCGATCACGGCGGCCATCGGCGGAATCGTCGTCATGGTCATCACTCCGCTGTTCGGGCGGTTCAGCGATCGCACGATGTCGGCGCTGGGAAAGCGCCGGCCCTGGATCCTCGGCGGCGCGCTCGCGGGAACGGTCGGCGTGGTCGTGCTGGCCTTCTCCGGCTCGGTCTGGATGGTCGTGCTCGGATGGATCATCGTGCAGTGCGGGTTCGGCGCCGCCAACGCCGCCGTGCACGCACTGCTGGCCGATCAGATCCCCAAGCGCATCCGGGCGAGGGTCGCGGCGGTGGCCAGTGCCTCCGCGGGCCTCGCGCTCATCGTCGGCGCATCGCTCATCGCCGCGCTGCCCAACGGAGCGCAGTGGTCGTGGTTCATCGTTCCCGGAGCCCTCGGCGCGCTCTTCAGCGCGCTGCTGTTCTTCGGGCTGCGCGACATCGTCCGCACCGAGCGTCCGGCTCCCTGGAAGTGGTCGGACGTCGTGGCGACGTACTGGCTCGACCCGGTCCGCTACCGCGACTTCTTCTGGGCGTGGTCGTGCCGGCTTCTGGTGACGATGTCGATCGTCTCGGTGTCGACCTACCTCCTGTTCTTCATCATCGATCACCTCGGCGTACCGGCTGAGGAGGCATCCGGCGTGCAGGCGATCACCCTGATCATCTTCACCGTCGGCAACATCATCATGACGATCCTGTTCGGGTGGATCTCCGATCGCACCGGCCGGCGCAAGGCGATCGTGTGGGCATCGTGCGTGCTGTCGGCGGCCGGTCTGCTCGTTGCCATCGCCGCCCCCGACATCACGATGTTCATGGTCGGCATCCTCATCGTCGGCGCCGCGCAGGGCGCGTACGTGTCCGTCGACATCGCCCTCATGACCGAGGTGCTGCCCACGTTCGAGGAGGCCGGGAAAGACCTCGGCATCGTCGCGCTGTCCTACCAGCTGCCACAGCTGCTCGTTCCCGTCGTCGCCGTGCCGCTGCTGGCGATCGGCGGTGGAGAGAACTACACGGCGCTCTACGTCGCCGCGATCGTCTTCGCCGTTCTCGGGGGACTCTCGGTGCTGCCGATCAAGAGCGTGCGGTGACCGACACGGATCGTCCCCACGCGGCCGTGATCGCATCGATCGTGGCCCGCGGACTCCCGCGGCTCGCACCCGGCGGAGGGCCGCTGCCCGAACCCGCACCGGCCGACCCGTCTGCCCGGCCGGAGTGGGAAGCCGAGGTGGCCCTCCGACGCGCCCGCCATGACGCGGCCGCACTGGCGGCGAGCGCCTACTACGACGCCGTCCTGGAGGATTCGCTCGGCGCCGATCCCCTGGGCGCGGACGAGCGGCCCGTCCAGACCTCGTGGGCGAGTGCGCCGGTGCCCGGCGGCACCGTCGGCCTGCGCGTCTATCGCCCGGCCGGCGAGGGGCGACTGCCGGTGGTCGCCCTCGTGCACGGTGGCGCCTACTGGATGGGCGGGGGCGCGGCAGGGTGGCACCTGAACGACACCCTCAGCCGGGAGCTCGCCGGACGCCTGCCGGCCGTGGTCGTGGGCATCGACCATCGCCTGGCTCCGGAGCATCCCTACCCGATCCCCGCCGACGACGTGGCCGCGGCGATCTCGTGGATCGTCGGCCACGCCGCCGAGCTGGGAGCGGATGCGGCGCGCCTCGTGCTGTTCGGGATCAGCTCGGGAGGCAACCTCGCCGCCGCCGCAGCGCATCGCGCCCTCGACGGGGAGCTGCCGCCTCCGGTGGCGGTGGTGCTGCAGTGTCCGTCGGTGGACCTGAGCCTCGGGTCGGGCCGATTCCAGGCCGACGAGGAGAGCATCGCCGACGCACGACGGATCGTCGCGCTGTACACGGCAGGCGCCGATCCGGAGGAACCCGGCGTCTCCCCCGCCCGCCGATCCGATCTGAGCGGCTCCAGCCCCACGCTCGTCATCACCGGCGACTACGACCCACTCGCTCCGGACGCGCTGGCGTACGCGGATCGACTCGAGCAGGCCGGGGTCGCCGTCGCGCGGCACCGCTATCCGATGACCCACACCGTCGCGACGCCGGAGGTGTTCCGCCGCATGCACGACGAAACGCTCGCCTGGCTGGGAAGGGTGCTGGCATGAGCGGAGCGTCATCGTCGAGCGCGCCGCCGGCCCTCGTGGATGCTCCGCGCCTGAGGAGGGCGGCACGCTCGGAGTACCGGCGGCTCGAAGCGGCGACCGGGATGCCGCCGCGAACCCATACGGGCGTCCGCGTGCAGCGCGATCTCCGCGTACCCGCCACCGATGGCGCGGCGCTGCTCACCGACCACTGGTTCGCTGAGGACGCCGGGGAGGCGACGATCCTGATCCGCACGCCCTATGGCCGGCGCGGCATGGCAGCCGTCGCGACGTTCTTCGCCGAGCGCGGGCACCACGTCGTGATCCAGAGCGTCCGCGGGACGTTCGGTTCGGGCGGGTGGTTCTACCCGCTGCGGCACGAGGCAGCCGACGGCCAGGCGACGATGGCGTGGCTGCGGGCCCAGCCGTGGTCGACCGGGCCGGTCATCTCGTGGGGGTTCAGCTACGCGGGAACGACCCAGTGGGCACTGTGCGAGGGCCCCCACCGCCCCGATGCCCTCATCGTGGGGCTGTCGGCCCGGAGCATCGATCGCGCCATGATCTACGCCGGCGGCGGCTTCAGTATGGAGACGGCCGTGACATGGGCCTACGCCCTCGACATGCAGGAGCGACCGCTCATCGTGCGGCTGTGGAAGCTCCTGCGCGCAAAGAGCCGCATCTCCCGGGGCAGCCTCGCGGTGCCCCCCGAGACGGCCGTGCGCGTCGCGACGGGCGCGCGGGCGGGGTTCTTCCCCGACTGGCTCGCGCACAGCGGCCCCGACGACGCGTGGTGGCAGCCGATGCGCTTCGCGAGCGACGCGCGGGCCGTGCCGACGGTGACGGTGATCGCCGGCTGGCACGATCTCTTCCTCGCCGGCGGAGTCGGCGATTATCAGGCGCTGCACGCTGCCGGCCGTCCGGTGCGCCTCATCGTCGGCGACTGGACCCATGACGGACCGGATGCCGGCGTCCACGCCGTCCGCGAGGCCCTGCGCCGTCTGAGCGATCCGGTGGCGCTGGCGACCGAGTCGCCGGTGCGCGTCGAGGTGGGCGGTGACGGCGGATGGCGCGATCTTGCGGCCTGGCCCCCGCTGACCACCGGCGACCGGTGGCTGCTCGCGCCGGGTGACCGCCTCGACCCCGTCACGGCCACGCATGCCGGCAGCAGCGAGGACACCGTCGCTTACACGTATGATCCCGCCCACCCCACGCCCCAGGGCGGAGGGCGCTCCCTCAATCCGTTCACGTCCGGCCGGCGCGACCAGCGGGACCGGGAGAGGCGGGCGGATGTGCTCGTCTTCACCGGCACCCCGCTCCCCCACGACACCGTGATCGCGGGAGAGGCGACCGTCGACCTCACGTTCACCTCGACGAACCCCCGCGTCGACTTCTTCCTCAGGCTGTGCGACGTCGACGTGCAAGGACGCGCCCGCACGATCACCGACGTGTACCGGCGCATGGACGCCGTCGGTGCCGTCTCCGACCGACGAAGCGTGCGCCTCACGCTCTCCCCCACCGCATACCGCGTCGCCGCCGGCCACCGGCTGCGCCTCCAGGTGTCGTCGGGCGCGCATCCGCTGCATCTGCGCAACTCCGGCACCGCCGATCCGCTGCACGACTTCGGCCGGCTCGTCCCCAGCGCGCAGAGGATCGTCCTGGGCGGGGCACGTCCCTCGCAGCTGACCGTCCCCGTGGCCGAATGAGCCCCTCATGCCTCGCTCGCACCCGATCACCGAGCCCACAGACCGCACCCGAGGAGAACGCCGCATGATCGACTTCGACAGTCTGGAGCCCGGCATCCGAGCCTGGCTGGCCCGCATCGACGATCTGCAGGCGGGGTTGCCCCCGGCCGCCCCGGGGGATTTCCCCGCCCGGCGCGAACGCGATCGGCGGCTCTCCGACGCCCTGGCGGCAGAGTTCGCGGCTCCCGTCGACCCGCGGGCCGAGATCACCGACGTCGAGTTCCCGGGCGCCGACGGCCATGCGCCGCTCTCCGCCCGCCGCATCCGGCCCCGTCACACCAGCGGGCCGCTGCCCACCCAGCTCTTCCTGCACGGCGGCGGTTTCGTCGCCGGCACCGCCCGCGAGCTCCTCAACGACGCGGTGCTGTCGGAGCGGTCTGCCGCAGCCGGGGTGCAGATCATCGCGCTGGACTATCGCCTGGCCCCCGAGCATCCGTATCCGGCCGCCGTCGACGACGCTCTCTCCCTCCTGGCCGCGCTGTACGCGGCTGCCGACCACTGGGACGTCGACCCCTGGCGGCTCGGGATCGGCGGCACGTCGGCGGGCGGGCACATCGCGGCCGTCACGGCGTTGCGGATGCGCGACGCGCGCCGCGCGCGCCCGGCAGGCCCGTCGCTCGCGCACATGCTGCTGGAGGTGCCGGCGCTGGATCTGTCGGTGGACTGGCCGTCGATGCGCGCGTTCGCCCGGCCGGCGGAGCTTCAGGGCGCGCTCGCGCTCGCGGCGGCGTATCGCGGCATCGAGGATCCCGGGCCCTACCTCAACCCGGCCCGAGTCGCCGACCTGTCGGGCCTTCCGCGCACGCTCGTCATGACCGCCCAGTTCGACGCGCTGAGGGATGCGGCCGAAGCCTTCGTGCACCGGATCACCCATGCCGGCGTGGACGGGCGGCTCCGACGCGGCGCGGGGCAGCTGCACGGCACGCCCGGCCTCACAGCGGCCGTCGCCTCGTCGCGGGCATGGCAGGAGGCGGCGATCGAAGAGTTGCGGGCGGGACTGGCCGGGTTCGACGCCGCCCCCACCGCGGAAGAGGGGTCCTCTGCTGCCGCCGACGCGTCGCCGTTACGATGAAGTCCCCGCGGATCGAAAGGTCACGATGAGTCATGCCGACTGACATCGAACCGCCCGACGAGCGGCGCGCATCCGAGAACGTCACGATCTACGAGGTCGCCGCACGATCCGGTGTCAGCATCGCCACGGTGTCGCACGCGCTGAACCGTCCGGAGCGCGTCGCCCCCACCACGCGCCGGCGGATCCTCGAGACGGCGGAAGAACTGGGGTTCGTCCCGCGCGGCCGCGGCAAAGCCGTGCGGACGCTGCGCCGCATCGCCGTCGTGGCGCCTTTCACGGCGCATCCGACCTACCTGCAGCGGCTCCTGGGAGTGCTGGGCGAGGCCGAGGCCGACACCGATGTGATGGTGATCGACTTCGCCGCGACCGACCAACCGACGATCGACCGCGTCGTCGGACGGGGGCCTGTGGACGGCCTCATCATCATGGGCGCCGAACCGACGGCCCGCCTGGCGGCGGAACTGGATGGCAGCGGAGTACCCGTCGTCCTGCTCGATCGCCCTTCGCAGCAGTACACGAGCGTCACCGTCGACGACGCGCGGGGCGGCGCGCTGGTGGCCGACCACATGCTCGCCCAGGGGGTGCGGGAGGTGGCCTGGGTGAGTCCGGTACCGCGCTCCAGCGAATATGTCACCAACGGCGAGCTCCGCCTCCAGGGCTTCGCGCAGCGACTGCGCGAGGCCGGCGTCGACCGGAAGCTCGCCTTCGTCGTGTGCGACGACAGTTTCGAGGGCGGACGGGCCGCGGCCGCCGAACTCCTCGCGGCGAAGAACCGGCCCGACGGCGTCTTCGCCCTGCACGATGTCATCGCCGCGGGTGTGGTGTCAGGGCTCCGGGACGCCGGCGTTCGCGTACCCGAAGACGTCCGCGTCGCCGGCTACGACGATGTCGACGTCGCCGAGCTGTTCTCCTTGACGACGGTGCGTCAGCCTTTCAGCGAAAGCGGGATCGCGGCCGTCGAGGCGCTGCGCGCGCTCCGGGCCCATCCGCGCCGGCCGGTTGCGCACATCAGCCTGCTTCCCGAGCTGGTCGTCCGCGGCTCGACCGCGACGACCAGCCCGGAAGCGGCGGATCAGCGCGGCGCCGGCGGCGGGGGCGGGAACCCGTCGTAGCCGGGCTGCGGAGCACCCGGGTAGCCGGGTTGCTGCGGCGCACCAGGGTACCCCTGCTGCTGCTGCTGCTGCTGCTGCTCGGCAGGCGGGTACGCCTGCGGCTGTTCGGCCGGCGGGTACGCCTGCGCGGCGGACGGGACTGCCTCGGGGGCGCCGACCGAAGCGAGACCGGGCTGCTGCGGGTAGGTCGGGTAACCGGTGTAGTACGCGTTCCAGTCGGGAGAACCGTCGGGCATCATCGGCAGCGGCGTGACACCGTCGGCGAAGGTGGGCCACGGCAGAAGCGCCGGCTGCTCCGGCGCATACGCGGCGCCACCCTGCCCGGGGAGTGCGCCGTAGGCGGCAGGTTCGGGCCGCGGGGCCTTGGGTGCGAACAGTGCGTTCATGAGCGGGATCAGCGCCGTGCCGACGGCCGCGAGGATCGTGATGGCCACCACGATGCGCCAGTACAGGTCACGGAAGTCGATGAACTCGTGGAACGTCAGCGGCAGCACGAGCATGACGGCGAGAGCGGCGACGAGGGCGACGGTGATGCCCGCGAGCGTCTGCGTGAACGGCGTGACGTGGCGCGCGAGGGACTTGATGTAAAGACGCACGTGCAGCAGAGCGAGCTGGAGCACGAGGATCACGGCGAGGAAGGACACGAACCGCGTGAAGCCCTCGAAGCCGTATTCCTCTGTCGGCATCCAGATGAGGAACGCCCCGACCAGGAGCGCCACCACCCACGTGATCATGCTCGTCAGCGCGAACCACGCGGGCCGGCGCTCCGAGAGATGCACATCGAGGATCGCCACTGCGGCGAACGCGGCCAGCAGCAGGATCGTCAGGAACGCCCGACCGATGATGTCGCTCTCGGGCCCGATGAGCACCCAGACCACGCACACGATCGCTGCGGCGATGAGTGCACCGATGGCGACCCAGATCGCCATCCTGAGCAGACCGCGACTGCGGTCGCGGGAGGGCGGAACGGCCTGAGGCGGATGCTGCGGGGCGTCGGTCATGAGAATCCTCTCGTGGCAGGTTCGCTCCATCCTGGCATGCGCGCGCGCTGGCGCCCGGCTGCGTCGGACCGGCTGGGGAAGATCCGCTATTGTTCGCGACCCGGGAAGCCGCCGCCGTCCGCAGCTGCCGCAGCTGCCGCAGCGACGGCGTACCGGCGCGGGGTCCCGAACCGATGGGCGGTGATCGACACCGCCTGCTCACGCAGGAACGGCAGCATCTCCACCCTGCCCGCGCTCGTGGCCGGCCCCCCGTAGAGGGCGACCGCCGGAGACCCGTCCGTCGCCGCCGCGACGTCGAGGGGCGATCCGCCCAGCAGCCGGATGCGGCCGCCTCGGCGAGCGATGCCGGCCAGCCGACGCGCCCAGGCCGCGGAGCCCTCGGTGTGCGCGGCGACCCCGAGCCCTTCCAGCCAGGCCCGCACCGCCGGTGAGGGGTCGGTCGCGGTGCTGACGGTGAGGTCGGCGCCCGCGCGCGCGCCGGCGGCGACCACGCGCACCAGCGACTGCCACGGCGCATCCTCGAGCCGCACCGTCACCGCAACGGCGGCGTAGCGGAGGACGTTCTGCTCCACCGCGAGCCCGGAGATGTCGCGGGCGAGTCCGAACTCCTCGCGCCACGCCCGTTCATCCGTCGCCAGGGCGGCGGACAGCCAGGCCCGGTCATCTTGGGGCACAGCCGCGAGCGCCGTCGTGGCGAAGGCGTCGAGGCGGCCGCCTGCGGAGGGCGCTGCATCCGTCCACGTTCCGAATCCGAAGAGGTAGCTCGGGCCGCCGGCCTTGGTCCCGGCCCCCACGGCCGACTTCTTCCAGCCACCGAAGGGCTGCCGCTGCACGATCGCGCCCGTGGTGCCGCGGTTGACGTAGGCGTTGCCCGCCTCGACGGTGCGCAGCCACGTCGCGATCTCCGCCTCATCCAGCGAGTGCAGGCCCGAGGTCAGCCCGTAGTCGATGGCGTTGACGAGCGCGACGGCTTCTTCGAGCGTCGCTGCGGACATGACTCCCAGCACCGGCCCGAAGTACTCCGTGAGATGGAACTCGCTTCCCGGCTGCACGCCCACCCGGATGCCCGGGGTCCACAGCGCGCCCTCCTCGTCCAGGCGACGCGGTTGCACGAGCCAGCGCTGACCGGGCTCGAGCGTCGTGAGCGCGCGCAGCAGCTTTCCCTCGGCCGGGCCGATGAGCGGTCCGATGCGGCTGGCGGGGTGCCACGGCATCCCCACGTCCATCGAGGTGACCGCATCCACGAGCTGCTGGCGGAAGCGGTCGGAGGTCGCGACCGAACCCACCAGGATCACGAGCGAGGCCGCGGAGCACTTCTGGCCGGCATGGCCGAACGCCGAGAACGCGACGTCTCTGGCGGCGACGTCGAGATCGGCGCTGGGGGTGACGATGATGGCGTTCTTGCCGCTGGTCTCGGCCAGCAACGGCAGATCCGGCCGGAAGGAGCGGAACAGCGCCGCCGTCTCGTACGCGCCGGTGAGGACGACGCGCTGCACCGCCGGGTGCGCGATGAGCCGTCGCCCGAGCTCCCGGTCTTCCAGCTGCACGTACCGCAGCACCTCGCGCGGGACACCCGCCTCCCACAGCGCCTCCACCATGACCGCCCCCGCCCGGCGCGACTGGCCGGCGGGCTTGATGACGACGGCGCTTCCGGCGGCGAGGGCGGCCAGGGTGGAGCCGGCCGGGATGGCGACGGGGAAGTTCCACGGCGGGGTGACGACGGTCAGCGCCACCGGGGCGAATTCGGCACCGTCCACCTGGCCGAGGCGTCTGCCCTGCTCGGCGTAGTAATGCGCGAAGTCGACCGCCTCCGACACCTCCGGATCGCTCTGCTCGACGACCTTGCCGCACTCGGCGCCCATGACCTCGATGAGGTCGGCGCGGCGGGCCTCGAGCACGTCGCCGGCGCGATGGAGGATCTCGGCGCGTGCATCGGCGCCCAGGGCGCGCCATGCCTCGCCGGCGGCGGATGCGCCCTCGAGGATGGCCTCGAGCTCGGAGGCCCCGGTGACCACGTGCGCGGCCGCCGTCTCCGCGCCCAGGCGGGACGACGTCATCCGGTCGACGATGCCGGCGGCCCACTCCCGGTTCGACGCGATCGACGGATCGGAATCCGCCGCGTTGCGGAATCCGTCACGCGGCGCCGGCTCGGCCGGAGCGCGGCGGTCCTGCACGCGTCGGGGCTCGGGCACGCCGGCGGGCATGTCGGCGAGAGCGGCGAGGAAGCGGTCGCGTTCGCGGGCGAACAGGCCCGCGTCGGCGTCGAGGTCGAACACGGCCGACATGAAGTTCTCCCCCGACGCTCCCTCCTCCAGGCGCCGGATGAGATAGGCGATCGCGACATCGAACTCCTGCGGGTGCACGACCGGGGTGTACAGCAGGATCGAGCCGACCGTGCGCCGAACGACGGCGGCCTGAGCGGTGGCCATCCCCAGCAGCATCTCCACGTCGATGCCGCCGGTCACGCCGCGGCGCTCGGCCAGCAGCCACGCCAGGGCGATGTCGAAGAGGTTGTGCCCGGCGACCCCGATGCGCACGTGCGGGGTGTGCTCGGGGCGCAGTGCGTAATCGAGCACCGCCTTGTACGACGCATCCGTCGCCTGTTTGGTGGGCCAGGTGGCCAGGGGCCAGTCGTGTACGTCGGCGTCCACCCGCTCCATGGGGAGGTTGGCGCCCTTGACCACTCGCACCTTGATGGGTGCACCGCCGGCGGCGACCCGCTCCGTCGCCCACTCCTGGAGCCGCATCATCGCGCCCAGCGCGTCGGGGAGGTACGCCTGCAGGACGATGCCCGCCTCGAGGCCGTGGAACTCCGCTTCGCCCAGGACCCTCATGAACACCGCGAGGGTGAGGTCGAGGTCTTTGTACTCCTCCATGTCGAGGTTGACGAACTTGCCGCCCTCCGCGGCCAGCCGGTACAGCGGCCGCAGCGCGTCGACGGCGTCGGTCACGGCATCCTCGAACGCCCACGGTGTGTGCGGGGCCACCGTCGACGACACCTTGATCGAGACGTAGTCGACGTCGTCGCGGGCGAGCAGGCGGCGCGTGCCCTCCAGCCGCCGCGCGGCCTCGCGCTTGCCCAGGATGGCCTCGCCGAGGAGGTTGACGTTCAAGCGGATGCCGCTGTCCGCAGCCCCGCGGATGCGCGTGATCGAGCGCCCCAGGCGGCGGTCGGTGGCGTCGACGATGAGGTGACGGACCATTGCGCGCAGCGCGCGGCGGGCGACGGGGACGACCACCGCCGGCAGCACGGGGGCAGCCAGCGCGCCCACGCGGATCGCGGCCTTGAGGTACCACGGCAGGAAGGCCGGGATGAGGGGCGTGAGGGCGGCGAGGTTGCGGGCTGCCACGCGCAGATCCTCCGGGCGCACGACACCGTCGACGAAGCCGACGGTGAAGTCCAGCCCGCGCGGGTCACGCAGCACCCCGGCCAGGCGCTGGGCGGAGACATCGGCCGGCTCCGAGCGGCTGACTTCGAGCCATTCGCGCACGAGCGCGATGGCCTCCTCGGCGAGATCGGCCGGGGCGACGGCGCGAAGGGGAGAATCGGCGAGCGACATGCGGGCCTCCTGGGGATGAGCCCAGTCTCGTCGGCGCAACCGTTCGAGAGAAGCGATGGATTACGATCGGTACCGTTCGACACAAGCGATGGGTGGCTGGAGTGTTCGATCTGCGGCGGTTGCGCCTGCTGTACGAGCTGTCGGTGCGCGGCACCCTTGCCGCCGTGGCCGAGGCCCTCGCCTACAGCCCGTCGACGATCTCGCAGCAGCTGGCGCAGCTCGAACGCGAGGCAGGAGTGCCGCTTCTCGAACCCGACGGGCGCCGCGTGCGGCTCACGGCACACGGCGAAGCACTCGCCGCCCACGCCGCCGTCATGCTCGAGGCGGACGAGCAGGCGCGCGCAGAGCTCGAGCGCCTGCAGCCGGCGCACGCTCCCGTCCGGCTCGCCGCGATGCAGTCAGCCACCCACGGACTGGTTCCCGTCGCCCTGCGGTCGCTGAGCGTGGCAGCGCCGGAGCTCCGCGTGGAGGTTGTCGAGCTGGCTCCGGAAGAGGGCCTGTTCGAGCTGGCCGCGCGCGGCTTCGATCTGGTCGTGGCCGAGCAGTACCCCGGGCACACTCGGGAGCACCGCGCCGGCATCGAACGCACGCTGCTGGGGCGCGACGCGATCCGCCTCGCCGTCGCCCCGGACGAGGCGACGACCGATCTGGCCGCGCTCGCGGATCGCGCATGGGTCATGGAGCCGCGGGGCACGGCAGCCCGGCAGTGGGCCACCCAGCAGTGCCGGGCCGCCGGCTTCGAGCCCGACGTGCGGTTCGAGCTGGCCGACCTCACCGCCCACGTGCGACTGATCGCAGCCGGAGTGGCGGTGGGGATGATCCCCGACCTCGTGTTCGCTGCCTCACCTCCGCCCGTCCGGCTCGTCGACCTTCCCGGTGAGCCCCGCCGTGACATCTTCACCGCGGTGCGCCGCGGCTCGCGGGGGCGACCGGGCATCCAGGCGGTTCAAGCCGCGCTCGCCGATGCCTTCGCCGTCACCCCCGGGGTCAGACCGCCGCCGCCGGGGAGTGGCGCTGCCACGGGTGTCAGTGGCCGTGTTCCCTGGCCATGAGCCAGGAGGCGCGCCCGCTGATCTTCGCGTCGATGACCAGCGGACGGTCTCGGCCTGACTCGAGCCATGCGGTCACGCCGCCGAGGTCGTCGAGGGATCGCACCGTGATGGCGTCGCATCCGTAGCCTCGGGCGATGGCGGCGATGTCGGTGTCGGGGAAGCGGACGATCTCCTGCTCACGCGGGGTGGAATCCGGGAAGAGGTGGATCTCGGCGCCGTAGGCACTGTCGTTGTACGCGACGATCACCATGCCGAGGCCGAGCCGCACCGCGGTCTCGAGCTCCACGGCGCCCATCAGCAGCGACCCGTCGCCGGTGCCCAGGACCGGCATCCGGTCGGGTCGCGCGACGGCGGCGCCGATCACGCTGGCCAGGCCCAGGCCGATCGACTGGAACGACAGCGGCAGGACGTAGCCCTCATCGTCCGGCACGCGGAAGTGCGCACCGGGGTAGGCGTTGACGTTGCCGCCGTCGACGACGACGACCCGCTCGGAGGGCAGCATCGCATCCAGGGCGTTCGTCAGCGCAGCCGGATCCACCAGCCCGGGCTCGTCGACCTCGGGGATCTCCTGGTCTACCCAGTAGCGCGCAGCGCGGATGCGCTCGGCGACGTCCGGCGTGCGGTATCCCGCGCCGGTCCTGGCCGTCGCATCCAGCGCCTCGCGTGCCGCGCGGGCCACGGCACCGGCGTCGCCGACGATGCCGAGATCGACGAGCCGGTGCTTGCCGATCGCCTCCACGCGGTCATCGACCTGCACGACCTTCGCCGTGTCGAGGAGCGTGCCGCCGCGTGTCGTCCAGTTGTTCAGGGCGACGCCGAAAGCGACGATGAGGTCGGCCTCGCGGACGAGCTCCGCCGCACTGTCCGTCGCGAACCCGCCGACGATGTCCAGCGCCCACTCGTCGCCCTCGAAGATGCCGCGTCCGCCGCCGGAAGCGATGAGCACGGCGCCCGCTGCCGCCGCGAGTTCGCGGATGACGCCCTTGGCCGCCCGCGCTCCTCGGCCGCCGATGATCACGGGGCGCTCGGCGCCGGCGAGCAGCTGGGCGAGCTCCGCCGCATCCGCCTGCGAGATCGCCGGCTTGGGGACGCGGAGGTTGGAAGCCGGACGGTCGCCGGGGTACGCGATCTCCTGGTCCTGGATGTCGATCGGCAGCGACAGGACGACCGTGGTGCGCTCGATCTGGGCGACCCGGAAGGCCCGCGCCGCATCCGCCAGTGCCGTCTCGGCGGAGTGAAGACGCATCGGGGTCGCTCCCAGCGCCTGCACCGCCGCGTCCTGGTCGATGTGGAAGTTGGACGTGACGTCGCCCACCGCCGTGTCGGCTGCCAGCACGAGCAGCGGGGTGTGGCACTTGGCGGCCTCGGTGATCCCGGTCAGGGCGTTGGTCAGCCCGCAGCCCTGGTGCAGGCTCAGCGCGCTGACCTCGCCGGTGATGCGGGAGTAGGCGTCGGCCATCGAGGCGGCGCCGGCCTCGTGGCGGGAGGCCACGAAGCTCGCACCGGATTCGATGAGCGCATTGGTCACGCGGAAGTTCCCGCTGCCCACCACCCCGAACACCTGCGAAATGCCCAGCTCGGCGAACATGCGGCCGAGCGCATCGGAAACCCTCATCATCTGCGTCACTGCACTGAATCCTTTTCTCAGATCGTCGGTGACCTGGTCTCTACGCTAGAGAGCACTCCGATGTTCGTCAAATGAATAGAAGACATCTCCCTTATGCCTGTGGTGAATAATAGCGAAGTGGCCGCGAGTATCGATCTCAACCTTCTCCGCACGTTCGTCGAGGTCTTCCGTGCGGGGAACCTGACCGCGGCCGCCGAGTCGCTGCGGGTGTCGCAGCCGGCTGTCAGTCACGCGCTGCGTCGCCTGCGCGCGCATTTCGACGACCCGCTGTTCGTCCGAACGGGGTCGGGAGTGCGTCCCACCCGGCGCGCGCACGACCTGTACGCCGAGATCAGCGGACCGATGTCCCACCTGCTCGCCAGCACGGAGGACGGCACGCGCTTTGACCCCGACACGTCGCACCGCCGGTTCCGGATCGCGCTCACCGACCTGGGCGAGGCCCGGCTGCTCCCGCGCATCCTGGTCGCGACGGGAGCCGCAGGATCGGGGATCTCGATCGAGGTCGTGACGCTGGACATCGACACCGTCACGCGGGACATCGTCTCGGGCGACATCGACGCGGCGATCACCAGTTCGCCCGTCTCCGGCCCGGTCGATCAGGAGGTCCTCTTCCAGGACCGCTACGGCTGCCTGGTGCCGAGCGACCTGGACGACGACGACGGACGCATCAGGGTCGAAGACCTCCGGCGCCTGCCCGAGGCCCGCGTGGGGGCCTCGGCCGGTCACCGCGCCATCACCGACGCCGTCACGACGATCGGCGCCGGCGTGCTCTCTCCGGTGGCGCACGTGGAGGTCACCCGGTTCACCGCGTTGCCCTGGATCGTCGCCCACTGCGGGTTCGTCGCGATCGTGCCCGTCGACGCGTTCCGCACGCTCACTGTCCCGACCGGGGCGAAGCTGCTGGAGCTGCCCTTCCCCTCCCCCACGACCTCCGTGCATCTCGTGTCGCACCAGGACGCCGGCGCAGCGACGGCGACGGCGTGGTTCCTCGACACCATCCGCTCCACGCTGGCGGCATGAGGAAAGCCCCGGGCCTGGGACCCGGGGCTTTGCTGTCTTCGGTGGCGAGTGAGGGATTCGAACCCCCGAATGCTGAGCAGTCTGATTTACAGTCAGATCCCTTTGGCCGCTTGGGTAACTCGCCGGGTGCGCATCCGCCCGGCTTGTGCAGTCGACCGGAGGCGCGATCCCCCATATTACCTCCCCGCGACCGGCGCACCGAATCACCAGATCAACCCGCCGAAATCAGGCGAATCGCCCAGATCAGGACGGATGCAGCGCACAGCGTCCTGATTCCGGCGATTCTCCTGATTTCGGCAGCCGCGGCGGGGCGGCCGGACGGGTGTCAGGTGCCGATGCGGTCCATGTCGCGGCCCTCGAGCGCACTCGGGACGCGCAGGAGCGCGCCCTCGAATCGGCACGTGGCCGCCGCGACGTCCATGGCGCGCTCGAGCACGGCGCCCCATTCGTCCGCGCCGGCGGGCATGCCGTCCTGCAGCAGCGCGACGGTCGCAGCCAGCACGGCGTCACCGGCGCCCATCGTGTCGACGATGCGCCCCGGCATGGCTGAGATCGGACGCGACACCGTGTCGGCCCCCGCGTCGATTGCGGCACCGCCCGCGCCGTACGTGGCCAGCACAGCGGCCACCCCGAGGTCGGCGATGCGGGGACGCAGCAGATCCAGCGACTCGCCGTACAGCAGCGTCGCATCGTCCTCGCCGATCTTCACCAGCACGGCGCCGGCGCAGACCCGCTCGAACCCGCGCACGAACTCCGCCCGGTCGTGCAGCATCCCCGCCCGCGGATTCGGGTCCACCGCGAGGGCGACGGATGCGGCGGCCAGCGCGTCGGCGAAGTCATCCGTCTGGGCGCGATCGTCGAACGGGAAGCAGCTGACGACCACCATCGCGGCATCCGCGAAAGCCGCGCGCTCGGCATCGCCGAAGCGGATGCGGCGCTTCTGGGCGGCTTCGTTGAAGACGTACTCCGGCTCGCCCGACGGCGAGCGCGTGCTGACCGCACGGGACGTGCCGAAGGGCGACGGCGTCGCGAGCAGCTCGACGCCGTAGTCCTGGAGGTAGGCGCGGATCCGTCCGCCGGGTTCGTCATCACCGACCATCGCGACGAGCGTCGTGGGAACCCCCAGGCGCGACAGCCCGACGGCGACGTTGAGCGCCGCTCCGCCGACGAACTCGCGAACGCCCTTGTCGTCGCGCAGCTCGTCGATGAGGGCATCGCCGACCACGACCACCCGGCCGCTCACGCGTGCGCGCTTTCGAGCACGCGCTCCACGAACGCCTCGGTGCGCCGGCGGGTGCCGTCGATCTTCAGGTCCACGCTCGCGCGCACCTCGTTCGGCGCGAGCGGCATCGCCAGCCGCACCGTCTCGTGGCACGACAGGTCGGCGCACATGTACGTGCCGACGCTGTCACCCGCCTCACCGGCGTGACCGGCTTTGCGCGCGGTGAACAGGGCGACCTGGTCACCGGGCTGCATCGTGTGACACAGGTTGCACAGCGCCGAGCGCGCGCGAGAGGAGCCTTCCGCCGCACGCAGGACGACTCCCAGCGGTCGGCCGTCACGCTCGGTCACCAGATAGCCCCGGCCCCGCGTCCGCGGGTCGCGCCACGCGAAGAAGTCCAGGTGGTCCCAATCTGTCAGCAGGAAATCATCGGGCATCGCGACGATCCGCCGATCGTCGCCGGCGGCGTTGACGAACGACTCGCGCACTTCTTCCTCGGTCAGAGGACGCATGGCATCACCTCGCCTCCAGTCTACGAAGACGCCCCGGCCCCGCAGGCCGACGCCGGGCCCTCCTACTTGACGCTTCCCGCCGTGAGGCCGCCGACGATGTAACGCTGCAGCGCGAGGAACAGCGCCATCGGCAGGATCGCGGAGAGGACCGCACCGGCGGCGAAGAGGCTCCAGTTGGCCGCGGTCTCCTCCGACACCAGCCGGTACAGGCCGACGGCGAGGGTCTGCTTGTCGGTGTCGACGAGCACCACGGATGCGATCACGAAGTCGTTGAGCGTGGCGATGAACGACAGCAGCCCCACCACGGCGAGGATCGGCGCCACCAGGCGCAGGATGATCGTGAAGAAGATGCGGGCGTGCCCCGCGCCGTCGATCTTGGCCGCCTCGTCGATCGACATCGGAACGGTGTTGAAGAACCCGTACATCAGATACGTGTTCACCCCCAGCGCGCCGCCGAGGTAGACCATGATGAGGCCCACCTGGGTGTTCAGGCCGATCGCCGGGAAGATGTCGGCGATCGTCGACATGAGCAGGAAGATCGCGACGAAGGCGAGCAGCTGCGGGAACATCTGCACCAGGAGCAGGCTGAGCAGTCCGATGCGACGCCCGGTGAACCGCATCCGCGAGAAGGAGTACGCCGCCAGCGCGCCGAGGAAGACGGTGCCGATCGCGGTGGCCAGCCCGATCACCATCGAGTTCACGAACCAGGCCGCGAACGGCTGCGTGGGGTTTTCGAACAGGCGCGTGAAGCTCTCCAGGCTGAACGTGCGGAACAGCCCGTTCGCCGTCAGCAGGGTCCCGCCCGGGTTCAGCGCCGCCGACAGGACGTACAGCAGGGGGAAGGCGCAGAACACCAGCATCACGATGCCGATCAGGTGGCGCCATCCGGTCTGACGGAACCACACGCCGAACGGGCGACGCGGCGTCCGGGCACCGCGGCGCCCGGAGTCGTCGGCGCGCCCCGCTGCGGCGTCTTCACTCAGCGCGCGGGCCACCTCCGGTCCGGTGCCGCCGGTCAACGCAGTCGAATCCAGCGCCATGTCAGTTCAGCTCCTCGAGTGCCTTGGTCTGGCGGAACGAGATGTAGGAGATGACTCCCACCAGGACGAAGATGATGATCGAGAACGCGCTGGCGAGCCCGAAGTCGCGCAGCTGCCCGACGAACGCGACCTTGTAGACCATCGAGATCAGGATGTCGGTGGCGCCGGCGTTGATCGAGGCGTCGGCGAATCGGGGGCCGCCGCCGGTGAGCATGTAGATCAGGTTGAAGTTGTTGAAGTTGAAGGCGAAGGACGAGATCAGAAGCGGAGCGACCGACACCAGCAGCAGCGGGAACTTGATGTACCGGAAGATCTGCCACACGCTGGCCCCGTCGACCCTGCCGGCCTCGGTGACGTCGTCGGGAATGGACTGCAGCGCGCCCGTGGTCACCAGGAACATGTAGGGGAAGCCGAGCCACAGGTTCACGATCAGGATCGCGATCTTCGCCAGCAAGGGGTCCTGCAGCCACGGGATGGAGGCGCCGCCCAAGAGCACCTGGTTGATGAAGCCGAAGTCCTGGTTGAACAGCCCCGCCCACACCAGCGCCGACAGGAAGGCCGGGAACGCGTACGGCAGGATCATGATGACGCGGTAGTACTTGCGGCTCTTCATCCGCGGATCGTTGAAGACGATCGCCAGGAACAGTCCGAGCACGAAGGTCGTCGCCACCGAGAGGAAGGCGAACACGAACGTCCAGATCGCCACGGCGATGAACGGGCCGCGGATGGATTCCTCCGTGAAGGCGCGGACGAAGTTGTCGACGCCGACCGTGACCACCCATCCCGGGAGGAGCTCGGTGCCGTCATCGGCGGTGAAGGCACCGGTCCCGATGTCGCGGTACACCACGCCGGTGCGACTGTCGGTCATCGTGTCGGCGTCGGGATCCCATTGCAGGCTCGACGTGAACAGGTAGGCGCTGGAGCCGTCGGTGGTGCGCAGGTACCCGTCGTTGGGATCGTCGGACACCGGCACCGCGATGGCCCCGATCTCCTTCTGATTCGCGATCACCTGGGCGAACTGGAGGGTGTTGTATCCCTCGGCCGCGATCGCCTTGCCGCCGCTGAACTCGGCGTCGACCGGCTCGAGCGGCGCCTCACTGTTGCCGACCTCGGCGTCGCCGGTCTCGGGGTCGGTCACCAGCAGCGAGAACACGCCGTTCTGCTCGACCACCGTGATGGGGTACGTCGCGGAGTCCTCCAGCCGCGATTGCGACTGCAGCAGGAGCGCGTTGACCGCGTCGTCCTTGCTCGAATTGTGCCCCGACCCGTAGTTGGTGAAGGCGATGTAGACCGTGTACCCGATCACGAAGATCTGGAAGACCAGGAGGAAGATCAGGCCCGGCGTCAGGTACTTCGCCGGAAGCAGGCCCGGCGTCAGGTACACGACGTTGACGGCGACCGTCACGAGCGCCACGATGCCCGCGATCACCCACTGATCGGACGCGGCGAGCACCATCGTGGCGTAGACCGCCGCGGCGTCGATGATCGCCAGCGCGGCGGTCTTCACCAGCCACACCTTCCACCCCGCCGATGCCGCTTCGGCGTAGCGCTCGGCGCGACGGTGGCGCTTGTCGGTGGCCGGGTCCCGGCGCTCGGTGGGCAGGTCGGTCTCGACCGGGGGGAGGGTCATCCTCGGGGCCTTCTCATTCGTCGGAACGTGGGGTGCGGATGGGGCGGCCCGGAGACCGCCCCATCCGTGTGGCGGGAGAGACGCGTGGTCTCAGCCGCCGATGTTGCCCTGGATGTCCTCCGCCATCTTCGTCCAGGTGGCGGCGGGGTCTTCACCCTTGAGGATGGCGACCTCGGCCACGCCCCAGAACTCCCACACGGCGCCCATCTCGGGGATGCTCGGCATCGGCGCACCTTCGGCGCCCACTGCACCGAACCCGGCGATGATCGGGTCGCTCGCGGCCTTCTCGTAGGCCGCGGTGAGGGCCGGCGGGCGGTCGCCCGCCTCGTACAGCGCCGTCTGGACCGGCTCGGTGGCCAGGTAGTTCACGAGGAACTCGTTGGCTGCGAGGGCGTTGTCCGACTTGGCGTTGAGGTAGAAGCCCTGCACGCCCACGAACGGCTTGGCCGTCTGGCCGCCGGCGGAGGGGATCGGGTCGATGGCGACGTTGATGCCCTTCGCCTCGGCGTCGGCGACGTTCCACGGGCCGGTGAGGATGAACGGCGTCTGGCCCGAGTTGAAGGCCTCCTTGGACAGGTCCTGCGTGAGGTTGAGGTTGATCGTGCCGGCCGCGCCCTGCTGGCCGAGCCACGACGCGAACGCCAGTCCGCTCTCGTCGCCGATGGTCAGCTGCGAGCCGTCGTAGCTGCCGTCGGCGTTCTGCGCGAAGACGGAGTTCCCGAAGGACGTCTCGAACGGGTACAGGTGGTACGGGTCGGCGTTGGCCGGGTCGAGGCCGACGACGAACGGGTACTGCACGCCTGCCGCGGTGCCCTTGGCGATCATGTCGTCGAACGTCGTGGGCGCCTCGGGGGCGAGGTCGACGTTGCGCATGAGGGCGAGGTTCTCGGTCGCGTACGGCAGGCCGTAGACGTTGCCATCGTTGGTGAAGGCCTGGATGGCGACCTCCTGGAACTCCGCGGCCTTGTCGCCGAGCTCGATCGGGGCGACCAGACCGTCCTGGACGAAGCCGCCCAGCCAGTCGTGCGCGCCGACGGTGATGTCGGGGCCCTTGCCCGTGGGCACCTGAGCGGCGAAGTCGGCCTGGATCTTGGTGAAGTCGCGCTGGACGAGTTCGACCTCGATGCCCTTCTCCTCCTCGAAGGCGGCCGCGACGTCCTTGAGCGCGTCCACGCGGTTCGCGTCGACCCACACGGTCAGCTTCGCCGAGGCGTCGCCCCCGCCACTCGAACCCTCGTCGTCGCCGCCGCCGGCGCATCCGGCGAGGAGCAGGGCGCTCGTCGCGAGGAGTGCGCCGAAACCGAGCGCTCCCTTGGTGTTCACCTTCATCGGTGTGTACCTCTCTGTCAGAAGGAGTCCCGCTGTCAGCACATTGGCGGACACCGTTGACCCCGGCTCGTTATGCAAGCGCTTACAGTTTGGGTGAGCAGGGGGCCGCGCGCAACGCCGCCGTCTATTCGATATCAAGACGTAATGGACCGGTCGTTCCGGAAACGCTTGCACCGTGGAGCGCCGCGCCCACGTCTTCGTGCACCCGCGCGGCTAAACTCGCGTCATGGCCGACAGCTCATTCGACATCGTCTCCAAGATCGATCGGCAGGAAGCCGACAACGCGCTCAACCAGGCCCGCAAGGAGGTCGAGCAGCGCTACGACTTCAAGGGCACGGATTCCTCGATCGAGTGGAGCGGCGAGTCCATCCTCATCAAGGCGAACTCCGAGGAGCGCGCGAAGGCGGTGCTCGACGTCTTCCAGACCAAGCTCATCAAGCGCGGCATCTCGCTGAAGAGCCTCGAGTCCGGCGAACCGACCGCCAGCGGCAAGGAGTACCGCATCGTCTCCACGCTGAAGGAGGGCATCTCGCAGGAGGATGCCAAGAAGATCGGCAAGCTGATCCGCGACCAAGCCCCCAAGACCGTCAAGTCGCAGATCCAGGGCGACGAGCTGCGTGTGCAGTCCAAGAGCCGCGACGACCTCCAGGAGGTCATCCGCATCCTCAAGGCCGCCGACCTCGACGTCGACCTGCAGTTCATCAACTACCGGTAGCGCTCGGCCGTCTTCAGCGCGGACAGCCTGCCCCGAACCGCGGGGTATGCCTATCCGACGTCCCTCCAGAAGGCGAGGATCGCGTCCGCCAGCGCGGCCGGCTGCTCGAGAGGGATGAGCGTCCGTGCACCCGTGATCGTGAGCGACCGAGCGTTCGGCGCCTGCGCGGCGGCACGCTGCGCGTCCTCCGGGCTCCAGTCGCCACGGTCGTCGGAGGCGACGAACAGGCTCGGCACCGCGATGCGCGCGAGCCGCTCCGTGACATCGCGGCGGTCGATGATGAACGAGCGCAACGCGTAGCTCATGCTCTTACGCGTCGGTCTCGCGAGGCTCTCCATCACCACACGCAGGATGCGCGTGTCCGTGGCCGAGGCATCCGTCAGCATCGCCGCGACGACGGCCTTCTCCACGGGCCGAATCGGCCCGGCCAGACGCAGCAGTGGATGCAGCAGGGCGATCTTCCGCCGGAGCTCCACAGGAACCGGCTCGACGGGTGCGCTGATCGCGATGAAGCTCCGCACCACCGACGCATCCGTGGCCAGCTCGTATCCGACATGACCTCCGAGCGCGTTACCGATCCAGTCCACCGGTCCGACTACGCCGAGCGCCTGAATGGCGTCACGCGCGGCATCGGCGGCTTCGGCGATGGTGGTGCGGCGCTGCAGAGGTTCGCTGAGCCCGAGCCCCGGCGGGTCGATCAGCACGTACTCGCGCCCCGGAGCGCCGGCCAGCAGGAGTGGCAGCAGACCGTCCCACGTGTGGCTGTCGACGAACATCGACGACCACAGCACCGTGGGAGCGCCACGGCCGACCCGCCGGACGAACAGGGGGCCGAGGCGCGTGGGCACGCGCCGAGCGTGCTCGATGAAGATCTCCACAACTTGATGTTAGCGTAACTAATATGAAAACGCGCACCTACCGTATGTCGGCCCGAGCGGATGCGGCCGAGCGAACGGCCGAGCGCATCGTGGACGCCATGCTCGCGCGGCTGCGCACCACGCCCTACGAGCGCGTCCGCCTCGAGGACGTCGCCGCCGATGCCGATGTCACCGTGCAGACGGTGATCCGCAGGTTCGGCAGCAAGGCCGTGCTCATGACGACGACGGTGGAGCGTGAGCTCGGGCGTATCGCCGCGAAACGTGAGGCGGCGGCGCGGTCGACGCCGACCGAGACGGTCCGCGCCCTCGTGGAGCACTACGAGGAGTACGGACTGCTCATCCTCAAGACCTACGCGGAGGCGCCCCTCGTACCGGGACTTCCGGAGATCGCCGCGCGCGGCCGGGCCTATCACGTGGACTGGTGCCGCCGCACATTCGCCGAGCACCTCCATCCGGGGCTGGACCAGCCGACACGCGCCCGCCGCTCCGCTCAGATCGTCGCGCTCTGCGATGCCACGACATGGCGCGTCCTCCGCGTCGACGGCGACCTCGATGCCGACACCACCGAGCGCGCACTCACCGAGCTGCTGCTCCCGCTCCTGCACGGAACCGACTCCTCGCGGGGATGAGAGCCCGACTGCCGTGCGCGGGGAACTCTCCCCTACTTCAACCCGGCAGTCGCCACGCCCTGGATGAAGTACCTCTGCAGGAAGAGGAACAGGATCAGCACCGGCAGGAGCACCACCACGGCTCCTGCGAGCAGCAGGCCGAACTCGGTGGTGTTCGACGCCTGCGAGGCCACGGCCAGCGCGACCGGCAGGGTGAAGGTGCCCTGACTCTGCGCGACGATCAGGGGCCAGAGGAAGGAGTTCCACGAGCCCAGGAACGACAGGATCGCGATGGTGGCGATCGCAGGCCCCGACAGCGGGAGGAAGATCCCGAAGAACAGGCGCCCCTCCCCCGCGCCATCCACTCGGGCCGCCTCCAGGAGTTCGTTGGGCATCGAGTAGGCGAACTGCCGCATGATGAACACCGACAGCGGCGAGACGAGGATCGGCGCGATGATGCCCGCGAGCGTGTCCACCAGCCCCAGCTGCACGATGATGAGGAACTGCGGGACGAAGATGGCCACGTACGGCACGATCCACGCGAAGATCACGACGGAGAAGATGAGGTTCTTCCCGCGGAAGTCGAGCTTGGCCAGCGCGTAGCCGGCCATCGAGCTGAGCAGCACGTTCGCCGAGACGGCCACCGCCGAGACGATGGCGCTGTTGAGGAAGTAGCGCCCGAAGCCCTCCTCCACGAACAGGTCGACGTAGTTCTGCACCGGGAACCCGCGGGGGAACCACGCGCCGGGGTCGGACATGAACTCGGCCTGGGTCTTGAACGAGCCGAAGATCACCCACACGAACGGCAGCAGGAGCGCGGCGACGACGACGATCGTCGCGGCGTACATGACCGTGGTGGCGAGGCGGGAGGTCCGGTTCAATTCTTCCCCCTCAAGAATCGGAACTGAACGACTGCCACCACCGAAACGAACGCGATCAGGATGAACGATCCCGCCATCGACGCGGCGGTGTTCCCGAAACCGAACTGCTCGTACACCCACAGCGCGATGGATCGCGTCGAGCCCAGCGGTCCGCCCGCGGTGAGGAGGTACGGCTCTTCGAAGATGCTGAGGAACGACACGGTCATGAGCACTGTCACCAGCAGAGTGGTCGGCTGCAGGAGCGGGAGCGTGATCGACCAGAACCTCCGGGGAGCAGAGGCACCGTCGACTGCGGCGGCCTCGTACACCGACTCCGGAATCGACTGGAGTCCGGCGAGGAACAGCACCATGCAGGTGCCGACGTTGCGCCACACCCCGAGCATGACGATGGCTGCCACTGCCGACGGCGGTTCGCCCAGCCAGTTCAACCCGCCCGTGCCGAGATTCTCCAGCGCCGCGTTGACGGGTCCGCGCGGTGCGAAGGCGTACTGCCAGATGACGGCGGCGGCGACGATGTTCGTGATGACGGGGAGGTACGCGGCGGCGCGGAAGAACGTGCGCAGGCGCCGGATGCCCCGGTTCAGCAGCAGCGCGAGAGCCAGGCCGAGGGCGAGGTTCAGCGGCACGCACAGCAGCACGAACATCGCCGTGTTCAGCATCGACCTCTGGAACGCCACATCCGTCAGCACGTCGACGAAGTTCTCCAGGCCGACGAACTCCACGGCCAGGGGCGTCCGGATGTCGCGAGAGGTGAGATCGGTGAGGCTCATCCCCAGCGCCGCGAGCACCGGAATCGCCGTGAAGACGGCCGTGACGAGCAGGAACGGCGCGAGGAAGAGCCATGCGGCCCGGGTCTGCGACCTCCGGACGACGCTCGAGCGCGCCCTGGGGCGGCGGGGTGACCCCCGGGCGCCGGAAGAATGGGACGGCGCCCGCCCTTCCGGCGTGGTGGTCACCGCAGCCGACATGTCTACCGTCCGACGCCGATGGACTCGGCTTCGGCCTGCGCGGTGTCCAGCGCCTCCTGGGGAGTTGCTCCACCGCGCACGACACGTTCGATCTGCTCGCCGAGGATCTTGCCGACCTGGTTCCACGTCGGCACCGCCGGGATGGGGACGCCGAACTCCATCGCCGCCCGCACCTCATCCAGCGCCTCGTCCTCCGCGATGGCGGGGTCATCCCACGCCGATTTGACCGTGGGGAGGTTGCCCATGAGCTCGAACCAGGTCAGCTGGACGTCGGGCTCGGACGCGTACTGCACGAACTTCCAGGCGGCGTCTGCGTTGTCGGCGTCTTCGGGGACGGCCCAGTTGCCGCCACCGATCGATGCTGCACGGTCGCCGTCGGGCCCGGCCGGGGGGACGAGCGCAGCCATGTTCGCGTCGAGCCACTCCTGACCGTTCGCATCCTTGATCCAACCGCGCAGCCACGGCCCGTTGAGCACTCCGGCGAGGCGGCCTTCGGTGAGATAGGCCACCGAGTCCACGGACGTCGGGCCGTCGGGCGACACGAAGCCGTCGGCGAACAACGAGCTGTAGAACTCCAGCGCCTCGACGTTCTCGGGCGAGTTGATGGTCCACGCGGAGTTGTCGTCGTCGATGATCCCCCCGCCGTTCTGGTGCGCGAACGTATCGAACTGTGCGGCGGTGTACTCATCGAACGGCACGACATAGAACCCGAGCGGGTAGGCGACCCCGGTGTCCTTGAGCGTCCGGGCGAACTCGCGGAGGTCGTCCCAGTCCTCCGGGGCGTCCACGCCTGCCGCCTCCGCCAGGTCGGCGCGGTACTGGAACACACGCGCGTAGGTGAACCACGGAACGCCGTACGCGACGTCATCCACCTGACCGGTCTCCCACACCGACTCGAAGAACGCGCTTTCATCGACGAGGCCGTCGGGCACCGGCGCGAAGGCCTCGGTCGCGAACAGGGCGGGCTGGTGCTCGGCGAAGACGTAGATGAGGTCGGGCACCGTCCCGGCCGCGATGGCCGCCGTCATCTTGGTGACGAAGTCTTCCTCGGGGATCGGCGTCATGTTGATGTCGACGTCCGGATTGTCTTCGATGAACGCGTCGAACAGCTCGGGCAGTTCTTCGCCCTCGGCTCCGGCGGCCCACAGCTCGATCGCGCCGGTCGCCGGCCCGTCGCTGATTCCCTCCGATCCGCCTGACGACCCCGCGCCGTCTTCGGCGCGGCCGCATCCGGCGAGGGTGACCGCGGTGATCGCCACCGCGGCACCGAGTCCGACCGCGCGAGACAACCCTGTCCTCGTGGTGCGCATCATGGTCGCCGTTCCTTTCCTGGTGCTCAGGTGCAGGGCGGGTGTGCAGCGCTGCGGCCCGTCCTCATGCATTGGATGTTACGTGCGCCGGCGCGCACTGCCGAGGGGGCACGGCGACGCGATACTGCCGCGCTCGACCACTTCGACGCAGGAGCAGGGAGCCGGCGCTCGCCCTTGATTGCCACGCACGAACATTGACACACGCCCGGACCTTTGTCTACCTTTCAGGCATAAGTCCGCAAATGCTGAGACGGATCCGGTGAGGGGAGGGGGTCATGACCACAGTGCTCCGGAACGCGCGGGTGGGCGGCGGAGACGTCGCCGACGTGCTGGTCGAGGACGGGATCATCACGGAAATCGGTGCGGGCCTGCACCCCTCGGCAGAGGGGGTCGAGCTCGACGGCCGCATCCTCCTCCCCGGCCTGTGGGACAACCATGTGCACTTCACGCAGTGGGCGATGGTGCAGCAGAGAGTCGATCTGTCGGGGGCGAGGTCCGCCGCAGAGGCAGCCGCGCTCGTCACCACCGCTCTGGCCTGCAGCGCCGGATCTCCGCTGATCGGGTTCGGGTTCCGCGACGGACTGTGGCCGGATACTCCCACCCGCACCACGCTGGATGACGCGGCCGGTCGCCACCCTGTCGTGCTGGTCAGCGCCGACCTTCACACCGCCTGGCTGAACTCGGCTGCCCTCGAGCGGTACGGGCATGCAGATCACCCCACCGGTCTCCTGCAGGAGGAGCCGGCGTTCGAAGTCACCCGCCGCATCGGCACGGTTCCCGATGCCACCCTCGATGCATGGGCGGCCGCTGCGGGCGTGGAGGCCGCGCGGCGGGGTGTCGTCGGTGTCGTCGACCTGGAGATGACATGGAATCTCGACCCCTGGGTCCGGCGCACCACGAACGGGTTCAGATCACTGCGGGTGGAGTTCGGCGTCTACACGCGAGACCTCGAACGCGCCATCGGGATGGGCCTGCGCACCGGGACGGCGATCAACGATCTGGTCACCGTGGGCGGGTACAAAGTACTCACGGACGGTTCGCTCAACACCCGCACGGCTTTCTGCCACGACGAATACCCGGGTCTGGAGGGACAGGCCGATTCCCGCGGACTGCTCGAAGCACCGCCTGAGCGACTCGTGCCGTTGATGCGGCGCGCGTGGGAGGCCGGGCTCGTCCCCGACGTGCACGCGATCGGCGACAGAGCCAACACGCTGGCGCTGGACGCCTTCGAGACCCTCGGGATCGGCGGACGCATCGAGCACGCCCAGCTCCTCGACGAGTCCGACTTCGGCCGCTTCGCGAAGCTCGGTGTCGTGGCCAGCGTGCAGCCCGAGCACGCCATGGACGATCGCGACGTGGCGGATCGGTACTGGGCAGGGAAGACCGCACGCTCCTTCGCGCTGAAGAGCCTGCTGGATGCCGGTGCTGAGCTGGCGCTCGGTTCTGACGCGCCCGTGGCGCCGCTGGATCCGTGGGTGACGATCGCGGCCGCCGTCGATCGTTCCCGCGACGGCCGCTCACCGTGGCATCCGGAGCAGGCGATCAGTGTGGAAGCGGCCCTGGCGGCGTCGACGCGCACGCGCGTCGAGGTCGGCCGGCCCGCCGACCTGGTCGTCGTCGAACGCGATCCCTTCGCCTGCACCGCGGACGAGCTGCGGTCGATGCCGGTGGCCGCCACCATGCTCGGGGGCCGCTTCACCCATCGGACGCTGTGACCTGCGCTGCGAGCCGGCGCGACGGCGCCTGCGCCTCGCGTATGTCGAGCCACGCGATCGCCGCGTCGTCCAGGTCGATGTCCAGCGCTGCCGTGGAGGTTCTCGTCTCGGCGAGCGTGCGCGGCCCGATGAGGGCGAACGTGGGGAACTTCTGCTTCAACACGTAGGCGAGGGCGACCGCGGTCGCGGTGACACCGAGGTTGTCGGCGAGTTCTCGCGCACGCCGGAGCCTTTCGAAGTTCTGCTCGCTGTAATAGGACTCCACCAGGATCGGATCGGACAGGTCTGCGGGGTTCGCGCGGCTGAAGAACCCCCGCGCGCCCGAAGCCCAGGCGAACAGCGGGATCTGAGCCTCCTCGAGCCACCGCTTGGACGCACGGTCGGTGACGTGCCGGCTGCCGGGGAACGGCAGCGCATGCGCTTCGGCGAGCCCGAAGTGGTTGCTCAGCGCCGTGAAGCCCTGCGTGCCGTTGGCCTGCGCGTACGCGTTGGCGGCGTCGAAGCGCTCCCGGCTCCAGTTCGATCCGCCGAAGGCGCGGATGGCCCCACTCCGGTGATAGCGGTCGAGGACGTCCACGAACTCCCCGACGGGGATCTCTTCGTTGTCGCGGTGCATGAAGTACAGGTCGATATGGTCCGTCTGCAGATCCTCGAGGGTCTCCAGCAGCTGGGACTCCAGATTCGCCGGATCGCAGTAGGGCGTGTGTGCGCCCTTGCCGATCACGAACACCTCCTCACGCACGCCCCGGTTGGCCATCCACTGCCCGAACAGCTTCTGCTGCAGCCGATCTCCGTACTCGTAGGCGGTGTCGAACGCGTTTCCCCCGCGCTCGAAGAAGTCGTCGAACACGACGCTGGCGAACCCGAGGTCGCGTTGGTTGTCGCAGCCGAAGACCAGACGCGAGATCGGTTTGTCGACGTCGGCGATCGTGCCGTAGGTCATCGTGTGCGAGCCGCGGACGAGCGGCCGCCTGCTGACGGTCGGGATGAACGCGTCGTCGCGTTCGAATGGATAGCGCACGCCCGCAGCCGCTCGCCACCGCGAGAGGAGCTGTGCCAACGCGATCGCGGTGTCCGCCGCATCCGGTGCGAACCCGGCCTCGGAGGCCGTGTGGACGGCATCCGCCTCCCGCGCGTACACGGCCGCGGGTTCGCACACCACGGTGCGGCGCCCCTCACCCGCACGCGCGACGGTGAACACCGGCCGCTCGCGTGGGGGGATCGTCCACGGCTGGGGCACCTCGATGACACCCTCCGAACCCCAGATCCGCAACGGCGGTGCGTCGGCGAGCGACATGGCGCAGGTCAGGTGGGCGGTGATCCCGTCGGCGAAGGTGAGCGAGGCGGTCGACCACTGGTCGACGCCGGAGGGGTGGATGGACGCTCGGGCGGTCAACGTGAGCGGCTCGGGCCTGCGGCCGGTCGCTGCCACGATGGCCTGCGCCATCGAGGCGGGGTAACCGCCCACGTCGAGGATCCCTCCCCCGGCCACCTCGGGGTCGAACAACCGTCCCGTGTGGCTGCCGGCCTGGAACAGATACCCGGCGTCGATGTGCTGCAGCTCGCCGATCTCCCCCTCTGCGACACGGCGCAGGACCTCTTCGGTCTGGGGGTGGTACCGATGCATGTACGCCTCGACGAGCACCACGCCCCCTCGCCGCGCAGCCTCGTGGACGGCCATCGCCTCGGCGAACGTGACGGTGAGCGGCTTCTCGCACAGGACGTGCTTGCCCGCCTCGGCGGCCCGCACGCTCCATACGGCGTGCTCGGTATGGACCGTCGAGATGTACACCGCGTCGATCTCCGGATCGGCGATCAGATCCTGATAAGACCCGTAGGCGCGGGTCTGCGCTGACCCGTGACGTGCAGCGAATGCCGCCGCTCGGGCGCCGTCGCGGCTGGCCACGGCGGCGAGCCGACCGGATGCGCTCAGCGGCAACTGCTCGGCGAAGCGTTCGGCGACCTCCCCCGGGCCGAGAATTCCCCACTTGAACACAGTCGCGCTCATGGGAGTTCCCCCTTCCGAAATGGATGGCGATCAGGCGCGGATTTCCAGCTCCGTGCCGTGCAGACGGCTGAACGCGTCCCGGCTGATGCGCGCGGATTCGAGGTCTTCGTTCGTGCTGAAGTCCTGCTCCAGCACCATGCAGCGGAAGGCGGGAAGGCCGTCCAGCGTCGTGATGATGTCCTGGATGGGGAGGATCCCCGTGCCGATCTCCACGAACGACAACGGGTTCTTCACCGCCAAGAAGCGTTCCAGCGTGATGTTTTCGCGTGGATCGACGATGCCGTCGAAGAGGTTCAGAGGCTCGGAGAACCCCCGCGGGAAGTCCTTCTGATGGGTGAGGATCACGCGGTCGGGGTACCGGTCGATCCACTCGAGCGGATCGTGGCCGCCGCGGTAGACCCAGAACGTGTCCATCTCGATCTTCACGAGCGCCGGATCGGTGTTCTGCAGGATCAGCTCGTATACGGGTGTGCCGTCGAACTCCTGGAACTCCTGGAAATGATTGTGGTAGTAGAACACCATCCCCCGCTGGGCGCACAGCTCGCCCACGCGGTTGAACGCGTCTGCGCGCCGCTTGACGTGGTCGACGTCGCCATACGGGTAGAACTCGATGTCGCATCCGATGCCGGGACTCCCGATGCCGGCATGGAAGTCGAGCGTCGGCCCGAGCTTGCCGACGTCGAGGGGGTTGATGTGGCTTCCGACGATCGAGAGCCCGTTGGCCTCGAGGACGGCGGCGAGGCGGTCGGCCGAGATCCCGAACCCGATCCCGGGATCGGTGTCCGCTTCGTGATTGGCACCTTCCACGCGGGTGAACCCGAGCTCGGCCAGGCGCGCGAGCGTTCCCTCCGCATCCACCGCCATCGCGTTCCGCACGGAGTACAGCTGAATGCCGACGTCAACGCTCATCATTGCCTTTCCGCACTCACGGGCGACGCGCCCCACGTGAATGCTGGCATCCTTTTGCCTCTTGGACAAGCAAAAGTTCTACACTTCGCGGATCCTGAGGACAATGGTGCGCACGATTGCCGGGTCGAGGGGCGGCCGGTGCGTAAACTCCCGACATGAGCCAACCTCAGGACGCGCTCGGTCTCGACGCCGGCGCAGTGGACCTGCTCAAGCTGCTGGCCGATCGCACCCCCCGGACGCGGGCCGAGATCGCTCAGCTCACGGGCGCATCGCGTTCGACGGTCTTCAACCGGATCAACGCTCTGCGCAGAGCCGGACTCGTCGTGGGAGTCGGCGAGGGATCATCGACCGGCGGTCGCCCGTCCACGAGGTTCGCCCTCAACGACCGGGCACGCACGGTGGGCGCCATGCAGATCGGGCGCCGGCACTGCACGGTGGCCGTCGCCGACCTCGGCAGCGGAATCCTGGCTCGCGAGCGTTTCGACATCCGGCTCAGTGACGGGCCGGAAATCGTGCTGGACCGGGCGTCGGAGGAGCTCGAACGGCTCATTCGAGAGCTGCCCGCCGAGTACGGGCCCGTCTCGGTCATCACGGTCGGCGTCTCGAGCCCGATCGATCCCACGACCGGGCTGATCTTCAACGTGAGCCCCATGCCGAACTGGTCCTCCTTCGCGCTCGAGCCGTGGCTGCGAGCGCGATTCGCCGTCGACATCCTCATCGACAACGACGCGACCCTGATGGCGATCGGCGAGCACGCCGCGCACTACCCCTCGGCCGAAGACCTCGTGTTCGTCACGGTCTCCAACGGGATCGGCGTCGGGCTCATCCTCCGAGGCTCCGCCTATTCCGGAGCTCACGGCCTGGCCGGCGATATCGGCCACCTCCCGGTGCGTCGCCCCGATGCCGACGTTCCGTGCAACTGCGGCAACACCGGATGCCTCGTCGCCGTCGCGAGCTCGGATGCGATCTTCAGCGAGCTCCGCTCGCGGGGGGTGCAGGTGGAGAACGCTCAGGATCTGTTCGCCCTCGTCCGCGATGGTGACGTCACGACGGCGCATGTGCTCCGCCGTGCCGGACGCGACCTCGGCGATGTCCTCACCTCGTGCGTGACCCTGCTCAACCCCTCGGTGCTCGTGGTCGGAGGATTCCTCGCATTCGCCGGCGATCATCTGATGGCAGGAATCCGGGAGGTGCTCTTCGCCCGCTCCATCCCCCACATCACTGACAGTCTGACGATCGCCAAGACGCAGACCGAGCGCGAGGCGAGCATCACGGGCGCGGCCATCCACGGAGCCCTGTGGACCCTGCGTCAGGAGAACATCACGCGGTTGCTGGCCACGGCGCCCGTCGTCGCCGCTCGGGAGGCTCTCACCGCCGTGCGCTGAGGTCCGTCAGCCCGCGGTGGATGTCCGGGCACCCGCGTCGCGGGCCAGGATGCCGCCGGCGTCCACCCCCGGCCGCGCCACGGTCAGTCGTCGCCGGAGCTTCCCGCCTCCTCGTCCGGCTCCGCCTGCTGCGGCGCCGTCGGCGGCTCGACGATCTGCTGCTCCGCCACGACGTCGTCGTGCCGGTCGTCGGGTGCGCTCTTCTCCGTGTTCGCCATGCCCTCGAGGGTACGGAGACAACGGCTCCGGATGCGGGGGCTTGACGTGCGGGTGAAGCCCCGTGGAAATCAGCGCACGCCACGGATGCCAAGATGAATCAGTGAGCGGAGCGAGGGCATGAAGCGCCCCACCTCGCTCACCCCAGGCCTGCTGGCGGTGCTCGGCTTCCTCTCCGCCGTGGGTCCGCTGGCGACGGACATGTACCTGGCGTCGTTCACCGACATGACCGCCGACCTGCGCACCGACGCCCCATCCGTGCAGCTGACGCTGACGGCGTTCCTGGCGGGCATGGGTGTCGGGCAGCTCGTCCTGGGTCCGCTCTCCGATCGCTGGGGGCGCCGCCCCGTTCTGCTGACGGCGGTGTCGCTGTTCACTGCGGCGAGTGTGGCGATGGTGTTCACGCCGTCGATCGGGGCGCTCATCGGCCTGCGCCTCCTGCAGGGATTCGCGGGGGCGGGAAGCGTCGTGATCGCCCGGGCGATCGCCGCCGACCTCAGCACGGGGGCCACGGCCGTGCGCGCCCTGAGCCTCATCGCGACCGTCGGCGCCCTGGGGCCGGTCGTGGCTCCGCCCATCGGCGGCCTCATCGCCCCGCTCGCGGGGTGGCGGGGCGTGCTCGCGGCGCTCGCGATGGCTGCCGTGCTGATGCTGACGCTCGCCGCCGTCATGGTGCCGGAGTCGCTGCCGCGTGCGAACCGCCACCCCGGCACGGTGCTCTCGGTGTTCCGCCGGTTCGGAGAACTCGCGCGCGACGGGTCCTTCGCCGCGTACGTGCTCGTCTTCGCCCTCGCGTTCACGGGCATGATGGCCTACATCTCGGCCTCGCCCTTCGTCGGTCAGGTCGTGCTCGGGCTCACGCCGCTGCTGTACTCGCTGTCGTTCGCCGCGGGCGGGGTCGCCCTCGTCTGCGCGAACCTCGTCAATGCGCGCGTGGCGCCGCGGCTGGGACCCGAGCGGATGCTGCTGGTCGGCGTCGGCGCGACGCTGACTGCGGGCGCGGCGATGACCGTGCTGGCGCTCACCGGCGTGCTCTCGGCCGCCTTGTTCATCTCCTACGCCTTCGTGATCACCGGAGGCGCCGGCCTCATCCTGTCCAACGCCAGTGCGTTGGCCCTCGCACGCACCGGCCCGACCTCCCGCGGCGCCGGGGCGGCCCTGCTGGGGGCGACGCAGTTCGCCCTGGGCGGGTCGATCTCGCCCATCGTCGGGTTGTGGGGCGACGGCACCGCCGTGCCGATGGCGGTGGTGGGAACGTGCACGGCCGCCGCCGCGCTCATCTGCGCGCTGGTCGCGCGGTCACGGCGCTGACGGACGGGTGCCGCATCCGCCTCACGGGGATGACGCCTTGATATCAGCGCAGCCAGCGGATCCACCGGTCCAACGTCGCGAATGCGGCCGCCCGCGGTTCGGGCCGGGAGCGGAACACGTCGTGGATCGCGCCCTCGATGCGAGCGATCGTCACGAGTTCGCCGATGCGCGTGGCGGCACGGGCGATGTCGTCGACGAACAGCACGGAGTCGGTGGAGGTCATGTCCTCACTCCAGCGGATCGGTGGGATCGAGCGCGCCGAGAGCATCACGAGCGCGGGGCATCCGACATCCACCCCCTCCGCGATCTGACCGTGCCCCGCCACGACGGCGGCCAGCCAGCGCGGATGCGTCGGGAACCCCTGTTCGGGTCGCCAGTCGCCCACGCCCGCCGGGAGGACACCGATCTGCCGCTGCGCGCGCGTGTAGAACCCGAGATCAAGGACGGGCTGGGCGCCCAGTGGATCGATGCGTGCGCGGGCGTTGATGAGCGGCGTCAGCGCCTGGCGCCCGATCGGGCCCAGCTGCAGCTCGAGCCACGGGCTGTTCAGCACGAGAGCGGCCGCGCGGCCCCGGTGCCGGGCGGCCCACAGGGTCAGCGTGAGGCCGCCGGTGGAGTGCCCCAGCAGCACGAGCCGGCGCGGACCGCGCGCATCCACGTCCATCGCGGCAAGGGCCGCGGCGATGTCGAGGTCGTAGTCGTCGAGGGAGCGCACGTCGCCGGGGCGCTGCCCGGGCAGCAGGCTCCGGCCGTACCGTCGCAGGTCGAGCGCGAAGAAGCGGGCACCGCGTTCGGTCCAGAACTCCGCCAGTTCGGTCTGGAAGAAGTAGTCCGACCAGCCGTGCACGTACAGCACGTCCACGTCGCGGAAGGAGCCGACCGTCCGCAGCAAGACGGAGGGGATGCTCCGCACGAGCGTCGCGACGATCTGTTCGCCGTCCTCGTCACCGAGCTCGAGCGTCAGCTGTTCGAACCCCGGCCCGAGGATGTCGGGGCGCCACTGCGCACTCATCCTTCCACCCTAGGGGCGGACCGATCCGCGCCCCCAGGGCCGCCGTCCAGCGCGCGGATCGAGGGGATGTGCTGCGGGCTACTCGCCGCGGGAGATCGCGACCATCTCGTCGCGCGGCACGATCTTGATGCGCGCACGCTCGTGCGGAAGGCCCAGTGCCACTTCGTGCTCGTCGAGCCGGTGCCATCCCTCGAGGTCGGTCCAATGGACCCCGCGCGACGCCAGCAGGGCCGGGATCGCCTCCTCCGAGGCATCCTCGGGCTGCCACCACGAACCCTGGTCGTTGATGAGGTGGCGCACGGTCTCCATCGCGTCGGACTTCGTGTGGCCGATGAGTCCGACCGGGCCGCGCTTGATCCACCCGGTCGCGTACACGCCCGGCACCGGCTCGTTGGAGTCCTTGTGCAGCACCTGCCCCTCGCGGTTGGGGATGACGCCGTGCCGCTTGTCGAAGGGCACACCCGGCAGCGGCGAACCGAAGTAGCCGACGGCCCGGTACAGCGCCTGGATCGGGATCTCGCGCAGTTCCCCCGTGCCGACCACCCCGCCCTCGCCGTCGGGACGCGTGCGCTCGTAGACGAAAGCCGACACGTGGCCGGCCTCATCCGTCTTGACCTCGACCGGCTTGGCCCAGAAGTGCAGGTGCAGGCGGCGGGATGCCTCACCTCCGGCGTTGTTCGCGCTCGGGCGCTTGCGCCAGGCCTGCAGCACGCGATCGATCACCATGACCTGCTTGTTGCTGGCGATCGCCGCCTTGGAGGCCTCGTCGTAGTCGAAGTCCTCGTCGTACACGACCATGTCGACGTCATGGAGCTCGCCGAGCTCGCGCAGCTCGAGGGGGGTGAACTTCACCTGCGCGGGACCACGGCGGCCGAACACGTGCACGTCGGTGACCGGCGATGCCTTCAGGCCCTCGTACACGTTGTCCGGGATCTCGGTGGACAGCAGATCGTCGGCGTGCTTGGCGAGCATGCGCGACACGTCGAGGGCGACGTTGCCGTTGCCGATCACGGCGACCGACGACGCATCCAGCGGCCACGTGCGCGGCACATCCGGATGTCCGTCGAACCAGCTGACGAAATCGGCGGCGCCGTACGATCCCTCCGCATCGATGCCCGGGATGTCCAGGCTCGTGTCACGGACCGCGCCGGTGGCGAAGATCACCGCGTTGTAGTGGCGCTTGAGGTCTTCGAGGGTGATGTCCTGGCCGTAGCGGACGTTGCCGAACAGGCGGATGTCGCCACGGTCGAGCACTTCGCGCAGGGCCGTGATGATGCCCTTGATGCGCGGATGGTCGGGCGCGACGCCATAGCGGACGAGCCCGTAGGGCGCGGGGAGCTGCTCGAACAGATCGATCGACACGTCGAACTTGCGCTCGGCCTTGAGCAGGATGTCGGCCGCGTAGATGCCGGCGGGTCCGGCGCCGACGATGGCCAGCCTGAGCTTGGTCATGAAGATCCTTTCGAGTTTGCCAACACCGGTCGCCGAGCGTGTCGAAGGGTCAGCTGGAGCGGTCGGCGACAGCCTGCGCGAAGCGCGTGAGCGCCTCGCGCACGGGTCCGTCGGGAACCGGGTCCAGCGCCGCGATCGCTTCGGCAGACCACGAGTGGGCCAGGTCGAGGGTGGCACGCGTCGCGGCGTGGTCGCGCAGCTCGGCGAGCGCGCCGTCGAGCACGCCGGGGTCCGCACCGTCGGCGATACGGGCCACGCCGTCGTCGATGCGGGCGTGCAGGTCGCGGGACGGCGCATCCTGCCGCTGCCCGAGCAGCAGGTACGGCATGGTCGGCACACCGGCCCGCAGGTCGGTGCCGGGCACCTTCCCCGTTTCGTCGGGGTCGTCCGACAGGTCGAGCACGTCGTCCAGCAGCTGGAAGGCGACGCCCGCCTTCTCGCCGAAGACGCGCACGGGCTCCTCGTACTCCTGGGGAGCGCGCGCGAACACGACGCCCGCCTCGGCGGCGGCGGCGATGAGCGAGCCGGTCTTGTCCGAGAGCACCTGGAGGTAGAAGGCGACCGGATCGTCGCCCGGCTGCGGACCCACCGTCTCGTGCATCTGCCCGAGGACGAGGCGCTCGAAGGTGTCGGACTGCAGGCGGATGGCGCGGTCGCCGTGGCGCGCCATGATCCCGCTGGCACGGGAGAACAGCAGGTCGCCGGTGAGGATCGCGATGTTGTTTCCCCACACCGTCTGCGCGCTCGGGACCCCGCGACGCACGTCGGCACCGTCCATGACGTCGTCGTGGTACAGCGAACCCAGGTGGGTCATCTCCAGTGCGGTCGCGCCCTGGACGACGGCATCGGTGACACCCTCCCCCAGCTGTGAAGTGAGGATCGCCAGCATCGGGCGCACGCGCTTGCCGCCGGCCTCATACAGGTAACGGCTGGTCGCGTCGGCGAGCGAATCGGTGACGCGCAGCTCGCTCGCGAGGCTCTGCTCGACGCGCTCGAGCCCGGCCTCGACCGTGGCGAGGAGCTTGCGCGAGCGGACGCCGGCGAAAATGCGGTCGGCGAGGCCCAGTTTGCCCGCCATCTGCGAGCCCGCAGCGGAAGGTCTGGGGGTCACCTTCCCACCCTACCCCGCCCCGCTGGAGGCCTCGGATTCCGCAGCGGTGCCGCGGTGCAGCGCCACGATGCCGAACGACAGGTTGCGGTACGCGACATCGCTCCAGCCGGCTTCCCGCAGCCACGCCGACAGGGTGCGCTGGTCGGGCCACGAGCGGATGGATTCGTTCAGGTAGTCGTAGGCCTCGGCGTTGGAGCTGACGGCCTTGGCCACCAGTGGCAGGACGCGGCCGTTGTAGAAGCGGTACAGCTCGGCGAACGCCCGCGCGGGCGGGTGCGAGAACTCGCAGATCACGATGCGTCCGCCGGGCTTGGTGACGCGGCGGAGTTCCCGCAGGGCCGCGCGCGGGTCGTTGACGTTGCGCAGCCCGAACGACATCGTCACCGCGTCGAACTCCGCGTCGTCGAAGGGGAGGTCGGTGGCGTCGGCCTGCACGAACGACAGATTCGGGATGTCGCCGTGGCGGCGTCGTCCCTCCGCGATCATCCCGGGCGAGAAGTCGGCGGCGATGACCTCGGCGCCACTGCGGGCCAGCGACACCGAACTGGCACCGGTGCCGGCGGCCAGGTCGAGGATGCGCTGCCCTGGCCGCGGAGCCACGGCCCGGGTGGTGGCAACGCGCCAGAACCGGTCGTTGCCGAGGCTGAGGACCGTGTTGGTTCGGTCGTAGGCGGGCGCGACCTGATCGAACATCCCGCTGACGCGGGCCGGGTCCTTGCCGAGGTCGGCGCGATTCGGCTCGGGAGTGGTCACGCGTCGAGTCTAGGCCGGGCGGATGCAGCGCCCCACCGCCGATGCCCGACGCCCGGGAACGTGCGCCCTCAGCCGGGGAAGGAGGTCAGCACGTCGAGCCAGCGGCTGATCGTGGCGTCGTCGAACGGGGCGCGGCGCCGTCGCACCCGCAGCTCGAGGTCGACGGCCACCGACTCCAGGCGCTCGACGATGTCGAGCGGGTAGCCATACTGCACGCGATGCTCGTCCCACTCGTCGCGGTCGTCGATCCAGATGCCGCGCCCGGCCTGCTCGACGACGTCGAGGTCCATGTCGATGCCGGTGGGCTCCTCCCCGTCCCAGGCGACGTCCCACGCGAGGTCGATGTACACACGCGTGGGGTGCGGGGCGGCGTTGGAGGTGAACGTCCACTCCCCGCTCGGCGGGATCAGCGTCACATTGGGCTGTCGTGCGCGCACATCGCGGCCGGGGCGGGAGCTGCGCCATCCGGCCTGCTGCCCCACCCATTCGCCGTGGTCGTCGCGACCCAGGTACACGCACTCGTGCTCCCAGTGCGGGGCGCCATCCCACTTCCGCCAGCGGAACATGACGCGCGTGCCAGGTGCGGGACGAGAGATCACGATCGCAGTCTAGGGATGCCGCGCCCTCTCCGGGCCCTCGCCCACAGGCTCCGCGCCCAGGCGCGAACTAGGCTGGGAGACGTGCCCGCGCCCCCGTCTCCCACGATCCCGCGGCTTCGCGTCGTCACGCGCGAGATCGCGGCGGTGGACGACGTCCTCGCCTACTCCGCCGCCACCGACCCGCTGTTCTGGAGCCGCCGCGGCGATGCGCTGGCCGGCTTCGGAGTCGCTCTGCGGCTGGAGGCGGCACCGGGCGCGCCGACCCCCGCCGCCGAGCTCGCGGTCCGCTGGCGCTCGGTGGCAGCAGCCGCCGACATCGACGACGCCGTGGGCGTGCCCGGCACCGGCCTGGTCGCCCTCGGCTCCTTCGCGTTCGACCCGAGCTCGGCTCACGCCAGCGTGCTCACGGTGCCGGCGACGCTCGTCGGGCGACGCGGAGGCCGAACGTGGGTCACGCACGTGCGCGTGGACGAACCGGTTCCCGACGCCGATGCCGCCGCCCTCCCCCCGGCTACCCCGTTCGGCCCGCACTGGTCGGCCACGCTCGGCCCCGGGCGCATGAGCGCACAGGGGTATCAGGACGCGGTGCGCACCGCGCTGGAGGCGATCGCCCGCCACGACGTGGAGAAGGTCGTCCTGGCTCGCGATGTCGTGGGCACCGTTCCCTCCGGAGCCGACCTCCGCCGCCTCGTGCGTGCGCTCCTGTCGGGCTACCCCGACTGCTGGGTGTTCGCCGTCGACGGTCTGATCGGCGCGAGCCCCGAGACCCTCGTGACCGCCTCGCGGGGCACCGTCACCGCGCGTGTCCTGGCCGGGACGATCGCGCGCGGCGCCGACGCGGACGCCGACACCGCGGCATCCCTGTTCCTCTCCGACAGCGGCAAGGACCAGGACGAGCACCGCTTCGCCGTGCGCAGCGTGCTGGACGCGCTGCGCCCGCACACCAGCGCCCTCGCCGCGGCGGAGGAGCCGTTCACGCTGCGGCTGCCGAACGTGTGGCACCTCGCCACCGACGTCGAGGGAGAACTGGACGACGGCTCGTCCTCCCTCGACCTCGTCGCGGCGCTGCACCCCACCGCGGCGGTCGCGGGAACCCCCACCCCCACCGCGATGGCGATGATCCGCCGGCTCGAGCCGTTCGACCGGGGCCGCTACGCCGGTGCGGTGGGCTGGATCGATGCCTCCGGCGACGGCGAGTGGGCCATCGCGCTGCGCTGCGCGCAGTTCGACCTCCCCGACGCCAACGGTGCGCTGCCCATCACCGCCTACGCCGGGGCGGGCATCGTCGCCGGCAGCGACCCGGAGACGGAACTACTGGAGACGCGCGTGAAGTTCCGGCCGATCGTCGAAGCGCTCGCCTGAGCGCGCCTCACGTCGCCGCCAGCCGCGCCTTCTCCCGTTCGACGTCGTAATCGGGCGCGGGCCAGTGCGGGTCGAGCCCTGCCAGCGCGTCGGCGAGCAGTTCCTGCACGGCCAGCCGGGCGTACCACTTGCGGTCGGCGGGCACCACATGCCACGGCGCGGCGTCGGTGGAGGTGCGCTCGATGGCCACCTGATAGGCGGTCATGTACTCATCCCACCGCTCCCGCTCGTCGATGTCGCCAGGGTTGTACTTCCACTGCTTGTCGGGGCGGTCGAGCCGTTCGGCCAGCCGCGTCCGCTGCTCTTCGCGGGAGATGTGCAGCATGACCTTGACCCAGCGGATGCCGCGAGCCGCCGCATCCGCCTCGAAATCCACGATCGCGCCATAGCGCCGCTCGATCTCCTCCGGCGGGGCGAGTGCGCGCACGCGGCCGATCAGCACGTCTTCGTAGTGGGAGCGGTCGAACACCCCGATGCGCCCCGGTTCGGGCAGGCGCCGCCCGATCCGCCACAGGAAGTCATGGGCGAGCTCCTCATCGGTGGGCTTCTTGAAGGCCGCCAGCTCGACGCCCTGGGGGTCGACGGCCCCCACCACGTTCCGCACGATGCCGCCCTTGCCGGCGGTGTCCATGGCCTGCAGGAGCAGCAGCACCGACCCCTCCGCGGTGCCGGCCACGCTCTGCGCGAACAGCCGCTCCTGCAGCTCGCCGAGTCGTGTCGCGCCCTCCGCCAGATCCTCGACGCCGTCGGGCTTGCCGCCGGTGTAGCCGGGCGTCGAGCGCGGGTCGACATGCGTGAGGGCGAAACCCGCTCGAGCGCGCAGCGCCTCGGATGCGGCGGTGCTCCACCGCGACGAAGTGGTCATGTGCTCATGATGGCCGCCCGCGGCCGGCCGCGCATCCCCGGCGGTCAGCGCGGCAGCGGAACCTCGATGAGCTGGCGTCCGCCGGCAGGCGAGGTCAGCAGCTGATCGAGCGCCCCGCGCGTGGTCACGCGGTGGAACTCCCACCCGTACGCGAGCGCGAGATGCTCCAGCCGCACCGCCTGCGGGGTGTAGAGGACGCGGTCCATCGCCTCCGCGCCCGCCGTCTCGGCCACCTCGAGGCCGTCGAAGATCGTCCCGCCGCCGTCGTTGCCGACGACCACCTGGATGCGGGGTTCCTCCTCCACACCGGGCATCAGCAGCGCGCCGGCATCGTGCAGGAAAGCCAGATCCCCGACGAGGGCCCGCGTGAGGCCGGGCCGCCCGTCGGCCTGACTGGCGATGGCCACTCCCAGCGCGGTCGCGACGGTGCCGTCGATTCCGGCGAGGCCGCGGTTGGCGTGCACGGGCACCTTCTTGCCGCCGAGGACGGCGTCGGCCACGCGCACGAGCCGGGAGGAGCCGAACACCAGCCGGTCGTGCGGCCACGTCGCCCGCCACAGGGCGTCGACGAGCGACGCGCGGTCCAGCGGCGCGCGCAGGACGGCGACCTCCGCGGCGATCGCGCCCAGCCGCTGCTGCGGTTCGGCCGATGACAGGGCGTCGGCGTCGGGCGCGGGGGGAGACAGGTCGACCGCCGCGGCCGCCGACGCGCGCATCCAGCGCCCCAGCCACTCCCGGTCGGGTGTGCCGTCACCGACGCGCACGGCATCCGCCGACACCGTGGTGCCGTTGAGGTTGAGCGGTTCACCGGGGCCGCGCACCGCGACCACGTCGACATCGGGACGGGCGAGGAGGGCGGCGACCTCGCGGCTGAGCGTGGGGTGACCGAACACCACGACGCGCTGCACGGCGCCGCCGAGGTCGGGCTCGCGCAGCAGTGCGCGGTAGCCGTGGACGAGGTTGCGGCCGAACCGCGCACCGCTGACGATCTCCGCGACCAGCGGCCAACCGCCGGCGTGAGCGAGCTCCTCCGCCGCGGGACCGGCGTCTGCCCCGGCGACCACGATCGTGCGGGGCCCGCGGGCAAGCACGTGCGGGGACGTCTCGGCCGGCGCGGCGTCCGCGCCACCGATGCCGCCGCCGCCCTGGTACAGCGCCCCGGACTCGCCATCGGGCGACCCGTCGCCCTCCACCACCGCCGGCTCGGCCAGCCACGCGGGCACCGCGCCGGCGAGCGGCTCGCGATAGGGCAGGTTCAGGTGCACGGGTCCGCCGGGGCGTGCCACGCTCCCCCGCGCCGCCTCGAAGGCGTCGGCTGCGACCGAGCGCAGCAGCGTCGTCTGCTCCGACGACCCATCGGCGTCGGCGGTCTCGGGCACCGGCAGGTCGGCGTCGAACCGGACGTTCGGGGCGAACAGCCCAGGCTGGCGGGTGGTCTGGTTCGCCCCGACACCCCGCAGCTCGGGCGGCCGGTCGGCGGTCAGGAGAACGAGCGGCACGGCGGCGTGGTGCGCTTCCAGGACGGCCGGGAGGAGGTTGGCCACGGCGGTCCCCGAGGTGCAGATGAGCGCAGCCGGGGTGCCGGTCTCGCGTCCGATACCCAAAGCCGTGAATCCCGCGACCCGCTCGTCGATGCGCACGTGCAGTCGGATGCGGCCCTCTCGCTCGAGCGCGGCCGCCACCAGAGCGAGAGCCTGCGAGCGGGAGCCGGGGCTCAGCACGACGTGTTCCACCCCACGCGCCACCAGCGCCCCCAGCAGTGCGGCGGCCGCGTCGGTGGCGGGTGCCGCGTCGGTGCGGCGGTCTGCGGTCACGTCAGCCGACGGCGCCGCGCTGACCGCGCGCGTCGTCGTCACCGTCGGTGCTCGGCGGGGTGGGGCCGGTTTCGCTGGGCGGGGCGTCCGCGGACGGGTCCGCGCGGAAGCGCTCGTCGTCGGCCTCGGCGTCGAGCTGGGCGAGCTCTTCCTCCAGGCGGCGGATGCGCTCGTCCTGGTCGGCCATCGATCCGATGCTGCCGAGGAACTCGGGGTCGTCGTCCGGCGCGCGGCGGGCGGCGGCGGTCTTCGCACCGCGGCCACGTCCGACGACGAACCACAGCAGGCCGCCGAGCACCGGAAGCAGCACGACGATGGCGATCCAGGCACCCTTGCTCACGCCGCGGTGGCGGGTCGAGGGCTGCAGCGCGCAATCCACGATCGCGTACACCCAGAACGCGGTGCCCACGAGCGCCAGGATCAGCAACAGCCTCGTCATGCCCTCATCCTAGGCGGGATGTCTGTGCGTGGGCCGGGCGGGCGGGACCTCGGGCCGCGATTTAGGATGGACGCATGAATGCGCGCTCCGCCCTGGTGTACACCGCGTTGCGGCTGCTGGCGTTCTTCGTCCCGTTCGGCATCCTCATGCTGTTCCCGGTGTTCCAGGACCTGCCGTGGCTGGCGGCGCTGTTCGCTGCCCTGATCGGTCTGAGCCTGTCGCTGCTGTTCCTGCGCCGCCCTCTCGATCAGGTCACCTCCGGCATGGCGGAGCGCCGGCGGCGGGCCCGCCGCTCGAACGCCGCCGACGACGCCCTCGCCGAAGATGCCGCCGCAGAGACGGCGGCCGGCCCGCGCGACACCGACCGCTGACGGCCCGTCCCCCGCGGTGCGTCAGCCGATGAACGCCCAGAACAGGAACGCCCCGTAGGCCAGGGACGTCAGCGACGTGAGCGCGAGGGCGATCACCAGCTCGCGCGGCACCCGGTAGGTCCAGACGATCAGGATCGCCGGCAGCGCGGCCAGCAGCGCCATGAGACTCAGCCACGCGATGGGATAGAACAGCGCCAGATACGCTGCGATCCCGAACGGCGCCAGCACGAGCACGGTGTACAGCACCTGCGTCGCCCGCCGTCCGATGCGCACGGTCAGGGTGCGCTTGCCCGCGGCGCGGTCCTGGTCGATGTCGCGCAGATTGTTCGCCAGCAGCACGGCGCACGCGAGGAACCCGATCGCGACCGCCCCGAACCACGCCTCCTGCGGCAGCGTGAACGCCTGCACCCAGGTCGTCCCGAGGGTGGCGACCAGCCCGAAGAAGACGAAGACGAACAGCTCCCCCAGCCCTGCGTAGCCGTAGGGTCGCTTGCCGCCGGTGTAGAACCACGCCGCCACGATGCACGCGGCCCCGACCGCCAGCATCCACCACTGCTGCGTGCGGACGACGATCGCGAGCCCGGCGAGCGCGCCGAGCCCGAAGAAGACCAGGGCCACGACCAGCACGGTGCGCGGCTTCGCCTTCCGCGACGCGGTCAGCCGCGCCGGCCCCACGCGGTGATCGTCGGTGCCGCGGATCCCGTCGCTGTAGTCGTTGGCGAAGTTGACGCCGATCTGCAGGCTCACCGCCACCATGAGGCAGGTCAGCGCGATGACCCAGTGGAACGGCTCGGCGCCGAGGTTGGCCGCGCCGGTGCCCACGAGCACGGGGCTCACCGCGAGCGGCAGCGTGCGCAGGCGCGCCGCGCCGATCCAGTCGCGCACGGTCGCCTTGGGCGGGGGCGCGGCGACCGGGCGCTTCTGCGGGTTGCCTCCGGGCCGGCGGCGTGCGGAGCTGCTGCGGACGGGACGTTTGCGGGGTTGAGCGGCCACGAAGTGCCATCCTAGGCGGGCGCGCAACCCTCTTCCTGCCGCCGGGCCCCGGCGGCAGGCTGAAGCGATGCTGAGCATCGGAACCATCGTGATGACCGTCGAGGACGCCGGCTATCCCCAGCACTATCCGCCGCGCCTGCACCTCGATCTCTACGCCGACGACCAGGCCGCCGAGATCCGGCGGCTCCTGGACCTCGGTGCGCGCGAGGTCGAGTGGGACGGCTATCCGGCGGACGCGGATTGGATCGTGCTGGAGGACACCGAGGGAAACCGCTTCTGCGTGGTCGACACCAGCGACCGCGCCGCCTGACCCCGCCTAGTGCAGCGACGCCACCAGCTGCCGGATCGCCTCGCGGTCGGGCTTGCCGGAAGGCAGGTGAGCGAGTTCGTCGACGACGATGAGCCGGGACGGGCGCGCGGGGGCGCCCAGTTCGGCCGCGACCGCCGTGCGGGCGTGCTCGAGCTGCTCCGCCTCGCTGCGGCGCAGCGCGCCTCCCCGCGGGGCGACGATGACGGATGCCTCGCCCCACTGCGGGTCGGCGACGGGCACGACGACGGCGGACTCGAGTCCGCGGATGCCGCGCACGATCTGTTCCACGCGATCGAGGGAGATGTTCACGCCACCTGACACGATGACGTTGTCGATGCGTCCGTGGATGCGGAGCATCCCGTGCTCGTCCAGGAGGCCGGCATCGCCCGTGCGGTACCAGCGCGTTCCGTCGGGATCGGCGGGGAACACCGCGGCCGTGCGGTCCGGCTGGCCGAGGTAGCCGTCGGCCAGCACGGGGCCGGTGATCTGAACCTCACCCTCGACGATCCGCACGCGGACGCCGTCCAGCGGCGTGCCGTCGTACACGCATCCCCCGCAGGTCTCCGTCGAGCCGTAGGTGCGCACGATCCGGGCGCCGGCGTCGGCCGCGCGCTCGCGGAGGGCGTCGGGGAGGGACTGCCCTCCGACGAGGATGGCCTCGAACGAACGCAGAGCGGCGGCGACGTCGCGATCGGATGCGGCGGCATCCAGCAGCCGCTGCAGCTGCACGGGCACGAGCGAGGTGTACGTCGGGACGCGCACGCCGTTCTCGCTCGAGGCCATCAGGCGCGCGGCCGCGGCGAAGGAGGCGGGCGAGAACGAGCCCGACAGAATGCCGGGTTCCCGTCCGGCGATGAGCGAGCGCACGAGCACCTGCACACCCGCGACATAGGCCGGGGGGAGCGCGAGCAGCCAGGCACCCTCACCGATGCGGGCGGAGGTGGCCAGCGCACTGGAGGTGAGCGCGCTGCGGCTGAGGGCGACGGCCTTCGGCACGCCCGTGGAGCCCGATGTCGTCAGGACGACCGCCGTCCCGGCCGGCACCTCGGCGGGAAGCTGCTCACGGGTGGAGCCGAACCCCACCGCCGGCCCGGCTCCCAGGGCTGCCCGGAGTGCCCGCAGCACATCCCGCGGGTCGGCCGCGTCGATCTGCTCGAGCCTCACGTCGGCCTCACTCCCTCGAGATGCGCGAATCCGCTGCTTCCACGGTCGGTTCGGCAGCCGATCGCCGCAAGGGGGCCGGGACGAAGGTCAATAGTGCCACGGGAAACCGGTCCAATCCGGATCGCGCTTCTCCAGGAAGGCGTCGCGGCCCTCGACGGCCTCATCAGTGCCGTACGCCAGGCGCGTGGCCTCCCCCGCGAACACCTGCTGGCCGACCAGGCCGTCGTCGACGGCGTTGAAGGCGAATTTGAGCATGCGGATCGCGGTGGGGGATTTGCCCAGGATCGTGCGGGCCATCGCGATCGCCTCGCGCTCGAGGTCGGCGTGCGGCACGACCCGGTTGACGGCGCCCATCTCGTACGCGCGCTGGGCGGAGTACTCCTCCGCGAGGAAGAAGACCTCCCGCGCGAGCTTCTGCCCGATCTGGCGCGCGAAATACGCGGAACCGTAGCCGGCGTCGAACGAGCCGACATCCGCATCCGTCTGCTTGAACCTGCCGTGCTCGGCCGACGCGATCGACAGGTCGCACACGACGTTGAGCGAGTGCCCGCCACCGGCCGCCCACCCGGGCACGACGGCGATGACCACCTTGGGCATGAAGCGGATGAGCCGCTGCACCTCGAGGATGTGCAGCCGTCCCGCGCGGGCCGGATCCCCGACGGCCGTCTCATCGTCCGAGTACTTGTAGCCGTCGCGTCCGCGGATGCGCTGGTCGCCGCCGGAGCAGAACGCCCAGCCGCCGTCCTTGGGGCTCGGGCCGTTGCCGGTGAGGAGCACCGCCCCGATGCGGGGGTCCTGCCGCGCGATGTCCAGCGCCGTGTAGAGCTCGTCGACGGTGTGCGGGCGGAAGGCGTTGCGCACCTCCGGACGATCGAACGCGATGCGGGCGATGCGCCCGTCGTGCGACACGTGCGCCGTGATGTCGGTGTAGCGCTCGCTCGCGGGCGCCGCCGTCCACTCCGCGGCGTCGAACAGCTCGGAGACCATCACGCGCCGTTCTTTCCGTCACGCCAGCGCAGCCATTGCGCCACGGTGTCGTAGTCGGCGAGACCGGGGGCCCAGCCCAGCGTGTACAGGCGCACACCGGCGTCGAACAGGGCATCGGCCTGGGCCTCGTCGCGTCCCTTCAGCTCGTTGGAGACGACCATGCCGGACACGTCCCGTCCTTCGACCTCGCCCCACTTCTGGATGACAGCGATCTTGTGCGCCATCTCCTCCGGCGCGACGAAGCTGTGCCAGATGTCGGCGTGACGGGCGACGATCCGCAGGGTCTTCTGCTCCCCCTTGCCACCGATGAGGACCGGGATGCGGCGGGTGGGTGGCGGGTTCAGCCGGTCCCAGCGCGCCATGATCCGGTCGAGCCCCTCGGCGAGATCGTTCAGGCGCGTCCCCGGGGTGCCGAACTCGTGGCCGTACTCGTCGTAGTCCCGCGCGAACCAGCCGGCGCCGGTGCCGAAGATGAACCGGCCGCCACTGACATGGTCGATCGTGCGGGCCATGTCGGCCTGCAGGTCGGGATTGCGGTAGCTGTTGCAGTTGACCAGCGCACCGAACTCCACGCGCTCGGTCTGCTCGGCCCACGCCGCGAGCATCGTCCACGACTCGAAGTGGAGACCGTCGGGGTCGCCGTGCAGCGGGAAGAAGTGATCCCAGTTGAACAGGATGTCCACGCCCATCTCCTCCAGCCGCAGCACCGCGTCGCGGATCTGCGGATAGGAGGCGTGCTGGGGTTCGATCTGCACGCCGATGCGTACGGGGGTCTCCAAGAGCATGCCGTCAGCCTATTGCGCGGACACCGCGGCCCTTCTCCGGGTTGACGTGCGGCCGGCGCGCCCGGCCTTGAGGAAGGCGTCCACGCTGTCCCAGCCGGCGACACCGACCATGGTGAACCCGAAGACGATCCCGACGATCACCGCCACGGTGTCGCCGGATTCGGGAATCACCGAGGCGAAGAACGTCGGGTTCACCAGCTTGCCCTGCATCAGCAGCCATACCCCGGGCACCACGATCAGCGCGTTCAGCAGCAGGTTGACCGAGGCGGAGCGGGCCGTCCAGCGCCCGTACGCATACACGCGGATCGCCAGGATCGCCTCGCACGCGCAGAGCACGAGCAGTCCGCCGATCAACCACGGCCACAGCTCCGGCGCCAGGAACGACGTCCAGCCGCGGCCCGCCAGGTATGCCGTGCCCACGAAGTGGTCCCACAGCACCGCGCCGGCCGCCACCCCGAGCAGCACGAGCGACGCGATGAGATCGGTGAGGCGGGCACCGCTGTCGTGGGGCTCGGGGAGCTGGTCGGGCGTCCACCGGCTGACGAACCCGACGTCCGCACCGCCCGCCGACCGCTCCACGATGAAGAACACCAGGGTGGTCCAGAAGCCGACGTTCACGATCACACTGATCGTGACGCTCGCGACCGAGCCGACGATCTCTCCGAAGGACGCACCGGAGAGGGTCTGTCCCAGCGCCACCCCGAAAGCGGCGCACACCGGCACGATGGCCCACAAGAGCTTCGTCAGGCGCCACCACGCCAGGAAGTAGCGCGGTCCGATCAGATGCAGCGGGCGGTCGGTGTAGTCGGCGGCGAGCCGGTCGGGGTCGCCGAGGTCGGTGAGCACCGCCCGTTCGGCGGCGTCGTGCGGTTCGCCCCCTGCCATGCGGGCGTCGAGCTGATCCTCGATGGACGCGCGCAGCTCCGCGGCGAGATCGGCTCGCTGCTTCTCGGGCACCGAGCGCATCGCGGCGCCGACGTACCGGTCGGTCAAGGTGGACATGGTCATCTCTCCTCGGGCAGGGCGGCGATCGCGTCGGCGACGGCACGCCATTCGGCGGTCAGCCGGGCGGCGAGCGCGGCACCGGCGGCACTCGTGCGGTAGAACTTGCGCGGCCGCGTCTCGTCGGTGTTCCACTCGCTGGTCAGATAGCCCTGCTTCTCGAGGCGGCGCAGCAGGGGGTAGAGCGTGTTGGCATCGGTGGGGAATCCGCGGCGCTCGAGGTCTTCGAGCAGGCCGTAGCCGTAGCCGGGCTCGCGCAGGAGCTGCAGGCAGGCGAGCACGGCGGTCCCCCGCCGGATCTCCTGCAGGTGTCCGCCCAGCGCGTCATCCTCACTCATATCGCACACGGTACTGTGCGGCACACACTAACGTCAAGGACACACTGCTGTGCGCACTCGACCCACGAGAGCGGCGATCCGGGGGAGGATGGGGGCGTGACCGCACCGCTGCCCGCCCTGGACGAACTCCTCGCGAACGCGCATGTCGTCGCCCTCCCGATGGCGCGGCGGTTCCGCGGTGTCGACGTGCGGGAGGCGGTGCTGCTGGAGGGCCCGTCTGGGTGGACGGAATTCTCCCCCTTCCTCGAGTACGACGACGCGGAGGCGGCGACCTGGCTCGCCGGCGCCGTCGACTTCGGATGGGGCCGGCGCCCCGCGCCCCGGCGCGGCAGCGTGCGGGTCAACGCCACGGTCCCCGCGGTGGCGGCCGGCGACGTCGCCGCGGTGCTCGCGCGATTCGACGACTGCCGCACGGCGAAGGTGAAGGTCGCCGAGCCCGGGCAGACCCTCGAGGACGACGTCGCGCGCGTGCGCGCCGTCCGCTCCGCCATGGGCCCCGAGGGCCGCGTGCGCGTCGATGCCAACGGCGGCTGGAACCTCGATGAGGCCGAGCATGCGGTGCACGCCCTCTCCCCGTTCGATCTCGAGTACATCGAGCAGCCCTGCGCGGGCCTGGACGAGCTCGTCGAATTGCGCGAGCGCATCGGCTACCTCGGCATCCCCGTCGCCGCCGACGAGAGCGTCCGCAAGGCGGATGACCCCCTACGGGTGGCGCGCGCCGGCGCCGCCGACCTGCTCGTCGTCAAGGCCCAGCCACTGGGCGGGGTGCATCGCGCGCTCGAGATCGTCGCGGCGGCGGGCCTGCCGGCCGTCGTCTCCAGCGCGCTGGACACCTCCGTGGGACTTGCGATGGGAGTGGCGCTGGCCGCGGCGCTGCCCGAACTGGACTACGACTGCGGACTGGGGACCTCGTCGCTGTTCCTGGCCGATGTCGCCGACCCGCCGCTGCGAGCGCATGGTGGGATGCTGCCGGTGGGACCGGTGACCCCCTCGCCCGAGCGCCTCCGCTCACTCGCGGCGGCTCCCGAGCGCCGCGACTGGTGGCTGCGCCGCCTCACGCGCTGTCACGCGCTGCTGGCCGAGGGCTGAGCGCGGTCAGTCCGACCCGGCGATGAGCAGCGGGACGACGCCGGCGAGGCTCTTCTGCACCTCGTCACGGGCGCCGAGACGGTCTCGGCCTGCCATGACCGCGCGCGTCATCGTGCCCTCCCACACCAGCAGCAGCAGCTGCGCCACCTGATCCTGCGGCAGCGCGAGGCGCAGCCCGCTCGCCCGCGCGATGTCGCCGATCATCCGGGCGATGTTGCGGCCCAGCTCGCGGTCCTGCTCGAGGAACGCTTCGGCCATCGCGGGATTGCGCAGCGCATGGATGCGGATCTCGCTCATGAGCAGCACGCCCAGCCGGTCATCCCCCGGGAGATCCAGCACCCGCTCGACGAGCGCGACTGCGGTGGCCGGGGTCGCCTCCAGCGTCCCCTCCCCCGCCAGCTCCGTCACGCGCGCCTCTACCTCCGCGACCCGTGACCGCGCGACCGACGCCGCCAGCTCGAGGAACATCTCCTCCTTCGACGCGAAGTTGGAGTAGAACGCCCCGCGCGTGAATCCCGCCCGCTCGCACACCGATTCGACGGAGGTCGCGTCCAGCCCCACCTCGGCGAACACCTCGGCGGCAGCATCCAAGAGCCGCTGCCGCGTGGCCTCCCGGCCTCGAGGGGTCGTGGCGGTGGTATCGCTCATGAGTCCTCGTTTCACACGGATCGCTCAGCCTGACGGGGCCGATCAGGACATACGATACATGGGTGTATCGGATACAGCGCTGTATCGGAGCCGTCTGACCGATCGGAGCCGCTGTGTCCACTCTTCTCGCCACGCTGGGGCGCTGGTCCTACCGTCACGGCTGGCGCGTGCTCATCGCGTGGGTGGTCGTCCTGCTGGCGGCGGGAGGCGGGGCGCTCGCGTTCAACCAGGGCACCGACAACTCCTTCTCCATCCCCGGCACCGAGTCGGAGGAGGGCCTCAAGCAGCTCTCCCGGACGTTCCCGCAGGTCAGCGGCACGAGCGCTCAGATCGTCGTCGTGGCCGCAGACGGCGACCGGGTCGCGGACGAGCCGTATGCCTCCGGCATCGACGAGCTGGTGGCCGAACTCGGCGACATCGACGGCGTCCTGGCCGTCACCGACCCGTTCGACGAGACCGTCTCGGGGCTGGTCAGCGACGAGGGCGACGCGGCCATCGTGCGGCTGCAGTTCGACGGCCAGGGCGCCAGCGTGTCGCCGGAGTCGAAGCAGACCCTCAGCGACGCCGCCGACGACTTCGCCGCCGACCTCCCCGACGGCGCGCAGGCGGCGCTGGGCGGCGACCTGTTCGCCCAATCGATCCCCGGCGTGACCATCACCGAGGCGCTGGGGCTCCTCATCGCGCTCGTCGTGCTGGTCGTGACCTTCCGCTCGTTCGTGATGGCGGGCCTGCCTCTCGTCACCGCGATCCTCGGGGTGGGCCTGTCCATGGCGCTCATCCTCCTGGCCACCGCGTTCGCCACCATCTCCTCGACCACCCCGCTGCTCGCGCTCATGCTGGGCCTTGCCGTCGGGATCGACTACTCGCTGTTCATCGCCGCACGCCATCAGGACCAGGTGCGCGGTGGGATGGATCCCGAGGAATCGGCCGCACGCGCCACCGGAACCGCCGGATCGGCCGTGACATTCGCCGGCGTCACGGTGCTCATCGCCCTGATCGGCCTCTCATTCGCGAACATCCCCTTCCTCACCACCATGGGGATCGCCGCATCCGTCGCCGTCGCGATCGCGGTGGTCGTCTCGGTCACCCTCACCCCGGCGCTGCTGGGCTTCGTGGGGCGTCGTGCCACCGGACGGAGCCCCGGACGTCGTGCCCGCCGGCGCGCAGCGGCCGCGCGCGAGGCCGAGTCCGACGGCGACCTCCCCGCGGAGCGCCCGGCTGCGCCGGCCGCCGCCGAGCGCACGAACCGGTGGGTGGCGATGGTGTCGCGCCGCCCCCTCGTCACCGCCATCGCCGTCGTGGTGGGCCTGGGGACCCTCGCCATCCCGGCCGGCAGCCTTGCGCTCGCGCTCCCCAACGCGGGGGTCCTGCCGGAGAGCAATTCCGCCCGGCAGAGCTACGACCTCGCCGCCGAGCACTTCGGCCCCGGCGTCAACGGACCGCTCGTGCTCACGGGCACGATCGTGACCTCCACCGATCCCCTGGGTCTCATGTCCGACATCGCGGCGGAGGTCGAAGACCTCCCCGGCGTCGAAGAGGTCGCCCTCGCCACCCCGAACGAGACCGCCGACACCGGGATCGTGCAGATCGTGCCGGAGACGGCACCGGATGACCCGGCCACCGCCGACCTCGTGCGCGAGCTTCGCGCGCAGCACGACCGGCTCCTGGACGAGTACGGCATCGACCTCAAGGTCACCGGCTACACCGCCGTGGCGATCGACATCTCCGACCGCCTGGGCGCCGCTCTCGTCCCCTTCGGTCTGTTCGTGGTCGGCCTGTCCTTCCTCCTGCTCATGGTGGTGTTCCGCTCCATCGCGGTTCCGCTCACGGCAGCCCTGGGCTACCTGCTGTCGGTGGCCGCGGCGTTCGGCGTGGTCGCGGCGGTGTTCGAGTGGGGCTGGTTCGCCGACCTGCTGCACGTGGCCCGCGTCGGGCCGGTGATCAGCTTCATGCCGATCGTGCTGATGGGCGTGCTGTTCGGGCTCGCGATGGACTACCAGGTGTTCCTCGTCACCCGCATGCGGGAGGACTACGTCCACACCCGCACCAAGAACGCCGCGCGTGCCGACGCGCGCGCGGTCGCCGTGGCGGCGGTGCGCTCGGGCTTCTCTGCGACGGCGCGAGTCGTGACGGCGGCCGCCCTCATCATGTTCGCCGTGTTCGCCGCGTTCGTGCCCGAGGGCGACTCGTCGATCAAGCCCATCGCGCTGGGCCTGGCCGTCGGCATCGCCGTCGACGCGTTCCTGGTGCGGATGACGCTGATCCCGGCACTCATGACGCTCCTCGGCGAGAAGGCGTGGTGGATCCCCCGCTGGCTCGACCGGATCCTGCCCAAGCTCGATGTCGAAGGCGAAGCCGTGGAGCGCGAGATCGCCCTGCAGGACTGGCCGGGGCCCGACTCGCGCGCCGTCGTGATCGCGGACGGCGTCGGACTCGAAGCCGGAGACACCCCCCTGTTCGACGGCCTCTCCCTCGAGGTGGACCCGGGGCACGCCGCCATCCTCACCTCCACCGACCCGCGCGCCTCGCGCGCGGCCCTCTACACCCTCTCCGGGCGGGTCTCGCCGACCGCCGGCCGCCTCCGTGTCGCCGGGCACCTGCTCCCCGGCCGCGAGGCATGGGTGCGCAGTCACGTCGGCATCGCCGCACTGGATGAGGCCGACGACCCGCTCGCCGAACTCCGCGACGCACTCACGGGTACACCCGGCGTCCTCGCGATCTCCGGCGTGGACACCGTCGCCCACGGCGCGCTGCGCGATCAGGCCGCCGCGACCCTCCGGGATGCCGCGGCCACCGGCGAGTGGACGCTGCTGCTGACCGCCGCCGACCCCGAAGCGGCACGCCGCGTGCTGTCGGAGGCCGGCTGGACCGGCGCATCCGTCACGCAGGTGGCCGCCGCATCCCCCCGCACGTCCGATCTGTCCGAGGTGACCGCATGACCCGTCCTGGCTCCCCCCTCGCGTTGGAGCGCGCCGGCTCCCGGCGCCCCGTCACCTGGCTGACGATCATCGGCGCACTCCTGCTGCCGGTGATCGTCGGCGGCGTGCTGGTGGCCGCCCTGTACAACCCCGTCGAGCGCCTCGAGTCGATGGGCGCGGCGATCGTGAACGACGATGAGCCCGTCACGATCGATGGCCAGACCGTGCCGCTGGGCCGGCAGCTGACCGCCGGTCTGGTGGAGGGGTCGGATGACCTCCCGAGCAATCTGGACTGGACGATCACCAACGACGAAGACGCCCGCGAGGGCCTCGCCGACGGCTCGTACGCAGCCGTCATCCGCATCCCGGAGAACTTCTCCGCGGCAGCGACGTCCACCTCCCCCGGCGGCGAAGCTCCCGAGCGCGCCACGATCGAGGTCACCACGCCGCCCGACAGCCTCGTCGTGGACGACGCCATCTCGGCGCAGGTCACGCAGGCGGCCGCATCCCTCCTGGGCACCTCGCTATCGGAGGTGTACCTGGAGAACGTGTTCCTGGGGTTCACCACGCTCGGCGACCAGCTGGGCACCGCCGCCGACGGCGCCGCCCAGCTGGCCGACGGCGCGGGACAGGCCGCGGACGGTGCCACCGCCCTCTCCGGCGGCGTCGCGCAGCTCTCGGACGGCGCCGCGGCCCTCGCCGACGGCGCTTCGCAGCTGGCCGGCGGCGCCGCCGGACTGGACAGTGGAGCCGGGCAGGCCGCCGACGGCCTGGACGGCTGGGCCGCCGGCGCACAGGAGATCGCCGGCAACGGCCGGCTCCTGGCCGGAGGGCTGCAGTCCACCGCCGACGCGATCCCGCAGCTGCCCGCCGAGCTGGTGACCGCGGCGAACGGATTGGCCGCCAACAGCGCCGCCGTCCAGGCCCAGGTCACCGCGGCATCCCAGGCACTGACGCAGGCCGCTGCCGACTGCGCCGCGCAGGGCGGGTCGGCGGAGCTCTGCGGCACGCTCACCCAGCTGGCCGCCGAGGCGCAGGCGGCCGTGGGACCCGTGACCGAGCTGATCGGGCAGTCCGACACGATCGCAGCCGGAGTCAACGGCTTCCAGCAGCTCGGCCCTGGCCTGCAGACCCTCTCGGCGAGCCTGTCCCAGCTGTCCGGCGGAATCGACCAGCTCGCCGCCGGCGCGACCACCGCCGCGAGCGGCGTGCGGCAGCTCTCGGACGGTGCCGCACAGCTGTCCGGCGGAGCATCCACGCTCGCTGACGGCGCATCGCAGCTGGCCGAGGGCGCCGGCGAGGCGGCCACGGGAGCCGAGGAGCTCTCCGGCGGCGTTCGGCAGGTGGCCGACGGCACCGCCGAGCTCGCCGACGGGCTGGCGACCGCCGTGGCTGAGCTGCCCTCCTACAGCGACACCGAAGCGGCCGATCTCGCCTCCGTCGTCGCCGACCCCGTCGCGGCGGAGGGCGTGGGCACGAACCTGTTCGGCGCATCGGCGGTGCCCCTGGTGGTGACCGTGGCGCTGTGGTTCGGCGGGCTGGGCACATTCGTGGCATTGCGCGCCGTGACCGCGCGCACGCTGTCCTCCCGCCGCCCCTCTGCGCTGCTGGCGCTTCGCGCGCTCGCCCCGGCCGCCGGGATCGGGGCACTCCAGGGCGTGCTCGTCGCGATCGTCGTGCAGCTGGCCGCCGGCTACGGCTGGGCGGAATGGTCGCTGTTCGCCGCCGTCGCCGCGGTGGCAGGCGTGGCCTTCGCGGCCGTGAACCAGGCCCTCGTCGCCGTCTTCGGGGGTGCGGGCCGATGGGTGTCGGCACTGATCGGCGTGCTCGCGGTGGCCACGGGTGTGGTCTCGACCGTCCCCGGCGTCATCTCGGGAGTCGCTGGGCTCCTGCCCACCGCGCCGGCATACGAGGGGATGCTCGCAGCGCTGACCGCCGCGGGGGGCCTCGGCGCAGCAGTCGTCGGGCTCGTCGTGTGGGCACTCCTGGCGTTCCTCGCGACGACCATCGCGGTCGCACGGCGCCGGACGGTGTCGGCGCGCGCGCTGCTGGCCCCCGCCCCCGCTCCCGCCTGATCCGGGTCGCGCCGGCTTCGCTCAGGCGGAGCCGGCGTTCACCGACCGGTTGGCGAGGGCGTTGTGCGCTGCCTCCACGATCACGTCCGAGACCGCCCCGGCCTGCGTGATGTACACGTCGTGGCTGCCGGCGACCTCGGTGATCTCCGCGCCCATGCGCCGGGCCATGTGCTGCAGCATCGCCTGGTCGAAGGACTTGTCCTCCCGGGCGATGACCGCCCAGGAGGGCTTGTCGCGCCAGGCTGCGCTGGTCAGAGGCGTGGCGAAGACCGACATGTTGATCGGCACCTGCGTGTCGCGGAGGAAGGCGGCATCCGCATCGTCGAGGTCTGCCGCGAATCCCGCCTGGAATCCGTCGTGGTTGAGGAAGCCGTACCCGTCGTCGCCGACGTCGATGACGAACTCCGGCGTCGCGGCGAATCCTTCGTACTGCTGCGACGTGGTCTCCCCCGCGTCGGGCGCGAGAGCCGACACGTACACCAGGCCCGCCACGGCGGGGTGCACTCCCGCCTCCGTGATGACCGTGCCGCCCCATGAATGGCCGACGAGGATCGTCGGGCCCTCCTGCATGTCCAGCACCCTCGTGGTCGCGGCCACGTCGTCCGCCAGGGAGGTGAGCGGGTTCTGCACGATCGTCACGCGGTATCCCCGCCCGGTCAGGTTGTCGTAGACGCCGCGCCACCCCGAGCCGTCGGCGAATGCGCCGTGCACGAGCACGACGTTGGTGATCTCTTCCTCGATGGTGCTCACGATGCTCTTCCTTCCGTCTCGCACCGGTCTCCCCGGAGCGCTCCTGCGGCGACGGTTGCCGCCGACATGCAATATATTGCATCCAAAAGAGCGCCACAAGGCGCGCGCAACCGCCGCGACGATGTGCGCCGACGGTCAGCCTGTGCGCGTGTTACCAGCGCACGGCGATCCCGGCTGTCCGCGCCGGAAGGGCGTCAGCTGGAGAGACCGGAGTAGGCGTGCAGGCCCTTGAAGAACATGTTCACGATCGTGAAGTTGAACATCACCGCGGTGAAGCCGATGATCGACAGCCACGCCGAGCGGGTGCCGCGCCATCCGCGGGTCGCGCGGGCGTGGATGTACCCGGCGTACAGAACCCACACGACGAACGTCCACACTTCCTTGGTGTCGAAGCCCCAGTACCGGCCCCACGCGTCGTTGGCCCAGATGGACCCGGCGATGAGCGTGAAGGTCCAGAAGATGAACCCGACGATCGCGAAGCGGTAGGCCAGCGACTCCAACGTGTCGCTGGAGGGAAGGGTCCGCAGGAAGCCGCCGCGCTTGCCCGACGGGGCGGATGCGGCGTCGCCCGACGCGACGGCGGCCACCGCGCGCCGTTCCCTGCGCGACTGCATGAGCTGCAGCACCGACAGGCCGAACGCCAGCGCGAACAGGGCCGTGGCCAGCGACGCGACGAACACGTGGATGACGAGCCACGCCGACTTCAGCGGGTCTGCCAGCGGCACGACCTCGACGTAGAAGGCCAGCGTTGCGCCGCCCAGCAGCACCACTGTCAGCCCGGTGATGAAGGAGCCCAGGAAGCGCAGGTCGTAACGGAAGAGGACGACCAGATACACCGCGACGATGAGCATCGTGCCGGTGAGGGCGAACTCGTACATGTTCGACCAGGGCACGCGCTCGGCGGCGATCCCGCGCGTGATGTCGGCGGCGACGTGGAAGAGGAATCCCAGCACCGTCAGCGACGTGCCGATGCGCGCCCACACGTAGCGGGGCTGGAGGGGAGTGTCCGCGGCGTCGCGCGGCTGCCCTGCCCCGCCGCCGCCGGCGCGGGCGGATCCGCCGCCGGCGGTCACGAGCTCACGCTCGCGTGCGGCATCCTGCGCCTTGAGGGCCACATCGGAGCGGCGCGCGAGGTCGACGGCGTACGCGATGAAGGCCAGCACGTAGATCGCGATGGCGGTCCACACCAGCAGCACGGAGACCGCGTCGAGGGAGAGCGTTTCGGATCCGGGCATGGTCTCAGTCTACGTCCGAGGCACGGCGCCGACCCTCGACGGCGGCGCGGTGACGGGTCTCGAACTGATCCACGGCCACGCCCAGCGTCGGGTCTTCGCCGCGGGCCAGACCGGCGTACTCGATCCGGACCACATCCCCGTCCGGGGTGGCCTTGACCCACATGCGGCGGCGCGGGACGAACAGTGCCGCCAGCAGCCCGAGGGTGGCCAGGACCGCGAAGAGCAGGACCCATGGGGCCGCGATGTCGCGGTGGATCGACAGCGACGCGAACCGCTTCACCGACTCGGCGTACCCGGTGGCACCCTCGGGCGATTCGTCCTCGAAGGTGATCGTGCCGAGCCCGTCGGGCAGTTCGGCGGTCTGGCCCGGGGCGAGCTCGATCGAGTCGACCCCCGTGTCGCCGCCGCTGAGCTGCTCCATCTCACTCGTGTCCAGCGTGTAGACCGAGCGCGGCTGACCGCCGTCGATGCCGAGGTCGCCGACGAAGACGTTGAAGGTGACCACGGGACTGATGAGGTCGGGGTACGCCGAGGTGAACGCGCCGGAGGCGAGCGCTGCCTGGGTGGGGTAGAAGAACCCGACCAGGCCCATCTGCTCGGGCAGCCCGTCGGGTACCTTCACGACGCCCAGGGAGGTCATGTTGGTGTCCTGCGGCAGGAACGGCACCGAGTCGTGGAAGATCTCCTCGCCGTCGGCGTCGCGGATGGTGAGGGTCGGGGCGTAGCCGTTGCCCATCAGGTACACGCTGTCACCGGCGACGTCGAGCGGGTGATTGACGCGCACCCGCCCTTCGCTCTCCTCGCCGCCCACGCGCGTGGTGAGGTTCGCGGCGAAGTCGCCCGCCTGACCGGCGCCCTGCTCGCCGAGCGGCACGTAGCTGACCTCGAACTCGTCGAGCGTCAGCGCGTACGGGGTGAGCGACTCGGCGCTCACGAAGCGGCCGGGGTTGAACGAGGAGTAATCCAGCAGCGAGTTCACGAACGTCGTGCCCTCGACGATGACCCGCTGGCCCGTGTAGGTGAAGCCACCGCCGACGCCGACGGCGATGAGCACCCCGACGAGCGCGCCGTGGAAGACGAGGTTGCCGGTCTCACGCAGGTACCCGCGCTCGGCCGACACCGAGAACGCGCCCCGGCCGTCGTAGCGCTCGACGCGGTAGCCGGCCTTGCGCAGCTGCTCGGACGCGAGGTCGACCGATTCGGCGGCCAGGCGGCCGGCCTCGTCGGGGGATGCCGCATCCAGCTCGACCTCGCGGAAGCCGTCCAGACGCGACAGGCGCGCGGGGGTGCGCGGGGGACGCGCGCGCAGGGCCTTCCAGTGGTGCTTGGTGCGCGGGATGACGCAGCCGATGAGCGAGACGAAGAGCAGGAGGTAGATCGCGGAGAACCACGGCGAGGAGTAGACGTCGAACAGGCTCAGGTTGTCGAGGATGGGAGCCAGGTCGGGGTTGTCGGTGAAGTACTGCGTCACGCCGTTGGGATCGGCGCTGCGCTGGGGCACGATCGACCCGGGGACGGCCGCGATCGCCAGCAGCAGCAGCAGCACGAGCGCCGTGCGCATGCTCGTCAGCTGGCGCCAGCCCCAGCGGAGCCACCCCCCGATACCGAGGGCGGGCGCGGTGATGTCGTCGGGCTCGGGTGCGGAGGCGTGGTCGGCAGGGCGCAGTGGGTCGGTCATGGTCGATTCGTCAGAGCGGGAGGGGGACACTCTGGATCACCCCCTGGAGTTGCGACATCCACGCGCCCCACACGCCCGTGACCATCGCCAGGCCGAGGAGGATCAGGAGCGCCCCGCCGATCAGGTTGATCGCGCGGATGTGGCGGCGCAGGAACGCCACCGAACGGGTCGCCCAGCCGAAGCCGAGCGCGAGGAGGAGGAAGGGGATGCCCAGGCCCAGGGAGTACGCCAGGCCCAGCAGTGCGGCCCGGCCGGGATCTCCGAGGTTCCACGACACCGAGAAGATCGCCGCGAGGGTCGGCCCGATGCAGGGGGTCCATCCGATACCCAGGGCGATTCCCAGCAGCGGCGCCCCGACCAGTCCCACGCTGCTGCGGGCCTGCGGCCGGACGGTGCGCTGGGCGAGGCCGAACAATCCGATGAACACCAGCCCGAGCAGGATGACGATCACGCCCATGACCCGCGTGATCGGGTCGGCGTACTCGACGAAGAAGCGCCCGACCGTGCCGCCCAGGACGTTCACGGTCATGAACACGAGCGTGAACCCGGCGATGAACAGCAGAACCCCGCCAAGGAGCCGGCCGCGGCCCGGTGCCGCCGCCGAGGACCCGCGGCGGGGCGCGACGGATCCGCCGATGAAACCGAGGTAGCCGGGCACCAGCGGAAGCACGCACGGCGAGAGGAACGACACCAGCCCGGCGGCGAGCGCGATCGGCAGCGCGAACCACAGCGCACCGTCGAACACGATCGCGCCGGGGTTCACGCCGACTCCGCGAGCACGTCGCGCACGATCGCCTGCAGGATCGAGGCCTCCGGCAGCTCGCCGATGATGCGCGCGGCGACGCGTCCCTGCGTGTCGAGCACGAGCGTCACCGGCGTCGCGGTGAGGGGCGCGTGCTCGGCGAAGGCGAGCTTGACGGCGCCGCCGTTGACGTCGATGACGCTGGGGTAGCTCACGCCGTTGTCGCGGGCGAAGGATGCGGCGGTGGCGGCCTGGTCGTACGTGTTGACGCCCAGGAACGCCACGTCCTGTCCATCGAAGCTCTCGTAGGCCTCCTCCAGGCGGGGGGCCTCGACGATGCACGGTCCGCACGCGGCGTACCAGAAGTTCACCACGAGCACCTGGCCGGCGTAGTCGGCGTCCGACACCTCGTCGCCCGTCTCGGTGACGCCGGCGAATTCGACCGGTTCGCCGCGGTCGGCGGCGGGGATCTCGGTGGTCTGGAACCCGTTGGCGGCGATGTAGCCCTTGTTGTCGCCGGCCCGGTACTGGTCGGCCAGCGGGTCGGCCGCGCACGCGCCCAGCCCGAGCGCGAGGGCGGCGACGAGGGATGCGACGAGGATGCGCCGGCGCATCACACGGCCCCCACGTCGACGGCGCCCGCGGTCGACGCGGGCTCGGCGTAGTCGACCTCGACCCAGCGGTCGCCGCGGCGCTCGAAGCTGGTGACGCTGGAGAGCGCACAGCGACGGCGGCGCGGGTCGTGGCGCAGCGCGCCGCCGGCGATCGAGAGATGGGAGATCCAGATCGGCAGCTGATGCGAGACGATCACGACGTCCCCGCCGTCGGCTGCGTCCCACGCGTCATCCATCGCCGCCCGCATCCGCGAGACGATGCTCTCGTAGGCCTCGCCCCAGCTGGGGAGGGCGGGGCGGGTGAGGTGGCGCCAGTTCAGCGGGTTGTAGAAGACCCGTCCCATCCGCCGGCCCTCGAAGACGTTGGTGGGCTCGATCACGCGCTCGTCGATGACCGGCTCCATCGTGAACAGCTCCGCGAACGGCTCGGCCGATTCGCGTGTGCGCTGCAGCGGCGAGACGACCAGCGCGCTCACGGGACGATCGAGCGATTGCACGTACTCGGCGGCCTGCCGCGCCATCCGCCGCCCATCGGAGCTCAGGCCGAAGCCGGGCAGCCGCCCGTACAGGACGCGCCCCGGGTTGTCGACCTCGCCATGGCGCACGAGGTGGAGGCGATCGGCGGACACCCCTTCAGTCTAGGCGCGGGCGTTCTGTGGAGCGCCTGTGGACATGCCTGCGGTGGCGCCCCCTCAGGCGCCGTCGGTGCGGGTGCGGCGCGCACGCGTCAGCATGCGCACCCGCACGACCATGAACCACGCCACCCCGGCGACGACGGCGGCGATCACGACGTACTGGAGGATGTCGGCGTACTGCTCGATGACGTGCCACTGCTCCCCGAGGAGGTATCCGGCCAGCACGAAGATCGTGTTCCAGATGAGGCTGCCCGCCGCCGTGAGCAGCGTGAACCGCCACAGCGGCATCTTGGCGACGCCCGCGGGGATGGAGATGAGGCTCCGGAAGATCGGCAGCATCCGGCCGAAGAACACCGCCTTGCCGCCGTGCCGCACGAACCACGCCACGGTCACATCCACGTCCTGCACGTTCACCAGCGGCATCCTGTCGGCGATCCGGCGGAGCCGCTCCACGCCCAGCCACCGGCCGAGGCCGTAGAGCGCGAGCGCCCCGACGATCGATCCGATCGTGGTCCAGATGAGGGCCTCGGCCAGCGAGAACGATCCCCGGCTTGCCGCCAGGCCCGCCATCGGCAGCACGACTTCGCTCGGAAGCGGCGGGAAGAGGTTCTCCAGCGCGATGGCAAGACCCGCGCCCACGGGTCCGATGACATCCATCAGCGAGACGGTCCAGTCGGCCAGCGCCGACAGCCACGATCCGTCGCCGGCAGAGGAGGTCGCGGCAAGCGTGGTTTCGGTCATCGGGGCCTTTGCTCTCGGTGATCGGCGGACGTACGGGTGCCGCGATCAGCCTAGGCGCGGGAGGTTACGAGTTCCTGGGGGCTCACCCCCGCCCCGGTCAGCCGGGGAGTCACCGGCTACGGCCCGACCGCGGCCTCGACGATCGCCGCGGCCACGAAGAAGATCACGACGTTCAGCGCAGCGGCCGTCAGCGGCACCCAGAAGGCGAGCCGCCTCACGATGAGAAGAGTGACCGCGCCCACGATGGCGAGCAGGAGTATCACCCACGGCGAGATCGCCGCGAACCAGACCCCGAAGCTCAGCATGCCGTAGTCGCAGTTGTCGTCGAAGCATCCGTCCGACGCCATCCCGAGGAAGAGGCCGAAGTACGACGCGAGCGCAGCGAAGACCGCCAGCAGGAGCAGCAGGAGCACGGTGAGCACGATGTCCCACACGCGCACGGGGCGGCCGGTGCGCCGCGTCGGGGCACGGGTGGACGGCGAGGGCGCGGGGTAGGTCACGCGCTCATCGTAGGGGGCGGCGCCGTCGACCGTGCGAAAGGGCGCGGCGAGGGAGCGGACATCTCGCGCAACCCAGGTTGACAGACGGAGCGTGAGCAACATAGGTTGACAGCATGGAGTCTCCACACATCGCGGCGGTGGCAGCCGACACCAGCGACCCTCGGGCGGGCTTGCGGGCAGTGGCGTCGCTGCGCGTGCTCGCGGACACGTGGGAACTTCGGCAGGTCGAGGCCGCGCTGCGCTCGGGCATGACGTGGCAGGACATCGCTCACGCGCTCGGGGTGACCAGGCAGGCCGTCCACAAGAAGCACGCCAAACGGGTCGACCCCACGATCCCGGTCCTCAGGAGAAACGCATGAGCAAGTTCGTCCGCACCGCTGAGACCATTCAATCCCTCTCTCTCGCCGCCATGGAGGAAGCATCCCGGCTCGGGCTGCGCACAGCGGACATCGAGCACTTGTTCCTCGCCCTGGTCATCAACGACCAATCCGCCGGACGCGCACTGCGCAGCATGGGTATCGACCTCGACTCCGCCCGTCGCGCCGTCGAGGAACAGCGTCAGGGACAACTGGCTTCACTCGGCATCCAGGCGTCGTTCCCCGAGGCCGGACGGATCGTGTTCCACGAGACGGACGGGTACGCGTGGAGCAAGCGCGCTTCTGACCTCCTCGCGCGCTCCGGCGGCAAAGACAAGGCGGGTGACGCCGCCGCAGTGCTCCGGGAGCTCGTCGCAGAGCCCAGCGGTGTGATCGCCGACCTCCTCGACCGTCTGGGCACGACGCCCGATGCCCTGCTCGAGCACCTCGACCGGATCGACGCACCGCGCGAGAAGACCGCGCGTGCCGCGGCGAAGGCCAAGGGACGGGTCTCGGGGTCGGTGGAGACGTTCGTTCCCGCCCCGATCCAGGAGGTGTGGGAGTTCCTCGCCGACCCGACGCACCTCCCCGAGTGGGAGATGAGCGTCGGGTCCATCGATCACTCCGGCCAGGACGCGACCCCTGGGATGGTCTGGCACGGTCACGCACCCACACGTCATCCGGACGGGAAGCAGGCGAAGACGAAGCCCCGGTTCCGTCGCCGCAGCATCGAACTCGTCGCCGCGCATAGACCGGAGAAGATCGCGTGGCGCCTGGCACATCCCGACGCACCCGAAAGCAGTTCGGTCCTGACGGAATTCGCGCTGGCGACCACGACGGGTGGCACCCAGGTCACGATCACCGCGGCCTGGTCTCGACGCCGTGGATGGCGGAGGCTCGCCGGATTGCCGTTGCGTCCCCTCCAGAAGTTCCTCGTGTGGATCACCCTGTTCCAAACCGGCAGCGCGATCAGCCGACGATTCCGCTGATCCGACAGGCCGCGCCCGGCCGAGCGGCGCCCCGCACGTAGACTGAACCCTCGTGAGTCAACGTGTTCTGGTCAAGCAGCTGCAGTCCCTCCCCGACGGCCCGGTTTCGGTGTCGGGATGGGTGGAAACGGTGCGCGATCAGAAGAAGGTCCAGTTCGTCATCCTGCGGGACGAGACCGGCGCCGTGCAGCTGGTGAACCCCGCCACGCGCGAGCTCGCCGAGGACGCCGGCCCCGAGGCATCCGCCGCCCTCGCCCTCACCGAGACGATCTCCGCCCTGGCCACCGGCACGTTCCTCACCGTGCACGGCCAGCTCAAGCACGACGAGCGCGTCAAGCTCGGCGGCGTCGAGATCAAGGTCGCCGCGCTCGACATCGCGGCCGAAGCCCTCCCCGAGACGCCCATCGCCGCCGACAGCGGCATGGACAAGCGCATGGATTGGCGCTTCCTCGACCTCCGCCAGGCCCGCAACAACCTCATCTTCCGCGTGCAGACCACCCTCGAGCACGCGATGCGCACCTACTGGGTCGAGCGCGACTACATCGAGATCCACTCCCCCAAGCTCATGTCGAGCCCGTCGGAGTCCAACGCCGAGCTGTTCAGCATGGACTACTTCGAAGACAAGACCGCCTACCTCGCGCAGAGCCCGCAGCACTTCAAGCAGATGGCGCAGTCGGCCGGCTTCGGCAAGATCTTCGAGATCGGCGACGTCTTCCGTGCCGACCCGTCGTTCACGAGCCGTCACGCCACCGAGTTCACCTCGGTGGATGCCGAGATCAGCTGGATCGACTCGCACGAAGACGTCGCACGCATGCAGGAGGAGCTCCTGCAGTTCGCGATCCAGGCGGTCAAGGACAAGCACGGCGCCGAGATCGAGGAGCTCTTCGGGATCGAAGTCGTCGTCCCGACGGTGCCGTTCCCCCGCATCCCGCTCGCCGAAGCCCGTGAGACCGTGAAGCAGCGCGGCTACGAGATCCCCCGCACCGACGGCGACCTCGACCCCGAGGGCGAGCGGCAGGTGGCCGCGTACATCGAGGAGACGTACGGACACCAGTTCGTCTTCGTCACCGACTACCACCCCGAGATCCGGCCGTTCTACCACATGCGCGACCCGGAGACGGGGATGACGCGGAGCTACGACCTGCTGTTCAAGGGCGTGGAGATCACCACGGGCGCGCAGCGCGAGCACCGCGTGCGCATCCTCGAGGAGCAGGCCGTGGAGAAGGGCCTGGATCTCGCGGGCCTGGAGCACTACCTCGACTTCTTCCGCTACGGCACTCCCCCGCATGGCGGCTTCGGCATGGGGCTCGCGCGTCTGCTGATGCTGCTGCTGGGTGAGTCGTCGATCCGCGAGGTCACGTTCCTCTTCCGCGGACCCACGCGCCTGGCTCCCTGACCGCGCTCCGCACCATGTGGCGCCGAGCCGGCGGCCAGGATCGGTCCAGGCTCGCCGCGTAGCGTGGACGCACGTGTTCGACAATGCCTGGCTGAATTTCGCGGTCACCTTCGTCGCGTGCGTGTTCGTCGCGACGATCATCACCCTGCTCGTCGCGTGGGCCGCTCGGCGGGTCGCACGACGACGGGCGTGGCCGCAACGCCTCGTCCACCACGCCCGCCTCCCCTTCCGCACGCTCGTGCTGCTCGCCGGCATGTGGACGGCCGTGGGACTGGCCTTCCCGGAGGCTTCGTGGTTGCCCGTGCTCACACAGCTGCTCTCGATCCTCGTGATCGCCGCGGCCGCGTGGCTTCTCGGAGCCCTCGTCACCTTCGCCACCGACCTCACGCTCGGCCGTCACCGCATCGACGTCCCCGACAACCGGGTGGCCCGCCGCATCCGTACGCAGGCCCTCATCGTGCGGCGCCTGGCGATCGCGCTGATCGTCGTGATCGCGCTGGGCGCGATCCTGCTCACCTTCCCCGCGGTGCGCGCCGTCGGGGCGAGCGTCCTCGCGTCAGCCGGTATCGCCTCGATCGTCGCGGGTCTGGCGGCGCAGACGGTGCTGGCGAACATGTTCGCCGGGTTGCAGCTGGCCTTCAGCGACGCGCTGCGCGTGGACGACGTCGTCGTCGTGGAGGACGAGTGGGGGCGCGTGGGTGAAATCACCCTCAGCTACGTGGTGCTGGATCTGTGGGACGATCGCCGCCTCGTGCTGCCGTGCACGTACTTCACGACCCAGCCGTTCCAGAACTGGACGCGGCGCGGCAGCGAACTGCTGGGCTCGGTCGAACTCGACGTGGACTGGCGCGTCTCGCCGGCACGCATGCGCGAGCACCTGGACGAGGTGCTGACCCGCACCGACCTGTGGGACGGGCGCGCGTCGGTGCTGCAGGTGACCGAGGCCACCGGCGGGCTCGTCCGCATCCGCATCCTCGTGACCGCATCCGACGCCCCGACGCTGTTCGACCTGCGCTGCCACGTGCGCGAGGCGATGGTCACGTGGATGCAGCACACGATGCCCGACGCACTGCCCGTGCAGCGCGTGCTGGTGACCAGTGCGGGTGACGCCCACCCTGCGCCCGCACGCGACGCCTCCTCCCAGCCCGGCGCGGGCCTGTTCACCGGCAGCGCGGAGGCCGAGGAGCGGGCGTCGGCCTTCACCAACGCGATCCCCGTGATCCGTTCCGACGAGCGCGAGCCGGTCCTCGACCGCGGCGCCTGACCGGGCCCACCGCACCCGCCCGAACTCCGCAAAACCGGCCCGGCCGGGGCGCGAACCCGGCCGTTCGGGCACTCTTCGGCGCGTTCTTGCGGAGTTCGGGCGCGTCGATGAGGTGGGTGAACGCGAGCCGCGCGGCGATGAGGTGGGTGCACGCGAGCCGCGCGGCGCGGAGCCGGCCCACACGACGGCCACCCGGCCCCGTCGCCCGAACTCCGCAAAACCGGTCCGGCCGAGGCGCGAAACCGGCCGTTCCGGCACTTTTCGGCGCGTTCTTGCGGAGTTCGGGCAGCGGCACGGCGATGAGGTGGGTGCCCGCGAGCCGCGCGGCGATGAGATGGGTGCACGCGAGCCGCACGGCGATGAGGTGGGTGGACGCGAGCCGCGCGGCGCGGAGCCGGCCCGCACGACGGCCACCCGGCCCCGTCGCCCGAACTCCGCAAAACCGGTCCGGCCGGGGCGCGAAACCGGCCGTTCGGGCACTTTTCGGCGCGACCTTGCGGAGTTCGGGCGGCGCGGCGAGTCGTTCGACGACCAGCGGACGAGCCCCGTCCAGCGGACGAGCCCCCGTCCGGTCGGCGGAGTCACCGGACGCTCGGCGGAGTCACCGGGTGCTCAGCGCGCCGCGGCGCATGACTCACACCGGCCGGCGAGGGCGCTGCGATCCGGTGCCAGGACGAATCCCGTCGTCGCCCGCAACTGGTTCGTGAGCGACCGGAAGGCGCCCAGGGGCAGCATCACGACGGCGCCGCAGTCGACGCAGTGCCCGTGCAGGTGCGCACGGCCCGCGCCCGTGGCCGCGAGGTGGTAGCCGGTGGCGCCGCTGGCGGTGCGGCGCTGGGAGACGACGCCGGATGCGGCGAGCAGATCCAGCGTGCGGTACACCGTGGCCCTGTGTACGTCGCTTTCGGCCAGAAGGTCCACCACCTCGTCGGCCGTGAGGTGGTCGGCGGAACCGGCGAGCGCGTGCAGCACCGCCCGGCGCGGTTCGGTCATCCGCTGCCCGTGCGCGCGCAGATGCGCCATCGCCGCACGCAGATCCTCGGCGCGGGCCGCGGCGTGCAGCGCTTCGTGCTCATGGCGCGTCGCCGACCACTGTCGCAGCGGGATCGTGTCGTCCATATGCGACGGCCCCCTTCACGTGCGGCGCAGGCCGCGCACGTAGTACGCCACGATGAGGGCGACCCACGTCGTGAGGATGTACGGCCACGTGTAGGTCTCCCAGCCCGCACGATGCATGCCGAGAGTGACCACCGCGGTGATGACGATCCACGGCAGCGCGTAGATCCACGACGCCGTCGAGCTCTTCAGGAACGTCACCGTGAGCGCGATGGCCGTCAGCACACCGGAGTAGTTGGCCAGGCCGTTCGCGAGCTCGCTCCATGACTCGCCGAGGACGATCGCGGTGAGAGAGCCGAGCACGCTGCCCAGGAGGGCCGCGATGCCCACCTTCCAGCTCGCGACGAACAGGCCGACCAGGATCAGCCCGCCCGCGATGACGTTGTCGACGAGGACCACCTGAGAGACGTTGGTCAGCAGCGAGCACAGGAAGGCCAGCACGGGCTCATCGGGAAGGTCCGACGGGGCCGCGTCGACGGCGAGCCGCAGCGTCGACAGCGCGATGATCGTCGCGACGATCACGAAGGGCGCGGTCGTGAACGGCAGGTCGTACCGCTTGAGCGGCGTCTTGGTGAACAGTGCGTTGACGAGCCATGTGACGGGCCCCGTCGCGACCCCGCCGACGAAGGCCAGGACGTACGACCACCAGGCGTCGCCGCCCAGTGCGGCGAAGACGGCGGCCCCCACGAGCGTCCCGCAGAAGGACTGCATCCCGGCCGCGACGTCGGCGAGGGTGAAGCCGACCAGCCGCCCGCCCAGGATCCCGCCCGCGGCGCCGATGAGGGCCAGGATGCCCATGCGCCAGTCGGCGACGAAGAACGCGGCGAGCACGAGCAGGCCCGTGATGACGTTCTGCTGGAAATAGATCTGCGACGGCCCGTGGAGCATTCCCAGGCCGTACTGCGCCCCCGCGCTGCGCGCGGTCTTCTCTTCCGTCGACATGGCGCCTCCCAGGCGTAGCGGCTATTTGCGGATCGGCGGCGCCGGCGACCCGGTGATGGCCTCGTGCACGGCGGCCGCCGCCGCCTTCTGCACGGCCAGAGAGGTGATCGTGTCGTCACCGACGAAGCGCATCCACGCTCCCGCGTCGCCCGGGAGCACGCTGACCCCGAACCGGGCGGCGTCGTCATCGGATGCCTCGACCACGGCAGCGACGCTGTCCTGCAGCACGTCGGCCACCTCGCGGGCGGGCAGGCGCGGCGTGACCACGTACAGCGACGCCACGATGTCACGGCCGCCGAGCACGGCGGCGCCGCCGACATACCCGTCGTGCGGCACCAGGCGCACGCGGTCGATCGCGAGAGGTGCCGGCTCCGGACCCGGGCGCCACAGCTCGAAGTCGGTCGCATACGCGGCGTAGGCGTGGTGCTCGCCGCGGGTCATGCGCCCGGCGTAGACGGTCTCCGCCGCGATGAGCGTGGCCCCGGGATGCACGTCGGCATGCAGCCGCTGGTAGAAGCGCGACTGGGCGTAGGGGATGACGGGGTCGGGGAGGAACTCGACGTACGCGCCGTCGGCGAGGTCGAGGTTGATGAGCGAGGTGGCGTACCCCGACTCCATCCGGTAGATCTTCGTGTGCGCCTGCGTCGTGACGAACGCCGACGTGTCGGGCCCGAAGGTGAGATCCATGCGCTGCCGGTCGTTGTGGAGGATGCCTCCCCCGGTGGTAAGGATGTACGTGTACGGCATGTCGGGTCTGGCGAGGTTGTAGTACAGCGGCCGCATGATCTGCAGCGGCGACTTCTGGAAGTGGTGCACGAGTTCGGTGCGGCGAGCACCCTCGGGTCCGCGCAGCGCGAAACCGAGTTCGAGGATCCCCACCTTGCCGGGGCTTCCGACCGGCAAGGTGTGCGCCGCCGTGCCGTACCGGGCGACCTCGACCGGCACGTGCGCCGGCTCGAAGTGCGCGGGCTGCAGCCGCGGCCCGCCGTGGAGGGGGACGACGCCCGGATCGTGACGCTCCACGTCCACGTCGCCGCCCACCGCGGGGATCGTCACGACACCAGCTCGCCCTGGCGCGCCCGCCACGTGGCCAGGATCGTGTCGAAAAGCTCCTGCACGCCGGTGCCGTCGAGCGAGTTCGTCAGGACGACCGGCTTGCCGCCGCGCACCGCATGGGCGTCGCGCTCCATGACCGACAGATCGGTGCGGACGTACTGCGCGATGTCGATCTTGTTGATGACGAGGATGTCGCTCTCGGTGATGCCGGGGCCGCGCTTGCGGGGCATCTTCTCGCCTTCGGAGGTGTCCAGGACGAAGACGAACACGTCGGCCAGCGACGGCGAGAAGGTCAGCGTGAGGTTGTCGCCTCCCGACTCGTACAGCAGCGTGTCGATGTCGGGGAAGCGCTCGAGCATCTCGTCGCCGGCCGCCAGGTTCATGGTGGGATCGTCACGCACCGCCGTGTGCGGGCAGGCCCCCGTCTCGACTCCGACGACGCGGTCGGGGTCGAGCACGCCGGCCAGCTCGCGGCGCACGTGGTGCGCGTCCTCCTGTGTGTAGATGTCGTTCGTGATGACCCCGGGCACGCGGCCCGCGGCGATGAAGATGGGCACGAGCGCCTCAGTGAGGGCGGTCTTGCCCGACCCTACGGGGCCGCCGATACCGACGCGAAGCACGTTCTCGCTCATGACTGTTCCTGTCTTTTGGATGTTTGTGGTGCCGTCAACTCGCGAACAGGCGCGCTTCGGCCCGCTCGTGCCCGGCCGACATGATGTCGCCGACCGGCGTGAATCCGCCGATGTCGTCGACGGGGCGCGCGAGTGCGTCCTCGGTGACGACTTCGATGACCGGCTGGATGCGGCGCAGCAGCACTTGTGCGCTGCGGTGGTCGGCCAGGCGCAGACGCAGGGCGGCGAAGGCGAAGCTCGCCGCGAATGCGAACAGGTCGGACGCGACCGCCTCCGCCACCGGCACCCCGGTCGCGGCGTAGCAGACCGCCGTCGCCACCGGCTGGCAGCCCGGCGTCTGCTTCGCCCGCACCCGGGCCGCCCACACGGCGATGTCGTCTGCGCCGGGAGTCCCCTCGAAGATCTCGCTCGCCACGTCGGCGAGCTGCCGGCCGCTGCGGACGCTGGCCATGCGCAGTTCGGCGTTGAGCTTCGAGGCGAACAGGATGCGGTCGATGGAGGCGACCGCATCCCAGTCACCGCGCGATGCGCTGCCGTGCGCACGTGCCAGCGCCGTGGCGTCGCCCGGCCCGACCGAGGCGACAAGGAGGTCCTCGAGCAGCCCTTCCAGACTCTCCCGGTCGACCTGTCCGGCCTGATGGAACCCCTCCAGACCGTGCGACATCGTATAGAAGCCGCTGGGGAACGCCGAGTCCGTGAGCTGGAGGCTGACCAGCCGCGTCGCCACCGCCGAAGCCGTGCTCGTCATGGGCGCCTCATACGAGGAAGAACAGCTGGGTCAGTGGGAGCGTCTGGGCGGGATCGATGTGGGCAGGCTGCCCATCGATCGTGACCGCATACGTCTCGGGGTCGACCGTGATCTCGGGCATGGCGTTGTTGCGGACCATGTCGTCCTTGCCCAACGACCGGGTGTTGTGCACCGGGAAGATCTGACTCTGCAGTCCCAGTTGCTCCGGCACACCCTTCTCGATCGACACCTTGGACATGAACGTCGCACGGGTCTTCTGCAGCGTCTGCCCGAAGGCGCCGAACGCGGGCCGGTAGTAGACCGGCTGCGGGGTCGGCAGGGAGGCGTTGGGGTCGCCCATGAGCGCCCAGTTGATGAGGCCGCCCTTGATCACCAGCTTCGGCTTGGCGGCGAAGGTGTCGATCGGCCACAGCACGATGTCGGCCATCTTCCCCGGCTCCAGGGATCCGACGTAGTCGGAGATCCCGTGCGTGATCGCGGGGTTGATGGTCACTTTCGCGAGGTAGCGCAGCACGCGGAAGTTGTCGTTGCCCTCCGCATCCTCCGGGAGCTTGCCGCGCTTGTCCTTGCAGTGGTGCGCGATCTGGAAGGCCCGTGTCACCGACTCCCCGATGCGCCCCATGGCCTGCGAGTCCGAGGAGATCATGGAGATGACCCCGAGGTCCTGCAGCACCGTCTCGGCCGAGATCGTCTCGGCGCGCACGCGCGAGTCGGCGAACGCGACGTCCTCGGGGGCGTCGTAGGAGAGGTGGTGGCACACCATGACCATGTCCAGCAGCTCGTCGACCGAGTTCACGGTGTAGGGCAGCGTCGGGTTGGTCGAGGAGGGCAGGACGTTGGCCTGCCCGGCCATCCGGATGATGTCGGGGGCGTGCCCGCCGCCGGCGCCCTCGGTGTGGTACGTGTGGATGGTCCGCCCGTTGATGGCCGAGATCGTGTTCTCGACGAAACCCGACTCGTTGAGACTGTCGGTGTGCACGGCGATCTGGATGTCGTACTCGTCCGCGACGGCGAGGGCCTGGCTCAGCGCCTCCGGCGTCGTGCCCCAGTCCTCGTGGACCTTCAGGCCGCCCGCACCCGCTTCCACCTGCTCGATGAGGGCCTGCGGCAGCGAGCCGTTGCCCTTCCCGTGGATGCCCACGTTGATGGGGAGCGCGTCGAAGGACTGCAGCATCCGGTGGATGTTCCACGTGCCCGGCGTGCAGGTCGTGCCGTTGGTGCCGTCGGTGGGCCCGGTGCCACCGCCGAAGAGCGTCGTGATGCCGTTGGACAGGGCGGCCTGGGCCTGCTGCGGCGTGATGAAGTGCACGTGCGGGTCGAGCGCTCCGGCCGTGGCGATGAGGTGCTCGCCGGCGATGACCTCGGTCCCCGGCCCGACGACGAGATGCGGGTCGACGCCCTTCTGCGTCTGCGGGTTGCCCGACTTGCCGACCCCGACGATGACGCCGTCGCGGACGCCGATGTCGCCCTTGACGACCCGAGGATCGGGTCCATGACGATGACGTTCGTGATCACCAGATCCAGCGACCCCTGCGATGAGCTCGCGCGGGCATCGGATCCCATGCCGTCGCGGGCCGACTTGCCGCCTCCGTAGACGACCTCGTCGCCGTAGCTGTCGGAGGCGTAGTCCTTCTCGATCTCGATGACGAGGTTCGTGTCGGCCAGCGTCACGCGGTCACCGACGGTGGGTCCGAACAGGTCGGTGTACTGCTGCCTGCTGAGGATAGCCATGATTACTTGCTTCCCTTCTTCTTGGCAGGCGCGGCGGTGTTGCCGGCTTTGCCCTCCGACTTGCTCGCTTCTCCGGCGGCGGGCTTGCCCGCCGTGCTGTCCGGCTCGCCGTCGGCGAACCCGCGCTCGCGCAGCCGGCGCATCGCGTCGACCTTGGTCTGCGGGGCGTCGAGGCCGCCGTTGACGAGTCCGTTGAACCCGATCACGACGCGCGCACCGGCGTAGGCCACGAGCGGTACCTGCTTGGTCTCGCCCGGCTCGAAGCGCACGCCGGTGCCGGCCGGGATGTCCAGGTGCATGCCCCACGCCTTCTCGCGCGGGAAGAGCATCGCGGAGTTGACCTCGAAGAAGTGGAAGTGCGATCCGATCTGCACGGGGCGGTCCCCGGTGTTGGTGACGTTGACCGTCACGGTGGGACGGCCCGCGTTGATCTCGATCTCGTCCGGTCCGTGGTGGTAGGTGGGCCGTCTGTTGTGCATGATGACTTCTCCTTCGATGCTGCTCAGCGCCGGGAACGGTGGCCGTCCCCGGACGAGGGGAACGCTGCGCGGGATGCGGGGGTGTGGGCGTGCGCGTCGTGGGAGTGCGACGCGGTGTCGGTGTGGTCGTGCGCGGGGTCCGCGCCGTGGGAATGGGTGTGGGGGTGCGCGTGCGCGTGCCCCTCCTCGAATGCATGCGAGTGGGCGTATCCATGGCCGTGGTCGGCGAGGAGGCCGGCGTCGATCCCGTCCTCACCGGCGTCCAGCGCCTCGGCCGCCTCCTGCACGCGCGTCCTCACGGTCCGCACGATCGCCGCATCGCTCAGCAGGGGCCCGCCGAACTCCGCACCCGGGGCATCCAGGTGTTCCGCAAGGCCGGCCGGCACGGCGATCACGTGCGCGCGCCCGAGCGTGTGCAGTCGCTCGGCGGCCGTGGCCGCCTCCGCGGCATCCCCGATGGCCACAGCGACCTCCGGGAGGGCGCCGTTGGCCGAGACGAGGTACGCCACGCGGTGCAGCTCCGCCTCGTCGAAGGGGTTCGAGCGCGGTGCGACGATGAGCAGCGCGGCTTCCGGATCGACGGCGCGTGCGCGGTTGGCCGCCGTGCGCAGCCACGCCGTGAGGTGGTCGAGCTGACCGAACGGCCGCGCGAGGGCGAGCCTGCCCGGATGCTGCGGAGCGAGCCATTTGAGGGTCTTGGCAGTGTCGGCCACCATGACCGGGTCCCGGCCGAAGGTCATCGGCACGACCACGACGCGCGCGCCGTCGCCCACGAGTTCCGACACGACGTTGTGCAGGCCCCTGCCCGGGGCGGTGGCGTGGGCGTGATCCAGCTGCGGCACGATGCGGGCGAGATCCGCCCCCTGTGCCGCCTCGTGGCCTCCGACGAGGACCACGTGGATCGCTGCCCCGCCCGTCATCGCGGTGAGCCGCCGATGGGATCGTGGCAGGAGACGAGCTTGGTGCCGTCGGGGAAGGTCGCCTCCACCTGCAGGAGCGTGATGCGCTCGCGCACCCCCGCCATGCACTGGTCGACGTTGACGACCTTCTTGCCGAGTTCCATGCACTCCGCGACCGTGTGGCCGTCGCGCGCGCCTTCGAGGATGGCCTCGGTGACGAGCGCCTGCGCCTCGCTCATGTTGAGCTTGGTGCCGCGCTCGCGCCGTCGCCGCGCCAGGTCGGCGACCTGGTAGACGTACAGCTTGTCGATCTCGCGGGGAGTGAGGTCCATGGCGACTCCTGCTTTCCGGGGGTGGCGCTCCGCAGCGGTACGGAGGGGCGTCGTTCGGGCCCAGCCTGCCACCGCCACCGGGCCCCGGACAGGGACCCCTCGACCAGCGGGGGACCAAAGGCCCTGGCGCACCTGCGACCGTGTCGCAGAGTGGACGGAGATGGCCCCGGCGCCGCTAGAGTCGGCGCCCGGGAGCCCCGAAGGGACGCCGATGAACAGGTCGCCGGGAACGTCGAGCGGGTGGGTGATCGTCGCCTGCTGCCTGTCGCAGTTCTTGCACACGGTGTACGGCAGCGTCGTGAACATCGCGCTCCCCGACATCGCCCGTGACCTGGGCGCGGGCATCGATTCCCTGCAATGGGTGGTCAGCGCCTACGTCTTGACGCTGGCCAGTCTCCTCACCTTCGCGGGCACCCTCGCCGACCGGATCGGCCGGAAGCGGACGCTTCTCCTGGGCAACGCGGTCATGGTGGCCGGGTCGGTCGTATGCGCGCTGAGTCCCTCCGTTCCGGTCCTCGTGTGCGGCCGGGTTCTGCAGGGCATCGGCAGCGCGCTCATCGCACCGGCGGGCCTGTCGCTGCTGGCCGAGGCGTTCCCCGAGCGGGCGCGGCGCGCGATCGCGGTGATGTGGTGGACGACGATAGGCACGGCTTCCCTCGCGGCCGGCCCTATCCTCGGCGGCCTCCTCGTGCGCGACCTGGGGTGGACGTCGGTGTTCTGGGCCGGCGTGCCGCTGGGCGCGCTCGCGATCCTGCTCGCCGTCGTGCTCCTGAAGGACTCGCGCGCCGACCAGCCGGTCCCCTTCGACCTGGTCGGTCAGGTCCTGGTCACGATCACCCTCGCTGGGTTCGCATTCGCGCTCATCGAGGGCGTGCACCTGGGATGGACCTCGCCCGCTGTCCTCACCGCCGCAGCGCTCGCGGTGGTCGCGCTGATCGCCCTCGTGCCCTACGAACAGCGGCATCCGCACCCGCTCATCCCCGTGCAGCTGCTGCGCGACCGCTCCTTCGTGGGCGGGCTCGGAATGGCCGTGCTGGGCTACCTCGCCCTGGCCGGCCTGCTGTTCCTCAACACGTTCTACCTGCAGTCCGAGCGCGGCCTGAACGCCACGGCCGCGGGCCTGCTGACCATCCCGCTGGCTGCCGGCGCGACGACGTCGGCACTGCTGGCGGCCCGCCTGGTCGTGCGCGGCCAGTCGCGGCGCGCGCTCGTGATGAGCGGTGCGCTGCTCGCGGCGGGCGCGGCCGCACTGTGGGCCACCGAGCACGGCGCACTGTGGGCCGTCATCGTGCCCTATTTCGTCTTCGGTCTGGGGTTCGGGTTCATCGCCGACCCCGTCAGCGTCACGGCGCTGTCGTCGCTCCCGGAGTCGGAGGCGGGCCTCGCCTCCAGCCTCATCTCCACCTCGAAGCAGACGGGCCAGCTGCTGGGGATCGCGGGGGTCGGCACCATCCTGGCGGCGGCATCCGGTTCCGACGCTGCGGAGTTCGACGACATGGGCGGATGGGTGTGGACCGCCCTCGTGATCGCGGGTCTGGGGATCCTCCTCCTGGCACTGGGCACGACGAGCGGGCGGCCGGCGACACCGGCGGACCGGTCAGCCGTCGCGGGGCGCTGAGGCGGCTGCCGTCGTCGCGTCCACGGTTCCCGGGCGGATGGCGTCGACGAGCGCGAGCAGCACCTGATTGACCCGCGTCAGCTGCACGATGGCCCTGCGTATCTGGGGGAGGCGGCCGTCCCGGCATCGGTCTCGAACTCGTCCGGCAGGTGGACGCGGGCCGGCAGCCGCCCGGCGAGGACCGCGCGCGCGGCATCGAAGTTCTCGTCCGTGGCCTGGGCCAGCGCCGCCCAGTCGGGTGAGCCCGGCACCCCCGGGTCGATCCCGGCCAGCTCGCGGCCGAGGTGCCGCTCGTAGTACAGCAGCGACCGCAGAGCCGTGAGCTGCGTGTCGATCCCGGTGCGCTGCTGGGAGCCCGGGTTGCGCAGCAACGGCTGGGCGAGCGTCTCCAGCTGGGTCAGCCGGCGGCTCACTTCGCGCTCGCGCACGCCCAGTGCCACGCGGTCCGGCGGCGAGGGACGACCCAGGACGCGGGCGAATGCCGCGTCGGCGAGTTCGTGCGCGCGACCCAGCAGGTCGGTCATTCCATCCAGCACGCGCGTGCCGGTGCGGGTGGGCAGGATCAGCGCAGAGATGACGATGGCCACGGTCGCCCCGATCGCGGTCTCCAGCAGCCGCACCTGCACCGTCTCGACCGTCAGCTTCCCCAGCACGTCGTACATGCTGGCCAGCACGATCGTCATCCAGAACGACATCGCCGCCGGGGAGATCGAACGGACGTACAGCGCGAAGAAGACACCCACCAGCAGCAGCGGGAAGGCCCACAGGGGGTCGTGCCCGGCCAGGATCGCCAGGCCGAAGGCCACCCCGGAGCCGGCGACGGTGGCGATGATGCGCTGGATCGCCTTGAGGCGCGTCTCGCCGTCCGAGCCGCTCAGCACCTGGAACGCGGGCATCGCCGCCCAGTACTCGTGCCCGCTCGAGACCAATCCACCCAGGTACAGCGCCAGCGCCGTGGACAGTCCCGCCTGCACCGCCTGGCGGTCGGCGGGCGCGAAGCCGGCGGTCGCGGGCTGCTGCGGAGGCATCGCGGATGCGGCGGCCGCGCGCGCCGCCTCCCGGTCGCTGCGCGCCATCTCCGCCACATCCACGCCGGGGAGCTCCCGGTGCAGGATGTCCTCGAGCACCTTGTCATCGGCCACCTGGACGCGGCGGAGGCGCTCCACGGCGGAGCGCAGTTCGGAGGCCGCCCGCGAGACGCGGCGCGCCTCGATCGGCCACTCCTCGATGTCCCGCGGTTCGCCGCCGTCGCGCGCGGCGTACTCCGACGACTCCACCACGGCCACCTCCTCCCGCAGCGCAAGGAGGTCCGAGGCAAGGCGCGCCCGCTGCGGCACCGACACGTCGACACGGGAGGCGGCGGGGATGACCGTGCCGAGGTTCTCCGCCGCCAGCTGCACGTCGAAGACGCGCACCCGAAGCGTGTGAGCCCGCTGCGGCGATGCGACGGTCTGGGCGAACTGATCCAGGGGACGGTTCAGCGACCCCACCGTGCGTTCCAGGGCGACCCGCTCTGACCGCACGGCCCGAAGCAGGCGCGTGTCCTGGCGCCCACTGGCGACGAGATCGATCATCGTGTCCAGGAGCATCCCCACCCGCGTGTACACCGCCCCGATCCCGCCGTCCACCTGGCGCTGCACGGAGGGCCGCGGAAGGATCCTGACGACCCAGTCGGCCAGCAGACCCATGAGCGAAGCCACGGCGGCGCCGGCGACCGCGCCCGGTTCCACTCCCGTGAGAGTCGTGAAGAAGAAGGTGATGAACGCGAGCTGGCCCAGCCCGCCCCACTTCGGTCCGAACCGCCGGGCCCACGCGGCCGCCGCGGCGACCACGGCGATGGCGATCGAGGACGTCAGGACGTCCTTGGGCAGCAGGGCACCCAGGGTCAGTCCGACGAGCACGGGCACCGCGGTGAGGAGCATCGCCCACCGGGGCGCAGACGCGGCCGCTCCTGTCGTGGCCGGAGCGGAGAAGAGCGCGACCAGCCCGGCGAAGACGGCACCGGTCGCCGCCTCGGCGCCCAGAAGCTGCGACACGGGCAGGCTGAGCGCGACGGCGAGAACGACGGCGGCGAGCGTGCGGAGTGCGTCGGTCAGGCGGACCCAACCAGGGTCGATGAGGAGGTGGCGCCGGCGCACCCATGCGCCGATCCGCGAGGGGCGCGGCGTGCGGGACGTGGGTGGCTCCGCGGAGGGCGTCGGACCCGAGGCGCGCCACGCGCGTGGGTCATCCAGCGGGATGCCGTCGGGGGTCGCTGCGACGTCGCGGAAGACGGGCTGATAGTCCAGGTCGCGGCTGATCACGGCGAGGAGCCACTGGGCCTGGAAATCGAAGGGGAGCCATTGCACGTACCGGCGGTGCGCATCGGCCGGGTCGACCGGGCCCTGCGTCTGCGTCACGGTCATGACTCGGCGCTGGACGGTGAGGAATCGCAGCACCCAGGGGTCGAGGGAGGCGTTGGATTCAGGGCCCTCGAAGACCGCGACCGCGGCGGTGAAGTCGTCGGGCGAGACCGGGTCGGGCGTGGCCGGCGACGTCCGGCGCCGCATGCGCAGGAGATGCACGCGGAAGTCGTCGAAGGCCTCCACCAGCCGGATCAGATCGGGCTCCTTGGCGGGGTCGCTCCCGGTGGGCAGCCCCCACCGCAGCGCGGCCGTCACTCCCGAGGTCATGTACAGGGCGTACGGCAGGGAGAACTGCTCCCGCCCGCTCTGGAAGTAGTACGCCACCGGATTCTGGGCGAGCCCGTCGGAGTACGCGCTCAGGGAGTCCAGGATCGAGCCGAGGTGACCGTCCAGGCCCCGTGCGACGCCATCGGGGAAGTACGGCTCCAGTGTTTCGGTGGGATTGGCGATGCCACGACCGGCCTGGAAGAAGTTCGCCGAGAACGCCCGCAGCGACTGGACGACGCCGTAGACGCTGCCGAGGAAGGAGATGAGGAAGGACAGGACGAGGACGTTGATCATGGCCTCGCTGACGGTGAGCATGTCGAACACGACATCGCCCGGCGAGATGTTGTCCACCCCGACCGTGGCGAACTGGCCGGTGCTGAGGTAGAGGGCTCCGAAGAAGTCGGCCTGCACGCCCGCCGAGATCTGGAAGTTGCCGCTTGCTCCCATGGCGCCCAGATAGATGAACGTGAAGCCGAGGATGATCCCGAGCACCCACGCCAGGATCGTCGAGAGGACGAGGATGCCGGTGACCTGGCGGAGGATGACCGGCCGCCAGCGCCGGCGGACCCGTCTGGTGATGGAGCGGAGCACGATCCACTGCGTCCGTACGACGCCGTTGACGAAGAGCCCGGCCTCGTCGTAGTTCAGCACGGCCAGGAACGCATCCACCAGCGTGGCGACGAGGATGACCACGCCGACCACGATCCACACGACGTCCCACGGCGTCATCGCCCCACCGTCTCCCGTTCAGCGGTCACCGGACAGCCCGGCTTCGATGCCCGATCACGGCCGCCCCGGCGGCCACGCTCCCGGCGAGGGCCAACCCCGCCCCGAGCCCGACCCGGGACAGGACGGCACCCGTGAACGCGCCCGTGGCCAGCGCCACGATCGCCAGCAGCCGCCGCAGCACACCCGATGCGCGCGATCGCGACGGGCCCACCAGGAGGCTCATCCCCGCACCGATCACCGCGCTGGAGACGGCGACGGTGATCAGCTGCGGAACCGCCAGGCGCATCGCCTCCGCGCCCTGCGCCCCCATCGCGGCCGCCAGCACCGCCGTGATGGCGAGCCCCGAGACCGCGAAGCGGTGCGGCGGCCACAGCCACGCCACCGCGGCCAGGGCGAGCACCGTGACGGAGACGAGTGCGAAGATCCACGTCGTCCGGCCGGTCCATCCCGGCGGACTCGCGCGGGTCATCCGCCCCACGATGGCCGCTCCGAGGAGGAACGCCGTCAGCGCGCACAGTGCCGGCAGGCCGTTCACCCCCGGCGTGCCGGCCACGCCCATGCCCAGAAGGAGTACGTTCCCGGTCTGGTTCGCGGTGAAGACGCCGCTGAGCCCGATCCAGCTCAGCGCGTCGACGATCCCCGCCGCGAAGGTCAGCGCGAGCAGACATGCCACCTCGACCCGCGCGGGCGGAGGATGCGCCGGGCTATCCACTCGGGCGTTCGTTCCGATTCCGAGGACATGGCGGCGGCGGCATGGAGGCGGTCGGTCAGAGCGCTCGCCCGATGGCCAGGCCGACGAAGGCGAGGACGACGGTCAGGACGAGCATGCCGAGGGAGTTCGCGAAGAAACGCCCGAACGTCCGCTTCTGCAGCATGTGGACGGTGTCGACCATCGCGGTGCTGAAGGTCGTGAACCCGCCCATGAGACCTCCGCCCAGCACGAACAACCAATCCGCGTCGAGGACGGAGGAGTCGGAGAGACCGGTGAGGAAGCCGAGGAGGAGCGAACCGGTGGAATTGATCACGAACGTGCCCCACGGGTACCCCGAATGCACGTTCCGCATCACGAGGCCGTCGGTGGTGAACCGCAGGGCGGCCCCGAGACCGCCGCCGAGGGCCGCCAGCAGGAAGATGCCGATGCTCATGACGCGGCCTTCCCGTCTCGCGGCCGCCACACGAGGCCGGCGAGCCAGATGCCGACCGCCGCGGCGGCGATGCCGCCCAGGAGCGTGCCCAGCGAATACAGCACTGCTCCCAGGACGTCCGACTCGAAGAGCTCCGCGGTGTTCGTCGCGAGCGAGCTGTACGTGGTGAAGCCGCCCATGAACCCCGTGCCGGCGAACAGCCGGAAATCGCGCCGACCGGGGGTCTCCGGCTTGCGGGATGCCAGGCCCGTCAGCAAGAGGCCGAGCAGGAACGCTCCGACGAGGTTGGCGATGAGCACCGGCCAGTCGTCGCCAGCATCCGAGGGCATCGCCAGGGTGAGGCCGAGGCGCGCCGAGGCCCCCAGCGCCCCGCCGAGGAACACGAACGCGATCAGCTTGGGCTGAGCGTACGCCGGCCGGGGAATGGGGTGGGTGGTATCGCGTGCGTGCTCGACCACTGTCATATTCCGAAGCGTAGGGAGGACGCTCGGACTCGAATAGGGCCCTAGGGCCTGCCCGCGTCCAGCAGCGCGTCGCGCAGCCGATCGGCCGACACGCGCCAGTGCGCGTGCAGCGCTCCGTCGATCAGGACGACGGGGATCTTCTCCCACCACCGGTCATACAGGGCGGGGTCCTCCAGGATCGACACGCGCTCCACGGCGACGGCGTCTGCCACGTCGTCGGGGAGGTCCGCCACGACGGTCTCGACGATCTCCTCGGCGACATCGCACAGATGACATTCCGGCTTGCCGATGAGGGTGAGGGTCGTCACGACCGGCTCCTCTGCAGCCTCACGGCCGGCGGCGCTCAGCGCTCGAGGCCATAGCCGGCTTCGGCCCAGGCGCCGGTGCCGCCGTCCACGTTGGTCGCATCGAGTCCGCGCGCGGTGAGGGCCTCGACCACACGCGCCGAGCGCCCGCCGACCTGGCAGATCACGTCGAAGGGACCCTCGGGAAGGTCGTCGACGTGCTCGCCGAGGGTCGACATCGGCATGTTGACGGCACCGGGCACGTGCCCGGCGGCGTACTCGTCGGGCTCGCGCACGTCGATGAGCGGGACGCCCTCACGCTCGCGCAGCTGCTGGACGGAGATGGACTGCATGGCGGCTCCAGTGATGACGGCGGAACGGTTGCGACGAACACGAAGCGCCCGCCACGAAGGACAGGCGCTCGGTGTGTCGGCCGCTTACTTCTTGTTGCGGCGCTGGTGACGAGTCTTGCGAAGCAGCTTGCGGTGCTTCTTCTTCGCCATGCGCTTACGGCGCTTCTTGATGACAGAACCCACGGAAAACCTCACAATGTCAAGGGTCTGGGTGCCGATCGCCGGCTCCCGGGTACACGAGGCGCGAAAAAAGGCCTCGGATCAGTCTAGCCGACGTCGGCGACCGGCCGTTGCATGGCATCGACCACCGCCGACTCGGGCACGCGATAACTCCGGCCGAATCGCACCGCGGGGAGTTCGCCGGAGTGCACGAGGCGGTAGACGGTCATCTTGGACACGCGCATCAACTCGGCCACCTCGGCGACGGTGAGGAACCGCACGTCCGGCAGTTCGGCCATGGCGTTCCCCTCTCGCGGTGTGCTGCCGACACTCTAGGCGGTGGGTGCGACGCCTGTAAACCCGCGTGACTGCTGGGCCGGATGGGGCAGGCTCACGCGTCGCGGCGAGCGCGCGCTGCCCGCTGACGGGCTTCGGTGAGCGCCTGGCGTTCGAGTCGCCTGGCCGCGCGGAGAGCCTTCTCCGCCTCCCGCACGGCCTTGCGCGCTTCGCGGTACCGCTTGTCGTCGGCGACACCGGCCGGCGCCGGCTCCAGCCACGTCGCGGAGGGCACCGGAGCCGCGCCGGACTCGCGTTCGGCGATGTACGCGGCGATCCCGTCGAGAGTGCGATCCAACCCGAACCGGAAGGGGTCGGCCTCGGAGCGGAACACCCCCGCGTCGACGGCTCGGCGAAGCGCCGGGTACTCCTCCGCCGTGATGAGGCTCGCGAAGAGCTGATCCTCGTACGCGCTGATCTCCTCCGGGGACATTCCGCGCTCACGGGCCTGGCGGGAGTACGCGGCGAGGATCGTGCCGTACCACCGAGCCTGGCCGGTGACCTGCAGCACCGCCGCGAGGCGCTCGTCCTCGGTCAGAGGGGTGTCGGCGAGAGCGTCGAGCATGACGTCCATGAAAGCCGCGGAGTTCGGGGTGACCGGCGACCCGGTGATCGGGATGTCGAGGATCCACGGATGCTCCAGGTACACCTGCACGCTGGCACGGTAAGCGGTGACCAGCCCGGCCCGCCACCCGTCCGCCTCCCGGACGGACTCCGGCGGAAGCCCCGTCGCCTCCTCCTGCATGAGCTGGATGAGGTCCTCCTTGGCGCTGACGTACCGATACAGCGACATCGTCGTGTACCCCAGTCGCGCGGCGACCGCCGCCATCGACACGGCGCCCAGCCCGTCGGCATCGGCGATCTGCACGGCCGCGTCGACGATGCGCTCCAGACTCATTTCCCGCTTCGGCCCGCGCTGCGGGTCGGCGGCCATTCCCCACGCGAGCGCGACGCCGCGCGGAGGCTCGAGATCGAGGGGCTGCTCTTCCACGATCACATTCTAGGTCTGTTTATGCGATACACCGTGTGTTACCTTCATACGCAGTTTACGTCATACACAGAAAGGAGAGCCGATGGACGCCGCCATCGCCGTCCGCCGCCTGCGCAAGCAGTTCGGCGGACGCGTCGTCCTCGACGACCTGGAATTCAGCGTCCGCCGGGGTGAGGTCTTCGCACTGCTCGGACCGAACGGGGCGGGCAAGACGACGACGATCTCGATCCTCACGACGCTGCAGCTGCCCGACGCCGGGGACGCCCGAGTGGCGGGATTCGACGTCGCCACGCACCCGCGCGACGTGCAGCAGCGCATCGCCCTGACCGGTCAGGCCGCCGCCGTGGACGACGTGCTCACGGGCGCGGAGAACCTGACGATGCTCGGCCGGCTGTCGGGCCTGCGCCCGCGAGCCGCGCGCGAGCGCTCGGCCGAGCTCCTCGAGCGGTTCGATCTGACGGCCGCGGCCTCACGGTCGGTCGGCACCTACTCCGGCGGGATGCGGCGGCGCCTGGATCTCGCCCTCAGCCTCGTCGTCACCCCGCAGGTGCTCTTCCTCGACGAGCCGACCACCGGACTGGACACTCGCAGCCGACGGGAACTGTGGGACGTCATCCGCACGCTCGCCGCCGGAGGGACCACCGTGTTCCTCACGACGCAGTATCTCGAGGAGGCCGATCAGCTCGCCGACCGCGTCGCCGTCCTGCACGGTGGTCGCATCGTCGCATCCGGCACTCCGTCGGAGCTGAAGTCCCGTGTCGGAAGCGAGGTGGTCGAACTGCGCGGCCCGGCCGGGGATCTCCTGCGAGAGATCCCCACCGACGGGACGGTGCGGGGACTGCGCTCGGCCCTCGACGCCCTCGACGCGGACGGGGATGAGGGCATCGTCGGTCTTCGCCGGCCGACCCTCGACGACGTGTTCCTGGCTCTCACCGACGACCCCGCACCGATCCCCGAAAGGAGCACCCCGTGACCACCCCCACCCTCCTGCGCCCCCGCCTGGCCGGGATCAGCGCCGAACGCGTGTTCGTGTGGCGATCGCTGCTGCGTTCCCTGCGCGACGCGGAATCGCTCATGATGGCGATCCTGCTGCCGGTCCTGCTGATGCTGATGTTCACGTTCGTGTTCGGCGGCGCCCTCGAACCCGGCGGCGGCTACGTCGACTACGTCGTCCCCGGGATCATCCTCACGTGCGCCGGCTTCGGCGCGTCGTCCACGGCACTGTACGTCGCCGGCGACATGAAGGCCGGCATCGTGGACCGATTCCGCACGATGCCACTGCGCTCCGGCGCCGTGCTGACCGGGCACGTCGTCGCCAGCCTCGTGCGCAACCTCCTGGCCACCGGCGTCGTCATCCTCGTGGCCGTGGTGGTCGGCTTCCGTCCCACCGCGAGCGCGCTGGGATGGCTGGGGGCGCTCGCGATCATCGCGCTGTACATCCTCGCGATCACGTACCTGTTCGCGGCGATCGGACTTGCCGCGCGAAGCCCGGAAGGGGCGAACGCCTACGGCTTCATCCTGCTGTTCCTGCCCTACCTCTCCAGCGCCTTCGTCCCCGTGGCGACCATGCCGCAGTGGCTGCAATGGATCGCGAACAGCCAGCCGGTGACTCCCATCATCGAGACGATCCGCGGGTTCCTCTTCAGCACCGGGATGGGAGCCGAACTCGGATGGGCGCTGCTGTGGTGCGGCCTCATCCTCGCCCTCTCGGCCGCGTGGGGAGCGTGGCTGTTCCGCCGGCGCAGCCGGTGACGGCCGAACTCACAGCCCACACTCAAACCGCCCTGACATCTCCCATAATCCGCCCGGCGATAGTGGGGACATGACCGAGAAACCAGTTGCCGGACCGGCTCCGGCCTCACCCAGTACCCCTGAAGAATCCGCCACCACCCACACCCCCGCGGCCCCGGCACCTGCGGAGCCTGCCGAGGAGACGACTCCACGCAAGCGCCGTTGGCCCGTCATCACGGCGGCGGTCGCCGGTGGCGTCGCCGTCACGGCACTCGCTTTCGGCGGCGGGCTCGCGACCGGATGGAACCTGAACTCGGGCCCCGAGTCGGGATTCGAATTCACCGACGGTTCCCGGATGCCGGAGGACGCCGGCCCCCGCGGGGGCGGCTCCGACGAGCGGGACGCCCCGCGTGGGCACGACCACTCCGACTCGCGCGACCACGACGGCTCCGGACCGCGTGACGGCTTCGGACCGCGCGGCGGCGACGACGCGGACGACCGCACCCCCACCGCTCCCGACGAGGACGCGGACAAGGACACCGACAAGGACGACGCGGACAAGGACGCCGACAAGGACGCCGACCGGAAGGACGACGCCGACAGCGACGCCTGATGCGTCAGCGGCCCGGCAGCTTGCGCAGGGCCGCGGTCACCGCGTGCTTCGCCGACGCGGCGGCGCGCCCGACCACATCCGCCGCGTGCGCGGCGGGTTCGGGCAGCGTCGCCGGCGTCGGCGGATCCACGGAGAAGAAGGGCACCAGCCAATCGTCGACCTCGTCCAGCGGCGCGGTCTGCAGGCTGTAATAGCGATGCTGACCCTCTTCGCGTACGGACACCAGCCCCGCATCCCGGAGCACCCTCAGGTGCTTGGACACCGTCGGCTGGCTCGCACCGAGGACCTGTACGATGTGCGACACGCTGGTGCCGTCCTGGCCGTCCGTCGAACGTTCGAGGAGGAGCTGGAGGATGTCGCGACGCGTGCGGTCTGCGATCACGTCGAAGATGTCCACCATTGCTTCAGATTAGTCGCGCTCGCCCCGGAGTACCATGAGCCAGGTCCACGAGCGAAAGGGGCGACGCGATGGCGTCAGCGCCGGCGTGGCCTCGCGGCCGCCGTGGGTGGTCCGCACAATGGGACAGAGGCTGGGATCGGGTCCGTAACCTGACGACCTCGTCGCCGGCCCGCTTCGCGGTGCTCGTGTTCCTCGCGCTCATTCTGCTGTTCACGGCGCTGTACTCCCTGCCGGCGGCCTCCGCCGACGGAACGCGCACGCCCTTCGCCGATGCGCTGTTCACGGCCGTCTCCACCATCTGCGTGACGGGTCTGGCGACCGTGGACATGTACTCCCACTGGTCGCCGCTGGGACACGTCTTCACCTACATCGGTGTCAACGTGGGGGCGCTGGGCGTGCTCACGCTCGCGTCGATCCTCGGGCTGGTGATCTCCAAGCGCCTCGGCCTGCGTGCCAAGCTCATCGCCGCCGGCGACTCGAATCCGCTGCGCGTGCACGGCGGGCCCGTCAACGAGGGCCAGACGGTGCGCCTGGGCGAGGTCGGGCAGCTGCTGCTGACCGTCGCCCTCTCCACCCTCGCCATCGAGGCGGGGCTCGCGGTCCTGCTCTACCCCGCGCTCATCATGGCCGGCATCGACCCGCTGGTGGCGCTGTGGGAGGCGCCGTACTACGCCGCCATGGCCTTCACCAACACCGGCTTCGTCCCCAACGCCAACGGCCTGGCGCCCTTCGCCGACGACTACTTCCTGCTCACCGTCCTCATGGCCGGGGTGTTCCTCGGTTCGATCGGGTTCCCGGTGATCTTCTCGCTGTGGAAGCACTACTGGCACGTCCGCCGCTGGTCGCTCCACACCAAGCTCACCCTCATCACCACGACCATCCTCTTCGTCGTGGGAGCGGGAGTGATCCTCCTCCTCGAGTACAACAACCCCAAGACCTTCGGAAGCCTGGATGCGTGGGACACGACCTTCCAGGCATTCTTCGTCTCCGCGATGACCCGGTCGGGCGGATTCAGCGTCGTCGACATCGGCGACCTGAACGGATCCACCCTCGTGGTGGGCTCGATGCTCATGTTCGTGGGTGGCGGATCGGCGTCCACCGCCGGCGGCATCAAGGTGACCACGCTCGCCGTGCTCGCCCTCGCGGTGTGGTCGGAGGCGAAGGGCCGCTCCTCCGTCGAGGCCTTCGGACGCCGCATCCCCAGCGACGTGCAGCGGGTCGCCCTCTCCGTCGTGGCGTGGGGCGCGACGATCGTCGCTCTCTCGACGGTGACGATCGGGCAGATCACGCAGGCGCCGATCGAAGAGGTGCTCTTCGATGTGATCTCCGGCTTCGCGACGGTCGGACTGTCCACGGGCCTGACCGCCGACCTGCCCGACCCCGCGGTCTACGTACTGGCGGCGACGATGTTCATGGGGCGCGTTGGTACAGTGACACTCGCCGCGGCGGTCGCTGCGACGTCCCGCACGCAGCTGTACTCACTGCCCGTGGAAAGGCCCATCGTTGGTTGACCGCATCCGTAGCGACTCGCCCGTCCTCGTCATCGGCCTCGGCCGGTTCGGCGCCGCGTGCGCCGGCGAACTCGACCGCCTCGACCGGGACGTGCTCGCCATCGACGACAGCCTCGAGCTCGTGCAGAAATGGTCGGACCGCGTCACCCACGCCGTCCAGGCCGACGCCCGCAACATCGACGCGCTCAAGCAGATCGGCGCGCAGGATTTCCAGGTGGCCGTCGTGGCGGTCGGATCGCTCATCGAGGCTTCCGTGCTCATCACCGCCAACCTCGTCGACCTGAAGGTGCCGCAGATCTGGGCCAAGGCGGTCTCGCAGGCGCACGGCAAGATCCTCGCTCGCGTGGGGGCGAACCACGTCATCTACCCCGAGCGCGAGGCCGGCGAGCGCGTGGCGCACCTGGTCAGTGGGCGGATGCTCGATTTCATCCGTTTCGACGACGACTTCGCACTGGCGAAGATGTACCCGCCCAAGTTCATCCGGGGCATCGGACTAAACGAATCGGGCGTGCGGAGCAAGTACAACGTCACGGTCGTGGGAGTCAAGAGCCCCGGGCGGCCGTTCCGCTACGCCGAGGCGAACACGATCGTGACCAACCACGACCTCATCATCGTGTCGGGGACCAACTCCGACATCGAGCGGTTCGCCGCGCTCGATCGCTGACCGCGCGCGCCCCGGTCACCCGGCGGCGAGCTCCCGCGCGCGAGCCAGCGCCGCATCCGTCGCCCGCTCGAACACGCCGGCCAGATCCGCGTCCTGCAGCACCCCCACGGCGCGCTCGGTCGTGCCCTTCGGGCTCGTGACCTGGCGGCGCAGTTCGCGCGGGTCCTCCCCCGTCGCCTCCATCAGCGCCGCCGCGCCGATGAAGGTCTGCCCCGCCAGCATCCACGCCTCGGCCTCGGAGAATCCCTTGCGCACGGCCGCCTCGGCGAGCTGCTCCACGAGCAGGAAGACGTAGGCCGGGCCCGACCCGGAGATCGTGGACAGCGCGTCGATCTGGGACTCGGGCACCTCCACCACCGCTCCCACCGTCTCGAACAGGCGGCGGACGACCGCGATGTGGGCGGCGGATGCGGCGGCATCGGCCGCGAGGCCGGTGACGGCCTTGCCCACCAGTGCGGGCGTGTTCGGCATCGAGCGCAGCACGACCACGCGCGGGCCGAGGATCCCGGTGAAGGTCGCGAGCGGAACACCGGCGGCAAGGCTCACCACGATGGCCCCCTCGCGCACGTGCGGAGCGATCTCCCGGAGCAGGCCCGGGACCATGGCGGGCTTGACGCCCACGAGCACGACGTCGGCGGAGGCCACCGCGACCGCATTCGCGTGCGGATCCTCCTCGAGCGCGAGGCTCGTGACGCCCTCAAGCCCCGCGAGCTCGCCCGCCTTGGCCGCCGTGCGGTTCGTCACGGTGACAGCGGGCGCGAGTCCGGAGCGCACGAGACCGCGAAGGATCGCGCCGCCCATGGATCCGGCTCCGAGGATCGCGACGGCGGGGAGGAGGTCGGACGGATCATCGGTCATGGCGCCATCCTAGAAGAGGTCTCATTCATTCTTGTCTTATATAAGCGCGTGCGCAAGAATGTGTCGCATGCACGCCCTCGACATCCTGGGAGACCCGGTCCGCCGCCGCATCGTCGAACTGCTCGGCGACGGCGAGCGCCGCGCGGGCGAGGTCGGCGAGGTCGTGCAGACGGAGTTCGGCATCAGCCAGCCCGCCGTGTCGCAGCACCTGAGAGTCCTGCGCGACGCGGGCTTCGCGAGCGTGCGGGCCGAGGGGACCCGGCGCCTGTACGCCCTCGAGCCCGAGGCGCTGGCCGAAGCCGACCGCTGGATCGGGCAGTTCCGCCGCTTCTGGACGCCGCACCTCGACGCCCTCGGCACGGAGCTCGCCCGCGGCAGGCGCGATCGCCGCCGGGCCGCATCCGACGCCGCAGCACCGCCCACCCCCACCGAAGGAGAGTTCTGACATGGTCGACGTGAATAACGAGATCGACGCCGTCACGAGGGCGGTCCGCACCGAGGAGGTCGACGGCGCGTCCCGTCACGCGCAGAGCCTCACCCGCACCTACCCCTCGCCCCTCGCCGACGTGTGGGAGGCCACGACCACGGCGGAGCGGATCGCCCGCTGGTTCGCCCCGGTGGAGGGCGATCTGCGTCTGGGCGGCCACTATCAGGTGGTCGGCAACGCCGGCGGCACGATCCGGTCGTGCACCCCGCCGGAGGACGGGTCGGCCGAGTACCGGCTCACGTGGGAGTACGGCGGCGGCATGTCGTGGGTGACCGTCGGGCTACGGGCCGTCGGCGAGGAGGCCACCGAACTCACGCTCACCCACACCGCCCGGGCGGAGGACCTCCCGCCCGGCTTCTGGGAGCAGTTCGGCCCGGGGGCCACCGGCGTGGGCTGGGACCAGGGGCTCCTCGGCCTGTCGCTTCACCTCACCGGCGCACCCGGTCCGCGGCCGGAGGACGCCTACACATGGCCGCTCACCGAGGAGGGGCGCGCGTTCACACGCCGCGCGGCGGATGCATGGGCGCACGCGCACATCGCCGCCGGCGCGGATGCGGAGGCCGCCGCCCGGGCGGCGGAGGCGACGTACGCCTTCTACAGCGGCGAGGAGCAGCCGCAGGGGTGAGGGTGGCGCGTTCCGTCCCGCCGACGCCGGAGATATAGTCGATTCGCGGGCGGCCCGATCGCTCGCGACACAGTGCGGAGGACCTCCCCATGACCCTGTTCGACGGAATCTCCTCACGACGCGTCGAGACGCCGCGGCTGAGCGTGACCGTGCTCGAGCGGGACGGGGACGATCCGTCCACCCCCGCCGATCGCACCGTCGCCTTCGTCCACGGCACCGTCGGGTCATCGCTCTTCTGGCAGGAGATCCTCCAGGACCTTCCCCGCGACCTCCGCGTGCTCGCCGTCGACCTTCGCGGGTACGGCGGCACCGAGAACGCACCGGTGGACGCCACGCGCGGGGTGCGCGACTTCAGCGACGACCTCGCCGCGACACTGGAGACGCTCGGCATCCACACCGCCCACCTCGTGGGCTGGTCGCTGGGCGCGGCGGTCATCCTGCAGTACGCGCTCGAGCACCCGGTGCTCTCGCTCACTCTCGAAGCGCCCATCTCCCCGTACGGCTTCGGGGGCACCCGCCGGGACGGCACGCGCCTCACGTCCGACGACGCCGGCACCGGCGGCGGGATGGCGAACCCCGACTTCGTGCGACGCCTGGCCGCAGGCGACTCCGGCGAGGAGGCGGAGACGTCGCCCCGCAACATGTTCCGGGCGGGGTTCGTCTCGAGCGCGTACACGACGGAGCACGAAGACGTGTGGGTGGCGGCGATGCTCGCCACCTCGACCGCAGGCGGCAACTACCCGGGTGACTCCGTTCGCACCGATGCGTGGCCGGGGTACGCGGCGGGCACCACCGGCGTGCTCAATGCACTGTCACCGAAGTACTTCGACGTGTCGGGCATCGTCGACCTCGCCGACAAGCCGCCCCTCCTGTGGGTGCACGGCGCGGTGGACGCGATCGTGTCGGATGCGTCGGTCTACGAGCCGAACGACCTCGGGCGCCTGGGCATCCTGCCGGACTGGCCGGGGCCGGAGGTCGCCCCGCCGCAGCCCATGGTGTCGCAGACACGCGACGTGCTCGCCGCCTACGCGGATGCCGGCGGGGACGTGATGGAGATCGACCTGCCCGGTGTCGGCCACAGCCCGCACCTGGAGGCCCCCGCGCAGTTCCGTCACGCGCTGCTCACGCGCATCGGCTACGTCGGCGTCCCCGCCGACCCTGCGCCCTCGACCGAGGCCATCATCCTGCGATCGGCGGACTGACCGTGAGTGCATCCGGAGGCGGCCGCGCCATCATCGCGGCATTCCTGGCGAACATGGGCATCGCGATCGCGAAGTTCCTCGCGTGGCTGGCCTCAGGCTCGGCGTCGATGCTCGCGGAGGCGATCCACTCGCTCGCCGACTCCGGCAACCAGCTCCTGCTGCTGCTGGGCGGGCGGCGCGCGCGGCGCAGCGCCGACCGCGAGCATCCGTTCGGCTACGGGCGCGAACGCTACGTGTACGCGTTCGTGGTGTCGATCATCCTCTTCTCCGTCGGGGGACTGTTCTCCCTCTACGAGGGAGTGGACAAGCTGACGCACCCGCACGAGCTCGAGAACGTGTGGATCCCGATCACCGTGCTGGTCATCGCGATCGTCCTGGAGTCGTTCTCCCTGCGCACGGCCGTCAAGGAGAGCAATCGCGTCCGCGAGCCCGGCCAGTCGTGGGTGTCGTTCGTGCGCCGCTCCAAGGCCCCCGAGCTGCCGGTCGTGCTGCTGGAGGACATCGCGGCCCTCACCGGCCTGGTGTTCGCCCTGTTCGGTGTCGGCCTCGCCGCCATCACCCACAACCCGATCTTCGACGCGATCGGCACGCTCCTGATCGGCGCGCTCCTGATCCTCGTCGCGATCGTCCTGGGCATCGAGACCAAGAGCCTGCTCGTCGGGGAGGGCGCCACCGAGGCCGACCACGACCGCATCGTCGCCGCCATCGAGGACGGCCCCGAGGTCGATCGCGTGATCCACCTGAAGACCCTGTACCTCGGACCCGACGAGCTGCTGGTGGCGGCCAAGCTCGCCCTGCCGGCAGACGCGCCGCTGACCACGGTGGCTGCACACATCGACACCGTCGAGCAGCGCATCCGCGCGGCAGTGCCGGTCGCGCGTGCGATCTATCTCGAGCCCGACCTCGACCGCACCGGCACGGGGGAGGCGCCGGATGCTGCCACGGCGGGACGCTCGGCCGGCGCGCACGCGGACGGGAGCCCCGCGGCGGGCTGACAGACTGGCCCGGTGGAGTACTGCATTTTCACCGAGCCGCAGCAGGGCTACGACTACGACGACCAGCTCGCCTTCGCCCTGACGGCCGAGCGCCTCGGATTCGACGCGTTCATCCGCTCCGACCATTACCTGCGCATGGGTGAGGGCGATCCCCTTCCCGGCGGCACGGATGCGTGGACGACGCTCGCCGGCCTCGCCCGCGAGACCAGCCGCATCCGCCTGGGCACCCTCGTCTCCTCCGCGACGCACCGTCTTCCCGGCGTGCTCGCGGTGCAGGTGGCGCAGGTCGACCGGATGTCGGGTGGCCGGGTGGAGTTCGGCCTCGGCACGGGCTGGTTCGAGCGCGAGCACCGTGCGTACGGCATCCCGTTCCCGGCGAAGCGGTTCGGCATCCTCGAGGAGCAGCTGGCCATCCTCACCGGCATGTGGCAGACGCCCGTCGGTGAGCGGTTCGACTTCGCCGGCGAGCACTACACCGTCGAAGACTCCCCCGCCCTGCCCAAGCCCGTCCAGACCCGCATGCCGGTCATCGTCGGCGGCGGCGGGCCCCGCCGCACTCCCGCGGTGGCGGCGCGGTTCGCGACGGAGTTCAACATCGGCTTCGTGCCCGAGCCGACCGTGGCCGAGAAGTTCGCCGGCGTACGCGCGGCGTGCGCGGCGATCGATCGCGACCCCGGCACGCTCAAGCTCTCCGTGGCGACTCCGACACTGGCCGGAGCATCCGAGGCCGACCTCACCCGCCGCGCGGCGACGCTCGGCCGGGATCTGGAGGAGTACCGCAGCAACGGCGGCAATGTCGCGGGCGGACGGGCGGAGATCACCGCCAAGGTCGAGCGACTCCAGGCTCTCGGCGCCGAGCGGGTCTACTTCCAGCTCATGGACATGGGCGACCTCGAGCAGCTCGAGTACCTCGGCTCCGAAGTGCTGCCGCACCTCCCGCGCTGATCCTGCTCCGCGGCGGGGTCAGCGGCGGCCGGCGAAGAAGCGCCGAAGCAGCGCCAGCGACGCCTCCGCCTCGACGCCGGCGACCACCTCCACGCGGTGCGGCAGGCGGCGGTCGCGCACGACGTCGTACATCGAGCCGGCGGCGCCGGCCTTGTCCTCCCACGCGCCGAACACCAGCCGCGGGACGCGGGCCTGCAGCACCGCCCCCGCGCACATGACGCACGGCTCGAGGGTCACCACGAGCGTGCAGCCGGCGAGGTGCCACGTGCCCGCGGATGCCGCCGCCTCCCGCAGGGCGACCACTTCGGCGTGGGCGGTGGGGTCGTGCGTGAGTTCGCGCAGGTTGCGTCCCTCGCCGATCACCGTGCCGGCGGCATCGGTCACCACCGCTCCCACCGGAACGTCGCCGTCGGCTCCGGCCCGCTCGGCCAGCGCGAGCGCGCGGCGCATCGCGACGAGGTCGCCGGGCGGGACGGTCATGCGGCTCCGAGTTTCGGACGGGGTCGAGCGGATAGATTGAGCCTATGCGTGTGCACGTGGCCGACCACCCCCTCATCACCCACAAACTGACGGTGCTGCGTGACGCGCGCACCCCATCGCCGGTGTTCCGGCAGCTCACGGAGGAACTCGTGACGCTGCTGGCGTACGAGGCCACCCGCGGGGTGCGCGTCGAACCGCACGAGATCCAGACTCCCGTCACGACGACGGTGGGCGTGCGCATCAGCGAGCCCCGCCCCTCGTGGTGCCGATCCTGCGCGCGGGGCTGGGCATGCTCGAAGGCATGGTCAAGCTCCTGCCCACCGCCGAGGTCGGCTTCCTCGGGATGGTGCGTGACGAGGAGACCTTCGAGCCGAAGACCTACGCCGAGCGGCTTCCCGACGACCTCAGCGACCGCCAGTGCTTCGTGCTGGATCCGATGCTCGCCACGGGCGGCTCGCTCGGCGCCGCGATCGATTTCCTGTTCCGCCGCGGCGCGCAGGATGTCACCGCGATCTGCCTGCTCGGCGCGCCGGAGGGCGTCGCCGCGATCGAGAAGCAGGTCGACGGGCGCGACGTGACCCTGGTGCTGGGCGCGCTGGATGAGCGCCTCGACGAGAAGGGGTACATCGTGCCCGGCCTCGGCGACGCCGGCGACCGCCTCTACGGAACCGTCTGACCACTTCAGGGAACGGTCAGGCGGGCACGAGCGTGGCTGCCGGGGTGGCGGCGGCCACCAGGCGCGCGAAGGCGCTCAGGCGCGCGACACCCTCGGGCGTGCGCGGCAGGTCGTCGAGCAGTCCGGGCGAGTAGACCAGGTACGCCGCCTGCATCGCACGCGACAGCGCGACGTTGATGCGGTTGGCCAGCAGCAGGAACTCCGGACCGCGCGGCGCATCCCGCCCGGAGGATGCCGCGAGCGACACGATCGCCACGACCGCCTCCTGCCCCTGGAACCGGTCGACGGTGCCCACCGGCACGGTGGGGAACCCGGATGCGGCGAGCGCCTCCTCCACCGCGACCTGCTGGGCGTTGTAGGGCGTCACGACGATGATGTCCTCCGGCGCCAGCGGCCGGGGCGCCAGCATCCGCACGGCGCCGTCGTCGTCGACGTCGGTGGCCGTCCACGAGCGGCCCACGAGGTCGGACACGATCCGTACGACCTCGGCCGCCTCTTCGGGCGAGGACGTGGCGTTGCCGGAGTGCCGCAGCGGAATCGGATGCACGCCCGGCTCGATGCCCTCGAGCTCGCGCAGGGCCGTGGAGGGGTGGGAGGCGAGCTTGCCCTCGTACGACAGGCGCGACACGGGGCCGGCCACCCGCGGATGCATGCGCCATGTGCGCGAGAGGAAGTAGCCGTACTCCGGCGGCACGACTTCGGCGCCGTCCATCACCCAGCCCAGCGCCGAGGTGTCCACCGGCTCGGGGTGCGTGCCCTGCGACACCTGCGGCAGCTGCTGCGGGTCGCCCAGCAGCAGCAGGCGCGGCGCGGCGAGCGAGACGGCGATCGTGGAGGCGAGGGAGAACTGGCCCGCCTCGTCGATGACGAGGAGGTCGAGGCTCCCGCGCGGGATGCGTCCCTCGTGGGAGAAGTCCCACGCCGTGCCACCCACGACGAATCCGCCCGACGCGTGCTCGGCGGTGAAGGCGGCGAGGCCGTTGCGCGGGAGCGGCGTGAAGGAGGTCTTCGCCTCCGGGTCCTTCGGGGTCTTCGCCACGAGGGATGCCGGCACCCCTGCGGCGACCACGCGGTCGAGCATGTGCTCCACGACGGCGTGCGACTGCGCCACGACACCGATCTTGTACCCGCGCTCGGCAACCAGTCGAGCGATGACGTGGGAGCCGACGTAGGTCTTCCCCGTCCCGGGCGGGCCCTGCACGGCGAGATAGCTGCGGTCCCGGTCGGCGACGCTGCGCACGATCGCGGCGACGTCGTCGCCCGCGGAGGGCGTGAGCGCCCCCTGTCCCTGCGTGCGCGGCGGGCGGCGCAGCAGGATGTCGGTGGCAGCGTCGGCCGGAAGCTGCGGGGCTGCGGCCAGTGCGGCATCCGCCCACGCGTCGATCGCGGCCTGCTGGTTGCCCGCGCGCGGCGGGGCGGCGGGCGTGAGGGCCAGCGGCAGCTCGCTCCAGGTGTTGCCGTCGACGGCGGTCTCCTCCACGATCGCGCCGTCGTCGAGCACGTCGACAACACGCACCCACCGTGCGCCGTGGATCCACCGCGGGCGCGGCTGGTAGGGGAACGGCGCGGGCAGGTCGTAGATCGCGAACGGCTCGCCCCCCGCGGTGAGGCGGGTGCCGGGGGCGACATCGCCCCGCAGCTGCAGGATGCGGCGTTCTGCTCCCCTTCCCGACTCGGCGAAGTGCCAGTCGGTCAGCACGCGGGAGCGCGCGGCATCCACCACGACGACATCGCGCGTGTCCTCCCACACCGAGACCGGTTCGCGCAGGCGCAGGAAATGCGTGGCCCAGAAGGACTTCGCCTCGCGCGGGTAGTAATCGATGGCCGCCGCGCCCAGCCGCAGCGCACCGGCCTGGGCCTCGGGCGCGTCGGCCGCCCACCGCTGCAGGGCGGTCGCCCGCGGCGACTCGGCGTAGACGACCTCGTCGGGCTCGAGTCCGCGGGCCGGCACCAGCCCCGCCTCGCGGGCACGGTCGACGAGCCAGTCGCGCAGGCGCCGCGTGGAGACGCAGTCGTAGCGGTTGTAGTCGGCGAGGTCGGCGAGGATCGCCTCGGACGCGGCGGTGTCGCCGTCGTCGGCGAGTGCCCGCGCCTCCACGTACCGCACGATCGAGTCGTCGCCGCGCTGCACGTCGGAGGTGCGCACCTCGTCGCCCATGTACAGCGGCTCGAGCTTCTTGATCGAGTACGACCGCGACCCCACGCGCAGCGCGCGGCGCACGATGGGATACAGGTCGACGAAGACGCCTTCGCGCAGCAGGCGGTCGACGTCGCCCTCCCGCACGCCGTAGCGCGCCGCCATCGTGAGCAGGTGGGCCGGCTCGTAGGGCGCGTAGTGATAGATGTGCATGTCGGGATGCTGCGACCGCCGCAGCGCGATGAGGTCGAGGAACCGCTCCAGCGCCGCCTTCTCGGCGGCGAAGTCGTGCGCCCACAGCGCCGAGTACTGCTCGCGCATGTCGATCCAGCCGAAGAGGTAGTCCAGCCCCCACTGGCCGCTCTCACCCTCGGTGTAGAGGGGGTCGCCCTCGAAGTCGAAGAAGAGATCGCCCAGGTCGGGACGCGGCAGCGCGCCCAGCGCCTGCGGCGCCACGACCTCGTACACCGGCACCGCCGCAGCGTCTGCCGCAGCGGGGTCTGGGCTCTGCAGCTGCAGCTTCGCCTGCGTGCGCAGCGACGCGAAGGTGTCGGCGCTCATGCCGTCGGGCGCCTCGGTCGCACCGGCGAGCGCATCGATCGTGCGGATGCCCGCCGCCGTGAGACGGGCCCGCTGAACGGGGCGCATGCCGGCGACCAGCAGCAGGTCGCGGTGGACGACGACCTCGAGCTCGCACGTGGGGCAGCGCCCGCATGCGACCACGGCGAGGTCGCCGCGCGGGTCTGCCCACGCGATCGGCTCGCCCGCGGCGCCGAGGTCGACGCGGCGGTCGGCGATGAGCGCGCGCAGGCGCTCGCGCCGCAGTCCGAAGACGGGCAGCAGGTCGTCGACGTCGTGCGTGCTGACGGTCCCGTCACCGAGGAGAAGCTCGACGCGGTCGGACCGCGGGACGCCGAGGCGATCGAGCTGGTCGACGTATGCCGCCAACTGCATGAGCGCGGTCACCCGCGCGCGCCGGGCGAGCTTGGTGTCCTGCACGAGCCATGGCCCGCGCACGGTCCCCGCCCCGGCCCCTGAGCCGGTCGAAGGGTCGCGCACGAGGAAGTCGGCGAACCCCACGAACTCGTCGGTGGCGAAGGCGGCCTGATAGATCACGTCGGCGTCGGAGGCCAGGGCCGCGCGTGTGCGCTCCACCGCGTCGGCGAGCGCCGCCGCATCCGAGGAGCGCGTCTCGGGGATCTCCACGACTCCGGCGCCGTACCGCGCGCGGTACGCCTCCAGGGTGCGCAGTTCGTGCGCCGTCCCCAGGCGCCCCGCCCGCTCGAGGGTCGGGTCGTCGGGGTCTTCCACGGCGGCGACCCGGCCGAGCTTCGCGTCGATCGCACGCAGCCAGGCGAACTCGCACTCGGCCGCCGCTTTGAGGTCGCTCGCGCTCCAGACGATCCGGCCTTCGTTCTCGATGTAGCGCATGGTCCTCTTCTCCCCGTCTTCGACCCTAACCGCGACCTCCGACGTCCCCGCGCCCCGGCCTGCGGGCGTCAAGCCCCGAGCGGCCAGCGGGCGGGCCCTGCCAGGATGGGAGCGTGAGCACGAGCACGAGCCTTCCCTTCGCCAGCGCGTACCGGCACGGGTTCGCCCGCGTGGCCGCGTGCACGATCCCCGTCGCCATCGCCGACCCGGCCACCAACGCCGAGTCGGTCCTGGCCACCGCGCGGAAGTGCCACGACGAGTCCGTGGCCGTCGCGCTGTTCCCCGAGCTGTGCCTCACCGGCTACGCCATCGACGACCTCGTGCTGCAGGACCCCGTGCTGGATGCGGTGGAGGCGGCCGTGCAGCGGCTGGTCGAGGCATCCGCCGATCTGTTCCCGATGCTCGTCGTCGGAGCGCCGCTGCGTCACCGCAACCGCCTGTACAACTGCGCCGTCGTGATCCATCGCGGCGAGCTCCTGGGCGTGGCACCGAAGTCGTACCTGCCCAACTATCGCGAGTTCTACGAGCGGCGGTGGTACGCCGCCGGCGACGACCAGGCCGGCGAAGACATCCGCCTGGGCGACCTGTCCGCTCCGTTCGGACCGGATCTGCTCTTCGAGGCGCTGGATGTCCCCGGCCTCGTCGTGCACGCCGAGGTGTGCGAAGACATGTTCGTGCCCGTGCCGCCCTCGTCCGAGGCGGCGCTGGCCGGTGCCACCGTGCTGCTGAACATGTCGGGCAGTCCCATCACGATCGGACGCGCGGATGACCGCAACCTGCTGGCGCAGTCGCAGTCGCTGCGGTGCCTGGCGGCGTACGCGTACGCGGCGGCGGGCATGGGCGAGTCGACCAACGACCTGTCGTGGGACGGCCAGACGATGATCTACGAGGGCGGCCAGCTCCTCGACACGACCGAGCGGTTCCCCGACGGGCCGCGCCGCAGCGTCGCCGACGTCGACCTCGACAGGCTCCGCCAGGAGCGCCTCCGCCAGGGCACCTTCGACGACAACCGCCGCACGTACCGGCCGGCCTTCCGCACCGTGCCGTTCGTCCTCGCCCCGCCCGCGACCGACATCGGGCTGCGCCGCTCGCTCGACCGGTTCCCCTTCGTGCCCGACGACCCCGCGCGCCTCGCGCAGGACTGCTACGAGGCGTTCAACATCCAGGTGTCCGGACTCGAGCAGCGCCTCACCGCGATCGGCGGACCCAAGCCCGTCATCGGCGTCAGCGGGGGCATCGACTCCACGCACGCGCTGCTCGTGGTCGCCAGGGCGATGGACCGCATGGGGCGGCCCCGCAGCGACATCCTGGCGTACACGATGCCCGGGTTCGCCACGAGCGACCGCACGCGCCGGAACGCCATCGCACTGGCGGAGGCGCTCGGCGCATCCATCGAGACCATCGACATCCGCCCGGCCGCCGAGGAGATGCTCCGCCGGCTCGGTCACCCGTTCGCCGCCGGCGAGCCCGTGCACGATGTGACCTTCGAGAACGTGCAGGCGGGCCTGCGCACCGACTACCTATTCCGCCTCGCCAACCACCACGGCGGCCTCGTCATCGGCACGTCCGACATGTCCGAGCTGGCCCTCGGCTGGGCCACGTACGGCGTCGGCGACCACATGAGCCATTACGCCGTCAACCTCGGCGTGCCCAAGACCCTCATCCAGCACATCATCCGCTGGGTCATCTCGGCGGGCGAGGTCGACGAGGCCGAAGACGTGCTGCAGTCGGTGCTGGACACCGAGATCAGCCCCGAGCTCGTGCCCGCCGACGCCGAGGGGCGGATGCAGTCGACCGAGGACCGCATCGGCCCGTACGCGCTGCACGACTTCACGCTGCACCACATCCTGCGGTTCGGATTCCGCCCCTCCAAGATCGCGTTCCTCGCGTACCAGGCGTGGCGCGATGCCGAGGCGGGCCAGTGGCCTCCCGGGTTCCCCGACGACGCGCGCTACGCCTACGACCTGCCTACGATCGCGCGGTGGCTCGAGGTGTTCCTGCAGCGGTACTTCGCGTTCGCGCAGTTCAAGCGCTCGGCCATCCCGAACGGCCCCAAGGTCTCTCCGTCGGGGTCGCTGTCGCCCCGCGGCGACTGGCGCGCCCCCTCCGACGGCAACGCGCGCGCGTGGCTGGCGGAGCTGCACGCCGCCCTCCCCGACGTCTTCCCCACCGCCTGACCCCGAAACACCACATTCCGTCCGAGACCCCCGGCGACGCGTGGTGTTTCGGACGGAACGTGGTGTCTCGGCGGGTGCGGCCGGGCCCTTACTCGTGCAGGCCCACGCGGTCGGGAATGGCGAACGGGAGACCAGGGAGCCACGAGGCCGGCTCGGGCCACGGGCGCGAGGTCGGCAGCGTGCGCAGCATCCGCCGAAGCGCGGCATCCCGCGGTGACGAGGCGGCCGCGGCGGGGAGGATGCGCCGGGGCGCGCGGTGCCCGAGCGCCCCGCACCACCAGTGCCGCCACGTCGCGTCGGCCTGGTCGGGGTCGAGCACGATGTAGTAGTCGGGCATGACCGCCCGCCCCGCCTCGAAGTCGGCCAGCGTCGCCTGCACCTCGACTTCGAGCGTCCCGAGCGTCGCGCGCTCCTCGTACAGCTCCACCCACGCGGCCGCGACGTGTTCGAGCGGGTCGGCGTCGTGCACGATCCAGGGGACGGATGCGGCGGCGATGCGCCGCGCGGCGAGGGCCGGTTCGGTGCCGCGCAGGCTCAGGGCCTCCACCCCGGCAAGGCCCTCCAGCGTCTCGAGTGCCTCATCCGAGCCGGCCCCGACGACGGCGACGATGGTTCCCGTTCCCGATGTGTGCGCCATGTTCCACGGTACGACGCCGTACGCCTCATGCGGGAAAGACTCGCGCGGACGCAACCCCGATGCACCCGTGCGGCCGCCTCCCTAGCCTCGGAGGCATGGACGGCTTCGCCGCGATCGACTTCACCCTGGCCCGGGAGGTGCTCCAGCGGGGCATCGCCGCGGTGTACGTCGTGGCGTTCCTGTCCTCCGCCGCGCAGTTCCGCGCCCTGCTGGGCGAGGAGGGTCTGCTCCCGGCCCCGCGGCTGCTGGAGTGGGTGCGCTCGGGTACGCGCGCGCGTGGGCGGATGCTGCATCCCACCGTCTTCCGCTGGTGGCGGTACACCGACCGCCGGCTTCTCGCGGTGTGCGGCGCGGGCGGCGCGGTGGCGGCGGCGCTGGTGTTCGGGCTCCCCCAGCTCGGTCCGCCGTGGGTGCCGATGCTGTGCTTCCTGTTCGTGTGGCTGGCGTACATGTCGATCGTCAGCCTCGGGCAGACCTTCTACGGCTTCGGCTGGGAGATGCTGCTGCTGGAGGCGGGGTTCCTCGCCGCCTTCCTCGGCTCGGCCGACCAGCCTCCCCCCACGGTCGTGATCGTGCTGTTGTGGTGGCTCCTGTTCCGGCTGGAGTTCGGCGCCGGCATGATCAAGATCCGCGGCGGGCGGGAGTGGCGCGATCTGAGCGCGCTGACCTACCACCACGAGACCCAGCCGCTGCCCGGTCCCCTCAGCCGCCAGGCCCACCTGCTGCCGCGGTGGTTCCACGAACTCGAAGTGCTCGGCAACCACTTCGCGCAGCTGGTCGTGCCGTGGTTCCTGTTCGCACCGCTCCTGGGCGTGTGGATCCCGTGGCCGGGCTTCGCGTGGATCGGCACGATCGCCGCCGGCATCGTGATCGCCACGCAGCTGTGGCTCGTGGCGACGGGCAACTTCGCGTGGCTGAACGTCATCACGATCGTCCTGGGATTCTCCGCCGTGAGCATCCCCGGATCGGGCGCGCCCGCCGACGTGCCGCTGTACTGGCTGCTGATCACCGGCGCCGTGGCGGCGATGTACGTCGTGCTGAGCTGGCCGGCGCTGCGCAACCTCGCCGCGCGCCGGCAGCTCATGAACGCGAGCTTCAACCGCTGGAACCTCGCCAACGCGTACGGTGCGTTCGGAACGGTGACCAAGCGGCGCGTCGAGTACATCATCGAGGGCACGGCGGCCGCCGACCCCGACGACCCCGGCGCCGTGTGGCTCGAGTACGGCTTCCGCGGCAAGCCGGGGGACATCCGCCGCATCCCCCCGCAGGTGGCGCCGTACCATCTGCGCCTGGACTGGCTGATGTGGTTCCTGCCGCTGGGCCGTTCACTCGAGGACTGGTTCACCCGTTTCGTCGTGCGCCTGCTGGAGGCCGACCCGCGGATGCTGCGGCTGCTGCGCCACGATCCCTTCGACGGCAGCCGGCCGGCGTGGGTGCGCGTGCACGCCTATCACTACCGCTTCACCACGCGCGCCGAGCACCGCGTCAGCGGAGCGGTGTGGCACCGGACGCTCGAGGGCGAGGTGCTCGGCCCCGTCCGCTCTCCCGCGAGCGGGTAGCCTGGACGCGATGGAAGACGCCCGCCCCGTTCGACGCCCTCGCGCCGCCGCCGTGATCGGCATCGTCGTGGGAGCGCTGTTCCTCGCGCTCGGCGCCGCCGCGCTCCTCATCGGCGTCGGCCTGATCATCGGCGTCATCGCCCTCGTCGGCGGCGTGCTCACCCTCGCCGCCGCCGTCTACATCCTCGCCCGACCCTGAGGACCCCATGTTCCCTTCCGCGAACGACCCGAAGAAGCCCTCCCCCACGCGCGTGGGCATCTGGATCGTGGTGGCCGGCGTCGGCGTCTACATGCTCGCCTCCGGCATCATCGGCATCATCACGACCGGCGGCTGATCGCTCCGACCGGCAGAATGGGTGGGTGAGACTCCTCGTCGCCGCCCACGAATCCGAACTCGTCGCCTTCGAGCCCGAACTGCCGGGCTTCGACCGGCTCCTCACCGGCGTCGGAAAGCTCCGCGCCACCTACGCGCTGACCCGCGCGCTGGATGCCGCGCATTACGACGAGATCGTCGTCGTCGGCACCGCGGGTGCGATCGACCCTGAACTCGAGCCGGGCGTGTACGACATCGATGCGACGGTGCAGCACGACGTCACGGATCTGGCGGGCGTACGCGGCCAGCATGTGTCGCTGCCACCGCGGATGACCCTCGCCCTCGAGGGGGCCACGATCGCCACGGGCGACTCGTTCGTCGACGACGCGGACGCCGTCGCCGTCATCCGCCGCCTGGGGGCGGGCCTGGTGGACATGGAGTCGTTCGCCTACGCGTGGGTGGCTGCCCAGTTCGGCGTGCCGATCCGCATCCTCAAGGCCGTCTCCGATCGCGCGCAGGACGGCGCGACGCAGGAGTGGGACACGGCCGTCATCGAGTGCTCTCGTCAGCTGCGCGAGCGCATCCGCGAGGTCTACGGCGTCTGATCCGGCGCGGCCGGAAGAGGCGCCTCGCCGTCGCGACGGCGCGAGGCCAGGTCGACGACCGCGGCGATGAGCGCGAGCCCGAGGAACACGCCCACCGACGTCATGCCGACGGCGTACGCGTCGTGGAAGACCACGACGTCGGGCTCCGTGCCCTTCTCGCGGTACACGGTGGCGTAGAACAGGGCCAAGGCCACCGCCGTTCCCACCGCCGTGCCGATCCGCTGGCCGAGCTGGCCGATCGAGCCGGCGACGCCGCCCTGGCGGACCGGCACCTCGGCGAGCGTGAGCGTCTGGTTCGGCGAGATCACGACGCCGGCGGCCAATCCGCTGAGGACCATCACGGCGGCCATGACCCACGGCGTCCACTCCGGCGACGTGAATATCACCGCCAGCACGAGTCCTCCGACGCTCACCAGCAGCCCCACCAGTCCCCACACGACCAGGGGCCGTCCGATCCGGCTGACGTACACGCCGCCCACCCACGAGGAGAGTGCGGATGCGGCGGCGAAGCCGATCGTCACCATGCCCGCGAACACCGGCTCCAGTCCCAGACCGAACTGAAGGTACAGCGTCCCGAGGAGGAACATCGCCGGGGCTCCGGCGAAGTACGCCGTGGACACGAGTACGCCGTTGCGGTACGAGACCCGCTTGAACACCGAGAACGGGATGAGCGGCACCCGCCCGCGGGCGGCGTAGCGGTGCTCCCACAGCAGGAACATCGCGACGAAGAAGACGCAGACCACCAGCAGCCACCAGCGGCGCGGGTCGTCGCCGGGCGCCCCCGTGGTGAACAGGAACGGCCACAGGAAGGCCAGCACGCTCAGGCCGAACAGGACGACGCCGACCGGGTCGAGGTCGAGCGGGCGGCGCGACCGCGTCCGCGTATCGGGAAGCAGCCACGCCGCCAGCGCCATCACGATGATCACCAGCGGCACGTTCATCCAGAAGATCAGCCGCCATCCGTCGGCTTCGCCCCCCACGGCGATCAGGAGGCCGCCCAGGGTGGGGCCGAAGGCCGTCGCGATGCTGATCGTCGCCCCGAACAGCCCGAACGCCCTGCCCCGCTCGGCCCCGACGAACAGCTGCTGGATGAGCCCCAGCACCTGCGGCATCTGGATACCGGCGGCGACCCCCTGCAGCAGCCGGAAGACCAGCAGCAGCGTCGCATCCGGGGCGAGGGCGCATCCCAGGCTCGTCAGGAGATACAGCGACAGACCGACGAGGAACAGCACGCGACGCGACCGCTGGTCGCCCAGGCGCCCGGCCGGGACGAGCACGAGTCCGAACGTGAGGATGAACCCCGACACGATGAGCTGGACCTGCGTGGGATCCGCGCTCAGTGCCGTCTCGATCGCGGGGAGCGCGACGTTGACCTTGCTCAGATCCAGGATCGTGAGGGCGGCCACCGACACGGCGATCCAGTACGCGCGCCACCGGTGCGACGGCGGAAGCTCGATATCGCGCGTAGGCGGATACCCGGATGACGGTGACATTCCGCCCACGCTACTCGCCGGGAGCTCCGGTCCCGCGGGCCTTGCGGTCAGCGGGCGACGGCTGCTCCCTGCCGGATGACGCTCGCCCCCTGCGGGCCCGCCGCCACCACCAGCTGCGCGGGCAGCTGCTCCTTCATCGCCGCCACGTGACTGATCACCCCGACGGTCCGCCCGCCCTGGCGCAGTTCGTCGAGGGCGCGCATGGCCAGTTCGAGCGTGTCGTCATCGAGCGAGCCGAAGCCCTCGTCGATGAAGAGCGTGTCCAGGCGGATGCCGCCCGCCCGCGCCGTGACGACCTCGGCCAGGCCCAGCGCGAGGGCGAGCGACGCCAGGAAGGTCTCGCCGCCGGACAGCGACTGCGGCGGCCGCGCCTGGCCGGTGTAGGAGTCGAGCACCTCCAGGCCCAGTCCGGATGCCGCCCCCCGCGCCGCGAGCGCGTCCGAGTGCTGCAGCCGGTACCGGCCGGCGGACATGTCCCCCAGCCGGAGGTTGGCCGCCGCGACGATCTCCTCGAGTTCGGCGGCCAGGACGAAGGTCTCCAGGGTCATCCGCCGCGTGTTGGGCGCGCGCCCGGCGACGGTGTGCGCGAGGCGCCCCACCACCGCCGCCCGCGCCGCGGTGTCGGCGATGGCACGGTGGGCGGCGTCGGCCCGCTCGGCGAGATCACGCAGCCGCGTGACGATGGCGCTCGCGTCGGCCGCGGCGGCGGCGGCGGCGGTCACGCGGGCGCGCGCGTGCGCCAGCTCGGCCTGCACCGGCTCCAGGTCGGCCGGCTGCTCGGGCTCGTCGACGAGTGCGAGCTCGAGTTCGAGCAGGCGCTCACGGGTCGAGCGCTCGGCGTCTTCGTGCGCGCGCACACGCTCCTCCATCGCGGCACGCTCGCCCGCGGGGCGCAGCGCGGCACGGGCGTCACCGGCGTCGTCGAAGATCGAGGCGGCCAGCCGCTCGTCGCGGTGCGTGGATGCACTGGAGAGGACTTCGGCGCGCACGACGCTGTCGGCGGCGGAGTCGGTGACGGCGCGCAGCAGCTCGCGACGCCGCTCGGCGTCGTCGCGACGCTCGGCGACGCTCGCCGCATCCCCCCGCGCCGCATCCACCCGGGCGCGCAGGGCGTGTGCACGCTGCGCGGCCAGCGCCGCATCCTGGCGCCCCTGCGCCGCCTCGGCGACCAGCGCCTCCCGGCCGGCAGCGGCCTCGGCATCGGCCGCGGCGAGCCCGGCCCGCTCTGCGGCGAGCCGCCCGGCAGTGGCTACGCGCTCTTCGGCCGCATCGCGCGCCACGCGGGCCGCTTCGTAGGCCGCCTCGGCGTCGCCGCGGCCGGCGCCTCCGGCGCGCGCCACGGCGGCCGCGTGCGCGGCGCTCGCGTCGCGCAGCACCTCGGCGGCACGGCGGTCGTCGGCGAGCGCGACCTCCTTCGCCTGCGCCGCATCCTCGATCGCGGCATCCCCGACGGGTTCGTCCGACGGCGAGGCCGGGTGCGGATGCTCCGTACCCCCGCACACCGGACACGGCTCACCCACCACCAGATCGGCGGCGAGGTCGCCCGCCGCCGACGCCAGACGCCGCTGCAGCAGCGACGTGTGGTGCGCGGTCGCCTCCGCCAGCGCGATGCCGCACGCGACCGCATGACGCTCGGCGGCGCGGAGCGGATCCATGAGCGCTTCCGCCTCCCGCGCCGCGTCGCGGCGGCGAAGGGCCTCGCTCAGCCGCGCCTCCGCCGTCGCCCGTTCGGCCGGCGCCGAGGCCAGCGCGTCCAGCTGCTCGTCGAGGTCGCGCAGGAGTGCAGGCACCGCCGCGCGCTGGGCGTCGAGGGCGGCGAGGGCCTGCTCGGCATCGGCGGCGGTCGCCGCTGCCTGCTGCACGTCACGCTCGGCCTCGGCCAGTTCGGCTTCGGCGGCCAGGGCGTCGGCGCAGGCGGCCAGCACGGCGGCGAGTTCGTCGTCACGGGATCGCAGCCGGGCCGGAGTGGACGCGCTCTCCCCCGACGCCGCCCACGCGAGGGCGGCCGCGGCGGCGCGCTCCGCGCTCACGGCGGCTTCGCGCTCCGCACGGTCGGCGGCCTCCAACGCGGCGCGCAGCTCCTCCCCCGCGCGCGCCCGGGCCAGGACCCCGCGCTCGGCGTCGATCGCGGGTGCATCCGCACTCAGGCGGGTCAGCCGTTCGCGCAGCTCGAGCCGCTGACGCTGACGCTCGGCCACGTCGCGCGCGGCGCGCTCCCTCTCCAGCGCGCCGTCCAGGCCCGCCTCGGCGGTGCGCTGCTCCTGGGCGGCGACCTCGGCGCGGTAGGCGGCACGTTCGACGGCCCGCACCACGGCGTCCAGACGCCCGGGGATGTCGGCGGGCGCGAGCTCTTCACCGGGGAGCACATCGGCGTCCCGGGCCACGCGCTCGGCCTCCTCCAGCAGCATCCGCACGTTCTCGCCGTCGGAGGCCAGCGCGGCTTCGGCGTCTTTGCGCATTCCCTCGAGGATCTCGGCGTACTGCTCGTAGGTGCGTGTGCCGAAGAGGGTGCGCAGCAGCGCCTGACGCTCGTCGTTGCGCGCGAGGAGGAACCGCGCGAACCGGTTCTGGGCGAGCAGGATGACCTGCAGGAACTGCTGCTGGGTGAGGCCGACGATCTCGTCCAGGTGGGCGGCCACGTCGACGGGGCGTGCCGCGACCCCCGTCCACTCCCCGCCGTCGAACTCTTCGAGCATCGCGCGGTGCGGTTCGGTCGTGAACCCCCCGCCCCGCAGCTTCGGCCGCTCGTACTCCGGCGAGCGGGTGACGCGCCACCGTCGCTCGGCGGCGGTGAACTCCAGCACCACCTGTGTCGGGTCTTCGGGATCGCAGTGGTCGCTGCGCAGCCTCCGCTCACCGCCGTCGTAGCGGGGCACGCCGCCGAACAGGGCGTAGCAGACCCCGTCGAGCACGCTCGATTTCCCGGCCCCGGTGCGGCCGGTGATGAGGAAGATCCCGTCGTCGGCGAACGCGTCGAAATCGACGACCTGCCGTTCCCGGAACGGGCCGAAGCCGGCGAGCTCGAGGCGGTGCAGCTTCACGCGCGGACCTCGGCGACGGTGCGCGCATCCACGACATCGCGGATGAGCGCGCGCTCCGCGTCGGTGGCGCCCTCTCCCGCGCGCACATGGGAGAGGAACGCGTCGAACAGCTCGGCGTCGTCACGGGCGGCGCGCACGCGGCCCGAATAGTCCAGTCCGTCCGGGGCGGGAGCGCCGACCGGGGTGTGGACGACGGTCGCGCAGAAGGGGAAGCGGCGCTGCAGGCGGCGCATCGGCTCGATCTGCGGCGTCGGGTCGGTGTACTGCGCGCACACCCACGCGTCTTCGTCGGCGGCGAAGCGGGCGTCCTCGAGCAGCTCCGCGAGCGTCCCCCGCAGCGTCACCAGCCGCCGCGGCACGGGCAGCGCGATCCATTCCACGCCGGTCAGGCCCGCGGCATCCAGCTCCACCAGCCACGAGCCGCGGGGCTTGTCGGCCTCGCCGAAGCTGTAGTGCAGCGGAGCGCCGGCATACCGCACGCGCTCGGACAGCTGCTGGCGGCCGTGGATGTGGCCGAGCGCGACGTAGTCGGGGCCGTCGAAGGCCGGCAGCGGCACGACGTCCAGGCCGCCCTGGCGGATCTCCCGCTCCACGCCCGGGGTCGCCTCGACCCCCGCCGCGAAGCAGTGCGCGATCGCCACGGAGCGGCCGCCGCGCGCGGCGAGGTCGGCACGCACGAGCCCCAGCGCGTGGTTCATGGTCTGCGCCTGGCTCCGCAGCTCCACCCCCTCCCAGCGGTGGCGCACGATCGCCGGCTCCAGGTACGGGATGCCGTAGAAGTGCACCGGCCCGTAGGCGTCGTGGACGGTGACGGGCGTGCCGACCGCACCGGGGTCGGTGAGCACCGTGATGCCCTCCCTCAGCAGCGCGGACTGGAAGCCCAGCCGCGCGGCGGAGTCGTGGTTGCCGCTGGTGACGATGATGCGGGCGCCGGCGTCCGAGATCGCGGCGAGGGTGTCGGTGAGCAGCGCGTAACAGGCCGGCGCCGGTGCGGCCGAGTCGAACACGTCGCCGGCGAGGACGACGACGTCCACGCGCAGCTGCGCCACCTGAGCCACGAGCGCCTCCAGGACGCCCCGCAGCGCATCGAGGGTCGCATGTCCGTGGAAGGACCGCCCGATGTGCCAGTCGGAGGTGTGCAGGATGCGCATACCAGCACGCTACGTCGCGCCCCCGACATCCCCGCGAAGGCGCTCAGGCGGTTCGCCCACAGCGAGCGGCCGCATCCGCCCGTCCCGCGCGCCCGCGCGCCTCACCGACGTCGGAGGATCGCACCCAGGTCGGAGGATGAGCTGCGCATCCTCCGACGTCCGTGCGATCCTCCGACGTCGCTGCGCGGGTCAGGATGCGGCGGCGACGCGCGGCTCGTACCGCCCCGACCGCTCGGCGCGGGCGCGGGCCTTCGCGGCTTCTTCCGCGCGGTCCTTCGGCGGGGCCACGGCCACGAGGTCGTCGAGCAGGTGCGCCGTGGCGTGCGCGATGTCGGCCACCGCCCGGTCGAACGCGGCCTGGTTCGCGCGGGAGGGCTTCGTCGTCCCCGCGATCTTGCGCACGTACTGCAGGGCTGCGGCGTGGATCTCCTCGGTGGTCGCTGCGGGAGCGAAGTTGTGGAGGGTGTGGATGTTCCGGCACATGGCGCCCACGGTACGCCCGGTCGGGCCGCAGCATCCAGACCCGATAGCGTCGGAGGGTGGATGCCGAGCCGACCGACGACGTCTCGGTGAGCACGTTCACCGCCGCCGGGTGCACGCTCGTGGCCGAGACGCGGGGATCCGGGGAGACGGTGTTCCTGCTCGTGCACGGGATCGGGATGGGCCGTACGGTCTTCGCCGATGCTGCAGGGCTCCTGCGCCGGCACGGCCGCGTCATCGCGATCGACCTGCCCGGCTACGGCGAGGCGCCCGAGCCCGCCCGCACGCCCGCGATCGAACGCCTCGCCGATCTCGTCGCGGCTTTCATCGTGGAGCGGGTGCCGGGCCGCGTCGTGCTGGTGGGGCACTCGATGGGCACGCAGGTGGCGATCGAGGTCGCGGCGCGCCATCCGGGCACCGTCTCCCGCCTCGTGCTGGCCGCCCCGACGGTGGATGCGCGTGCGCGCCGGGCCCTGCCGCAGATGTGGCGGCTGCTGCGCGACCTCACCGACGAGCACCCCAAGGTGATCCTCGCCGGCGCGCGGGAGTATCTGCGCGCCGGACCCTGGCTGCGCCGGAAGTTCCGCGCGATGCTCGCGCACGCACCCGAGGACTCCCTCGACCGCGTGCGCGTTCCGGTGCTCGTGCTGCGCGGGGAGGAGGATCCCGTCTCGCCGCGCGGATGGTGCCGGTTCATCGCCGAGTCCCTGCCCGACGGGCGCCTGGAGGAGATCCCCGATCGCGGGCACGAGACGATGATCCGGGATGCGGCGCCCGCCGTCGCGCGGATCCTGCTGTTCGCCTCCTGACCGCCACGGCGCGGCGTTTTCCTGCCAGGGTCGACGGCTGCGGCAATGTCGGTGGCCCCGCGTACGTTCGCTCGTGAGGCAACGACCGACCCACAGGAGCGATGATGTTCGGGATATATGCCGCAGAAGTCCAATTCCGGCTCGACAGCGCCGAGCGCGATCGCGCGCTGCGCCGCCGAGCGCTGCGGGCGGAGCGTCTCATTCCGGAGGGGGTGCTCCAGCCGCTCCGCTCCCCCGCAGCGCCTCGCCGCGTGTTCCGCGGCGTGTGGCCGCGCCCCGTCGCGATGGCGTCGGGTTCCGACGTCGGATTCCGGCCGCACGCGTCCGGCTCCGATGTCGGCTTCCGCCCGCACACGTGCGCTGTGTGAGGTCCACCGGCGCGCACTGACGTGCGGCCGGACGCGCCAGCGGCACACCGCTGAAGTGTCCGGCCGGGTCAGCGCTGGGCGATCTCCGCGGCGAGGGCCCGGATGCGGTCGTCGCCGATGTCGGTTCCGGTCTCGGAGAAGCGCTGCCTGAGCACGTCCGCGATGCGCTCCTCGGGGGCGTCGCCGACGTCGACGCGCGTCTGAGCCACGATGCCTTCGACGCGGTCTTCATTGGTAGCCGAATGCATGTCCATGGCCGGAGCATCCTGCGTGCCAGGCGAACCGGCGGAGGCCGCCTCGGGGGCCTTGGCGTCGGGAGCGACCGCGCCCCCTTGCACGTCCTGCGTCGCCTCGCCGTGCTGCACGGTGGCCTCGCCGTCGCCGCGGCGGTCATCGTCCTGCGATGGCTCGATCGGCTTCTCGTCGTACCGGTCGGGGTAGTTCCCACCCGGCTCGTCGAATTCGTTCGTCGTACCCGACATCTCAGCTCTCCTCGTCGTCGGACAGGTCCGGGTCGGCCACCTGCGACGGCTCGTCGCTTTCGATCGGCCCCTCGGGGGCGGTCCCGCCGCCCGCATCTGCGGGCGCGCCGGAGTCGCTCAACCGCGGCGAGCCCTGGGCGTCCCGGTTCTGCTCGGCCGTCTCGCCGTCGGCTACGGCGCCGCTCTCCCAACCGCCGGGCGGGTCGGCGTCGATGACGCCCTCGGGCAGGTCGCGATCATCCATGGCGTGTTCCTTCCGTCCTCTCCACCCTCCCGCGCGGCCCCACCGGCACGCAGGGGGTTGACGCGCCGATCGACGCCGAGTACCCGCCCCTCCCCGACCCGGCCCCGCCCACCCCACCCCCGCGAAACTTCACGCCACCGGCGAGACCTCGACATAAAGCCGCTGTCTCGCCGGTGGGCTGCAGTCTCGCGGATTGTGCGGCGGCGCGGGCGGGGCGGCGCGGGCGGGGCGGCGCGGGCGGCGCGGGCGGCGGGGCGGTCAGGCCGAGCGCGCGGCGTGCAGGATGCCGGCGCGCTCGGGATGGGCGTCGAACCACTCCGCGACGTACCAGCACACCGGGATCACCTCACGGTCGCCCGACGCCTCCAGCTGCGCCACGGCGCGGGCGACGAGCTCGCCGGCGTAGCCGTGCCCGCGGAAGGTGGGGATCGTGTACGCCCGCGTCATCGCCACGGTGCGACCGTCGTCGCGGTAGTCCAGCACGCTCACGAGGTCGTCGCCTCGGTGCAGCGTGTAACGCGAGGCGTCTTTCTCGTCGGTGAATCGCAGTCCGGTCACCCCGACAGGGTACGCCTGGTCCGACGCGGGGTCGCCGCATCCGCGCCACGCCCGCGCAAAACTCAGGAGACACGCCGCCCCGGCCCCCCGCCGCGACCCGGGGAGCCCTCAGTTCTCCTGAATTCTGCGCGGCAGAGTGGCCAGCCACGCGTCGACCTGCCGCTGGCCGGCCAGGCGTACCACCGGCAGGCCCGCGGCGATCCTGCGCTGCATCCGCTCGCGCGTCACCGGATGCTGCGTCCACGCCCACCGCACGATGTTCTCCTCCGGCGTCCATCGCACCCAGTTGGCCGGGGTCTCGCGATTGCCGTGCCACAGTTCCTGCCGCGTGAGCCCTCGTCGCAGCGTCCGCGCCACGACGCGACGCATGACGACCGCGCGCGGATGGTCCAGCCACACGACCGCGTCCGCCCCACCGGTGGTCCCGGGATCCAGCAGGCCGTTCAGGCGCGACGACCAGTTGCCCTCGATCACCCAGCCGTCGGGATGCTCCGCCACGAACCCGCGCACGAGCTCGAGCGCCTCGTCCAGGTCGCGATGCTGCCAGCCCGCGTCCCAGAAGACGGCGTCCAGCTCGAGCACCGCGACGCCCAGCGCATCTCCGGCCCGCCGGGCGAGGCGGGTCTTCCCCGCCCCCGACACCCCCACGATCCGCAGCTTCACCGACCCAGTGTGGCAGCCGCGTCAGGCGGGCAGCACGCCCGTACGGGCGAGCTCGGAGTACCACCGGCCGCTGTCCTTCACGGTGCGCTCGAGCGAGTCGAAGTCCACCCGCACGATGCCGAACCGCTTGGAGTAGCCGTAGCCCCACTCGAAGTTGTCCAGCAGCGACCACACGAAATACCCCCGCAGGTCCACGCCCTGCGCCATCGCCCTGTGGGCGGCGGTGAAGTGGCGGCGCAGGTAGTCCAGGCGCTCCGGGTCGGGCACGGAGCCGTCTTCGGCGACCACGTCGTCGAACGCGGCGCCGTTCTCGGTCACCATGAGCGCCTGACCCGGGAACTGGTCGCGCAGCGACAGCAGCAGCTCCTCCAAACCCTCCGGGGCGATGTTCCAGCCCATCGCCGTGTACGGCCCCGGCTGCTCGAGGAACTCCACGACACCGTCGCTGCCGGGCCACGCCGTGCCGCCGTCGGCGGCCTTGTGGCCGTCGTTGCTCTGCTTGGGCGAGACGCCGTCCCACATCTGCACCGTGACGGTGGAGTAGTAGTTGACCCCCAGCACATCGATCGGCTGATGGATGGCGGCGAGATCCCCGTCCTCCACGAACGACCAGTCGGTGACGGATGCGGTGTCCTCGAGCAGATCGGCGGGGTACTCACCGCGCAGCATCGGGCCGGTGAAGGCGCGGTTGGCGAGGGCGTCGACGCGACGGATCGCCTCCGCGGCCTGATCGCCCCGCCCCCGCGGCACGTGGAAGTTGAGCGTGACGGAGCACTCCGGGTCGCCGGTCGAAGTCGCCCGCAGCGCCTGCAGCGCCCGGCCGTGCGCGAGGTTGAGGTGGTGGACTGCGGCCAGCGCCGCGGCCGGTTCGTGCCGCCCGGGCGCGTGCCCGCCCTGCCCGTACCCGAGGTAGGCCGAGCACCACGGCTCGTTCAGCGTCGTCCACGTGTGGATGCGGTCGCCCAGGGCCGCGCCGACGACCTCGGCGTAGCGCTCGAACGCGTCGGCGGTCGCCCTCGCCGGCCACCCGCCGGCATCCTCCAGCGTCTGCGGCAGGTCCCAGTGGTAGAGCGTCGCGACGGGGCGGATGCCGCGCTCAAGGAGCCCGTCGACGAGGCGCGAGTAAAAGTCCAGCCCGGCCTGGTTCACGGCGCCCGTGCCGGTCGGCATGATGCGCGGCCACGCGATCGAGAAGCGGTAGGCGCCGAGCCCGAGCTCCTTCATGAGGTCGAGGTCGGCCTCCCAGCGGTGGTAGTGGTCGCACGCGACGTCACCTGTGTCACCGTTCCAGACCTTGCCGGGGGTCTTGCTGAAGGTGTCCCAGATGGAGGGCAGGCGGCCGTCCTCGGCGGCGGCGCCCTCGACCTGGTACGACGCGGTGGCGGAACCGAAGGTGAAGCCCTCGGGGAAGACGAGTCCGCTGTCGCGGTAGTCGTTGTTGCCGGTGGACGTGCTCATCGGGTGATCTCCGAACGGTCGGCGGACGGGAGGGCGGTCCGGCCGTCGGGGGTCGTGACACGCACGTCGGCGATCCCTTCGCCCCGGGGAAGACCCGGAGACTCAGGCCGTCGAGGTAGTCGTCGTCGGGCCGGTCGGTGCGTGCTCCCCACGGGATCACGGCACCGGGACGAACGTACACCGGGATGCTGTCGAACCCGTGGTGCTCGCGCCGCCAGCGTCCGCCGGTCACGGTCTCACCGGTGAGCAGGTGCGTCCACTCCCCCTCTGGGAGGTGGAACCGGGCTCGGGACGGTCGGTGCCGGGCGAGCAGGCCGGGTCGACGGCGCGGTCGGGCGCCTCGTCACCCGACGTCACATTCCCGCCCGTGCGGGCGAGATATTTGACGCACGACGACGCATTCGGACATAATCGGCCCCATGACCGATAACGCGCGCTCTCTGTCCGCCTGGGAGGCGAACGGGACTGCCGGCATGATGATGGCCGGCCGCGCGACTTCGTGTCGAATGTGTCGCTGACTCGGTGACCCCACCCGACGCCCACCTGCGCATCTGAGCGCAGCACGCGTCCCGAGCATCCCGGCAACCGCGTCGATCACGCGTACCCGGATGCCTCGCCCCCGGCCGTCGCGGCCCGCTCTCCCACATTCGAACCGGCCTCCTCCTGCGCCGGTTCCCCTTCTTAGGACAGCCATCATCATGTCTACTCCCGCCCTCCTCGACCGTCCCGCTCCCACCCGCCACCTCCGCGCGGTCCCCACGCCCTCCGCGCCCGAGCCCGCCCCGAGCGCGGCTCACCACCTCCCCCCTGGCACCGCGCCGCGCGGCTTCGCACTGTACGTCGGCATCGACGAATCCAAGGCCGCAGCCGACGGCGTGAGCCTGGGGGTGCTCGTCGAGGCCCTCCGCCGCACGCTCGCCGACCTCGCCCCCAGCGCGCAGACCTACGCCACCGTGGCGCTCGCCCCCACCGGCACCGGCGGCCGGGATGTCGACGTCGTGCGCCTGGCCCTCCACGAGCCCTCCGCCGTCGCCCGCACCAAGCAGGAGCCCGACGAGGCCGACGACCTCGCCGGCGGCGTCGTGGTCGACATCTCACGCAAGCGCGTGCTCATCGACGGCGAATCGGCCGCGTTCACGTTCAAGGAGTTCGAGCTGCTGCAGTACCTCGTGCTGCGTGAAGGCCGCACGATCGACCGCAGCGAGCTGGTCGCGTCGCTGTGGCAGAACCCCACCGACGACGACGCCCCCGGCGAGCGCACGATCGACGTGCACGTGCGCCGGCTGCGTGCGAAGCTCGGCCGCTTCGAAGACATCGTGCGCACCGTGCGCGGCGTCGGCTACCGCTTCGACCGGCACGCCGACGTCGCGATCCGCTTCGGCCACGGCACGCCCTCCCCCGACCGCGTCTGACCGCCGCCCGGGCGCAGACATGCCCAGGAGGATGTCGAGAGGACGACGTAGGGTGGCGGCATGAGGCCGACGGGAGTGCGTGTACGGGCATCCGCCCCACCGCGCGCCTCGCGCGATCCACGCCCCGCGTCCGCAAAGCCACGGGAGACGGTCTACCGTCCGCGTCACGCGCTCGACCTGGCGCGCGCGGTGCTCGCGCAGCGCCACGGCGCGCACGACCCCGCGATGACGGCGGCCGGCGGCGTCATCTGGCGCGCGAGCCGGACGCCGGAGGGCATCGCGACCCTGGCCCTGCGCGCGGGACCAGGGGGCATCGTGCGCGGGGCGGCGTGGGGGCCCGGCGCCGAGTGGGCGCTCGCCCAGCTTCCCGCCCTCTGCGGGGCGGAGGATGACCCGGGCGACTTCGACCCGTCACTCCACCCCCTGATCGCCGAGGCCCATCACCGGCACCCGGGGCTGCGCATCGGTCGCACCGACCGGGTCTTCGACTCCCTCGCCAGCGCCGTCATGGAGCAGAAGGTCACCGCGATGCAGGCCTTCTCGGCGTGGCGGAGCATCCTCACGTGGTGCGGCGAGCGCGCACCCGGGCCGACACCCCGACCGATGTTCGCGCCGCCGGATCTGGAGGGCTGGCGCCGCATCCCGTCGTGGACGTGGCACCGGGCGGGCCTGGAGCCCCCTCAGTCCCGCACGATCGTCGACGCCGCCGCGCGCGCGGACGCCCTCGAACGCGCGGCCACCGCAGCCGTGGATGGGCCCGCCCGCGACGCCGTCCTCACGAGCGTGCGCGGCGTGGGCGTCTGGACCAGCGCGGAGACCCGCATCCGCGCGTTCGGCGACCCCGACGCCGTGAGCGTGGGCGATTACCACCTGGCCCACCACGTCGGATATGCGCTGACCGGCCACCGCGTGGAGGACGACGGGATGCTCGAACTCCTCGCCCCGTGGGCCGGGCAGCGACAGCGCGTCATCCGCCTCATCTACGCCAGCGGCGTGATCGAGCCGCGCAGGGGACCGCGCGTGCACCCCGAGGATCACCGCGACCGCTGAGCAGGCATCGCCCAGGACCCGATGTCAGACGCCCCGAGCACACTGCCCTCATGTCCATGACACTGAACCCCTACCTGTCCTTCCGTGACACCGCGCGCCCTGCGATGGAGTTCTACCGCTCCGTCTTCGGCGGCGACCTCGCCATCGACACCTTCGCGGCGTACGACATGGGTCAGGACCCCGCCGAGAACGATCTGGTGATGCACGCTCAGCTGGACACCCCGCGCGGGTTCACCCTCATGGCTTCGGACACGCCGGGGTCACTGCCCTACGCTCCCCCCGCGGGATTCGCGGTGTCGCTCAGCGGGGACGACGACAGGGAACTGGAAGGATACTGGCGTGCGCTCAGCGACGGCGGCGCCATCACGATGCCGCTGGAGACCCCGCCGTGGGGTGGCCGATTCGGGATGCTGACCGACCGGTTCGGCGTCGACTGGATGGTCTCCATCGCCCCGCAGGGATGACGCGGCGCAGGCTCTAGGCTGACCGTATGTCCGAACCCCGTACCGGCTGGCCACGCGGCCGCACCCAGTGGATCCTGGGCACGATCCTGCTCCTGGCCCTGGGTGTGCTCTTCGGGATGGTGTTCGGCAACGTGTGGCTGGGCATCGTGCTGAGCGCCGTCATCTCGATCGGCTGGCTCCTCGCGTACGAGTCGTGGCGCGGACGCAACTCCGGCGTCAACGACCCCGACCGCGGCATCGAACTCTGAGCCGGGCCGTGCCCGTGCCCGGACTGCCGATCGCGGCGATCGGGGCGTCGGTGACGCTGTGGTCGTTCGCCTACGTCCTGTCGGGCTGGGCCTTGCAGACCGGTTCGCCCGCCGTGCTGTCGGTGAGCCGCTTCGGCCTCGCGCTGATCGTGCTCATCCCCCTCGCCCTGCGGCGCCCCGCCTTCGTGCGCACGCTGCGTCAGCCGCGCACGATCCTGCTGGGTTTCACCGGCGTCACCGTGTACTACGCCCTCGCCAACATCGGCCTGCTCTTCACCACCCCCGGCACGGCGGCGCTCGTGGTCTCGCTGCTGCCGGTGCTCACCGCGATTGCCGCCGTCGTGATGATCGGTGAGCGCCTGTCGCTGCGGACCGTCATCGGCCTGATCCTCGCCTCCCTCGGCGTCGCCCTGGTCGCCGCATCCGGGTTCCGCTTCGATCTGGGCGTCGTGCTGAACATCGGCGCCCTGGCCGGCTACGCCGTCTACACCGTGCTCCTGCGTCGCGACGGCGGGCGGCCGGATGCTCCGGACGCGCTGTCGCTGGCCACCGCCACCGGCGTGTGGGGCACCGCGCTCATGCTGCCCTGGCTCGGCTGGGAGGCGGTGACGGGGACGCTCGCCGCGCCCACCGATGCGCGCGGACTCCTCAGCATCCTCATCCTCGCGCTCGTGGTCACCGCCCCCACTCTCGTGCTGTTCAACTACGGCGCCGAGCGGGTTCCGGCTGCCGTGTCCGGGGTCGCCACCGCCGCCATCCCGGCGTTCGGCTACGCCTTCGCCCTCGTCCTGGGCGAGCCGCTGGATCCGGTCAAGGCGATCGGCGGCGCCGTCGCCCTCGCCGGAGTGGTCATCGCGACACTCGCGACGCCTCGCGTGGAACCCAGTCCGCCCGGGTCGATGCTGCCCGACTGCGCCGAGATGGCGCCGGATGAACCGGACGTCACGCCCAGAGCGTGAGCTTGGCGGGGTTGACCACGATCCACACGTCGGTCACGCGGTCACCCTCCACGCCGGCCGTCCACACGCTGTGCACCTGCCCGCTCGCCGTACGGGCGAGGAACCCGAGTCCGTCCGGGGTCGCCACCGGCTCGAGGACGGTCCCCGGCTGCAGATGCGGGAGCCCGAGCAGGAAGCGGGCCACGCGGTCGGCGCCGAGCACGGGCCGCCGGGCCGCCGACACCGCTCCCCCGCCGTCGGAGTGCAGCACGACGTCGGGGGCGAGCACGCGCACGACCGCGTGGTAGTCACCGCTCAGCGACGCGGCGGCGAAGGCGCGCACGAGGGCGTCGTGGTGCTCACGCGAGGCCATGCGCGCCCGCCGCTGTCGGATGTGCCGCCGCGCCGACGACGCCAGCTGTCGTGTCGCCGCCTCGGACCGGCCGATGGCGGCGGCGATCTCGGCGAAGCTCAGGTCGAACACGTCGTGCAGCACGAAGGCCACCCGCTCGGCGGGGGTGAGGGCCTCCAGCACCAGCAGCAGAGCCGTGCTCACCGCGTCGTTGCGGATCGACACCTCCAGCGGGTCGACGCCCGAGCGGGACCCCGTCACCAGATCCGAGTGCGCCGGCACCGGCTCGGGCAGCCACTCCCCGACGTAGTGCTCACGGCGCATGCGCGCCGAGCCCAGCACGTCCAGACACACGCGGCCGACCGTGCGCCCGAGCCAGGCGCCGGGAGAGCGGACGGCGGCTCGCTCGTCTTCGGGCATGCGGAACCACCGCGCATAGGTCTCCTGCACGGCATCCTCGGCGTCGGCGACGGTTCCCAGCATCCGGTACGCCATCGCCGTCAACTGCGACCGCTCGGTCTCCACGTCGAACACGTCACGCACCTCCCCGCTCAGCGTAGGACCGCCCGGCCGGCGCCGAACCTCACATCCGCGGATGCTGCGTCGTCGGGAGGGTATGAACCGGATCGTGCAGCAGACATGTCGGACCACGCAGAACAGGAGCGAACGGCGGTGAGGGTTGCGGTGGCCGGGGGTACCGGCGCGGTGGGACATCACGCCGTGGCGTCCTTGCGCGCGGCGGGACACGAGCCGGTGGTGATCTCACGCGGCAGGGGCGTCGACGCGCGGCGCGCTGCGGGGCTGGATGCGGCGCTGGAGGGCGTGGACGCGGTGATCGATGCGCTGAGCGTGGAGACGCTGGACGGCGGGGAGACGGTGGAGTTCTTCCGCGCGACGACGCAGAACCTCCTCGCCGCGGAGGCACGTGCCGGAGTGCAGCACCACGTGGCCCTCTCCATCGTCGCGATCGAGCGTGCCCCGTTCGGCTATTACGCCGGAAAGGTCGCACAGGAGCAGCTCGTCGAAGCCGGAGACATCCCGTGGACGATCCTTCGGGCCGCCCAGTTCCACGAATTCGCCGCCCAGATGTACGACCGCGCGAAGATCGGCCCGCTCCGCGTCGCCCCGCGCATGCGGACGCAACCGGTCGCTGCCCGCGAGGTCGGGGACGCGCTGGCCGCCATCGCGGCCGGGGGCGCGGCGGGGCGCGTCCCGGATCTGGCCGGGCCGCGGGAGGAGAGCCTCGTGCGCATGGTGCGCGCGTATGCCCGTGCGATCGGTGCGCGCGGATGGCTTCCGGCGGTGCCGGTACCGGGACCCTTCGGCCGGGCACAGCGCGACGGGTCGCTCCTGCCCGATGCCTCCGCCACGCTCGGACGCCAGACGTTCGACCAGTGGCTCGCCGGAGTCCGTCCCGCCCGGTGACGCGACCGGCTACATCTCCTCGTGCGTGTCAGGGTCGCCGTCCCACAGGCGGCCCCGACGGAGCGCCGAGAGCGCGTCGACCTCCTCAGAGGTGAGTTCGAAGCCGAAGACGTCGGCGTTCTCCCGCTGGCGCTGCGGATCCGCCGACTTCGGGATGGGCGTCGACCCCACCTGCACGTGCCAGCGCAGCACCGCCTGGGTGGGCGTCACGCCGTGGGCGTGGGCGACCTCGGTCACGACCGATTCGCCGAGCAGTTCGCTGCGGCGGGCGAGGGGGCTCCAGCTCTCCGTGCGGATGCCGAGCTCGGCGTGCACGGCGCGCAGCTGGTCTTGCGGGAAGTACGGATGCAGCTCCACCTGGTTGACCGCCGGCACGACGCCGGTCTCCTCGACGATGCGACGCAGCATCGGCTCGGTGAAGTTCGACACGCCGATCGAGCGCACCGCCCCGTCCGCGCGCAGATCGATCATCGCCCGCCACGTATCGACGTACTTGTCGACGCTCGGGTTCGGCCAGTGGATGAGGTAGAGGTCGATGCGGTCCAGGCCCAGCGTGTCCAGCGACCGCCGCGCGCTGGCCGTCGCCTCGTCGTAGCCGTGATCGCGACCGGGGATCTTCGTCGTGACGAGGATCTCGTCACGCGGGATGCCGCTGCGGCGGACCGCCTCGCCCACCTCGGCCTCGTTCTCGTAGTTGACCGCGGAATCCAGCAGCCGGTAGCCCGACTCCAGCGCGGAGACCATCGCGGTCACGCCCGCTTCGCCGCGCAGGTTGTACGTGCCCAGCCCGAGCTCGGGGAAGTCGGTGCCGTCATTGAGGGGAACGGTGGGGATGCCTGGCATACGCCCATCCTCCCCCGCGTGCCCCGCGAGCGGGCGTGGTTGCGCGGCCGCGGCCCGGGCGCTAGCTCGCGCCGCTGCCTGCCGGCGCCACGAACTCGAACAACTCGCACGTGCTGTCGTAGTACCGGTCGGTCGGGCCGAGCGCGGGCATCCCGATGCGGCGGCACACGCTCTGGGAGGCGGCGTTGGCGGGGTTGGTCACCGCGACGATGCGCGGGACGCCCGCCGCCCACGCCAACGGCAGCACGGCGGCGGCCGCCTCCGCGGCGTAGCCATGGCCCCACGCGTCGGGATGCAGGTGCCAGCCGATCTCGATGTCTTCGGGCGTTCCCGGCGCCGCGGCATCCGTGGACCACGGTATGCGCTTGAGCAGGAGGCACCCCAGCCGCTCGCCGTCGTGCGTCGTGATCGCCCGCACTCCGAGCACGCCGTCGCGGAGCGCCTCCCACCTGCCGATCATGGCGGACGCCTCGGCCGGGTCCTCCAGCACGCGCGGGGTGCGACCGAGGTAGCGCAGCACGTCCATGCGCGAATACATGTCGAAGACGAACGCGACGTCGTCCGCATCCGTCGTCCACGCTCGCAGCGTCAGCCGCGCAGTGCGCACCGGGGTCATGATCTCCTCATCGGGATGTGCGGGATGCCGTCCTCCTCGAACGGTTCCCCCGAGCGGACGAAGCCGAAACGGGCGTACCAGTCCTCGAGCTGCATCTGCGCGTCCAGGGCGATCGGCAGCCCCGGCGCCGTCTCGGCGCAGCGCGCGACGGCCGCCCGCATGAGGTCGCCGGCGTACCCGCGCCCCCGGGCGGGCGCGGCGGTGGCCACCCGCCCGATGCGCATTCCGTCCGCATCGCGGAGGATCCGCAGCGTCGCGACGACCTCGGGCCCCTCCGCGATCCACATGAGCTCCGCTCCTGGCTCGATGTCGCGCCCGTCGATCTCGGGGTACGCGGCATCCTGCTCGACGACGAAGACACTCACGCGCAGCCACAGGATGCGGTAGAGCGTGATCGGATCGATGTCGGCGACGCCGGCTCGGTGGATCTGGGGCACCCGATGACACTACCGACCCGGGTGGGGCTCGTCGCCATCCGCCGGACGAAGCGACCGGACGAATGCGCGAACATCGTCCACGAGCAGCTCCGGCTCCTCGAGCGCGGCGAAATGCCCGCCTCGGTCGGAGTGCTCGCTCCAGCGGACGATGCGGTTGCACTCCTGCGCGAACGCACGGATGCCGATGTCGTGTGCGAACTGGATCGCCGCCGTCGGCACTCCCGAGGCGACCGGGTCATCTCCCCATCCTTCGCCCTGGGCATACCCGACGTAGGCGGAAGAGCCGCCGCTCGCGGTGAACCAGTACAGCGACAGGTCGGCGAAGACGAACTCGTCTCCGAGCACCTCGGTCGCCGGCTGCTCCGGCGGATGGCTCCACGACTGCAGCTTGTCCAGCATCCATGCCAGCTGTCCGGCCGGGCTGTCAGCGGTCATGGCACCGATGAGGCCGGGCCGCGTGGACTGGATCGCGACGTAGCCCAGCTCCGTCTGCATGAACTCGCCGATCCGGCGCATCCGGTCGCGTTCGACGGGCGGCATCGCCGCCAGCGCGTCCTCACCGACGTGCGGGTGAAACGCCCCAAGCGCACCGTTGACGTGCACGCCGATCACGCGATCAGGCGCGACCCGCCCGATCTCGGGGGCCACCGCCGCTCCGATGTCGCCACCCTGCACGACGAACCGCTCGTACCCGAGCCGGGTCATGAGCTCGGCGAACGCGGCGGCGATGCGACGTGTCGACCAACCGGATCCCGTGAGCGGAGTCGAGAACCCGAATCCCGGCAGCGACGGGATCACGACATCGAATGCGTCGCGACTGTCGCCCCCGTGCGCGGCCGGGTCGGTCAGCGGCCCCACCAGTCCCTCGAACTCGAGGAAGGATCCGGGCCATCCGTGGATCAGCATGAGCGGAACGGCACCGCGCACCGCGGACCGCGCGTGCACGAAGTGGACCGTCTGCCCGTCGATCTCGGTGGTGAACTGCGGCAGACGGTTCAGCCGCTCCTCGGTGGCCACCCAATCATGCTCCCGCCACCGGGCGACATGGTCACGGAGCACGGCGACGGGCACCCCCGTGCTCCACTCGTCGCCGGGCAGCTCCGGTGGGAACCGGGCCGCGTCCAATCGCCTCCGAAGGTCGGTGACCTCGTCGGGGTGGATCCGGATGCGGAAGGGGGTGACCCGGTGATCTTCCATGCCTCCAGCGTGGGAGATATTCCGGTCGCAATGCGGCCGGAATAGATGAGATCGTGGTCGCATGTCGCGGACGACCGGTCGAACCCTCGCCCTCCTGGGACTGCTGCAGTCGCGCCCCGAGTGGACCGGGGCGGAGCTGCGTCGGCGACTCGAGGTCAGTGACCGGACGCTGCGGCGCGACATCGACGACCTGCGGGCGCTCGGTTACGGGATCGAGGCCACCCGCGGCGTCGGCGGCGGCTACCGGCTGGGCGCCGGCGCGTCGGTTCCCCCGCTGACCCTCGCCGTCGACGAAGCCGTCGCGATCGCCGTCGGGCTGCGCACCGCGGCGGCGGGAATCGTGACGGGGATCGAGGATGCCGCCACACGGACCCTCGCCAAGCTCGAGCTGTCTCTCGCTCCTTCGACGCGTGATCAGATCGCGGCGGTCGAACGGGCGATGGTGAATCTGGGGCGCGCCCGCGACGACATCGACGTGGAAACGGTCACGGCGCTCGCGCGTTCGATCGCGCAGCGCCGCGCCATCCGCATCCGTTACCGCCGGCACGACGGCGAGATCGTCGAGCGCACGGTCGAGCCGCATCGGATCATCCACACTGCAGACCGCTGGTACCTCGTCGCATGGGAGCCCCGGCGCCGCGGATGGCGCACCCTCCGGGTGGACCGCATCGGCTGGGTGGCACTCACTCCCACGACGTTCGGCGCGCGGGAGATCCCCGACGACGCGCTGCGTGAAGCCACCACCCGGGCGATCAGCATCTCCCCGTATCCGGTGCGCGCCCGCGTCCGCATCCACGCCGAGGCGCACGTGGTGCGACGGATCTTCGGGCCCACGGTCGCGGAGGTCATCGACCGTGGCGCCACGACGGAACTGATCACGGGGGCCGATCGCCCGGAGGTGATCGCCCTCTACCTGGGCACGTGCGGCCTGCGGTGGGAACTGCTCGAGGGCGAGGAGGTGCGCGCGACGCTGCACCGCCTGTCCGAGGAGTTCGCCGCATCCGCCAGCAGTGGCTGACGGCGCGGATGCAGACCCTCAGACGCCTTCGCTGTCCAGCGCCGAGAAGACGAGCCGATCCGTCCACTCCCCGTCGAGGAGGGCGGCGTCGCGCAGGTGGCCCTCCTCGTGCAGTCATCGGCGTCCACGGCGGTAATCGCGTAATCGACCCGCGCCGGGTTGTCGGCCACGGTGGCCGTCCACTCGTCCACCATTTCGCGCGTGCAGGCCAGAGTGACCCCCAGCCGGCGCATCGTCTGCCGAGCAAGGTCGCCTTGTTTCGGACGTGGACGCCGCCGGGCTGCCTGGCGGGCTACTCCCCCTGACGACTGAGGAGTGCGTGAAGCTCCGCAGACGCCTCGAGCAGCGCGACACTGCGACGGGTGAGGTCGGACAGCCGCTCGTTCAGCAGCGTTCGCACCTCCGCGGCCAGCCCGTGCGCGCGCAGTCGCTCCAGGACGCGGGAGATCACGGGGATGGGGTAACCCCCGTCGCGTAGGGCCGCGACGATGCGCGCCTCCGTGACGGCGCGGGCGTCGTAGCGGCGGGATCGGGAGCCGTTCCTGCGCCCCGGGTCGACGAGTCCTTCGTGTTCCCAGTGCCGTAGCGCGGACGGACGCACGTCGAGCGCCTGCGCCAGCTCGCCGATCGACATCGCGTCCTGTTCCTCGAACACGTCGCTCGCATCTGTCAGTACGGCATCGATCCCCCGGAGTGCTTCACGAATCCGCGCTCGGCCGAGAGCGATCACGACATGGAGGTCGTCGATCCGCCCGGCCGCGACATCCGTGGGGCCCTCGATCAGCACCGGCATGATCTGCCGGGCGGGGACAGGGCCGATGGCGGCGGCCAGTGCTCGGTAGGCGCGGAGGGCGATGACGTGACCCTGCGCGTAGCGCCGGTAGCCGTTGGCGGCACGGTCGGCGACCGGGATGACTCCGAGTCGCTCCAGATCGCGCACCTGCTGCGTGGAGTAGCCGACGAGGCCGCCGACGACCGCCGTCGTAAGGTGCTCCAGTTGAGGGTTCACGGCTTCCACGCCTGCTCCGTCCTGCGCCAAGTCCACATAAGCACGTGAAGGAGACCATTGAGACATGCAGATGCGAGAGATCATCGATGTCGTGCGCAGCTTCGAGGGCGCACTGGTCGTCGTCCCGGACAGAGGGAGCGGACTGCCGGAGCTGGCGTGGGGCGATGCCTTCTTCTACTACGCACCGGATGGTGTGATGCCCCAGCGATCCCAGCCCTACGGGACGATCGTCACGAAGAACTACCCCGACGACGAGCGATCTCGGCTCGACGATCCGCACCGGTTCCGCGTGAACATCCACGTCGGACGGGATCGGGCCGCGGAGATCGCGCGCGCCGACGCCGATCCGGCAGCGACGGACGCCTTCGCGCCGCATCCTGTGTACGGTGCCACCGGGTGGGTGTCGGTCGTCAATCCGGCGGCGACGACCGCGGAACTGGTCGTGTCGCTCCTGCGCGACGCCCACGAGGCAGCCCGCGCACGCTCATCCCGCCGATCGGGCGACGCGTGAGATGCGATCAACACAGACGTTGAGCGAGACGGACAGGCGGCTTCTCGCGGGGTGGGCGGCGGACTGTGCGGAGCGGGTCCTGACATCGTTCGAGCAGGAGGCACCCGCCGATCTTCGTCCGCGCGACGCCATCGCGCGTGCGCGTGCGTTCTCCCGCGGAGAACTGGACACAGCCGGCGAGATCCGCCGCCGCTTCGTCGCGGGTCGCGCGGCGCGATCGGTCACCGCTCCCGCGGCCGTCGCCGCGGCCAGGGCGGCCGCGCAGGCCGCCGGCGTGGCTCACATGGGGGCGCACGCTCTCGGTGCGGCCGCGTATGCGGCGAGAGCCGCAGAACTGGCGGCGCCCGAACGCCCGGACGCGCACGGCGCAGAGATCGAGTGGCAGCTCGCGCACCTCTCGCCCCACGCCAGGACCGCACTGCGGAGACTTCCGCCACTGGGCGCGGACTCTGCCGGACCGCTCGGCCCGGGCCTCCTCGCGACGGGCGCGCTCGCGGCGAACATCCGGAGCATCCAGGCCCGGCTCGCGTGAGGACGCCGACCCCGACCGATGACCGCCGATGACCTCACGGGATGAGGCGTCGAGCTCCCGGCCCCTGCTCTCCCATCGCATCGCCCGGATTCGTGTACGGGCAGGATGTCAGGGAGAGGCAGCCGCAGCCGATGCAGTTGGCGAGGTTGTCACGGAGAGCCTCGAGGCGCTCGATGCGCTGATCCAGGTCGGCACGCCACATCCGGGCGATCCGCGCCCAATCGCGTTTCGTCGGCGGCTGCTCGTGGGGCAATCCGTCGAGAGCCTGCTTGATGGTCGCGAGCGGGATGCCGAGGGTCTGTGACGCCCGGATGAAGCCGATCACGCGGAGCGTGTCGCGGCGGTACTCGCGCCGGTCGCCGGCGGTGCGCCGACTGGCGATGAGACCCAGGCTCTCGTAGTAGTGCAGCGTCGAAACGGCGACACCCGCGCGCTGCGCCACCTGGCCCGGCTTCAACCAGACCGCATCCTCCGGGATCTGCGCCATGACTCCCCTTGACATCAAGCGGACTTGATGAAGTGGACTCTACGACATGAACGCCTCCGACTCGCCCGCAGCCACAGCGCCCACGGACACCGACCGTCTCACAGAGCTGGTCGCCGCGATCCAGCGCACGCAGCGCTCGGAGGACGTCGACGGCTTCCTCGACCTGTTCGCGCCCGACGCCGTGTGGGTCAACGGAGCCGGTCAGCGTCTGGTCGGGCTGGAGGAGATCGCGGCGTTCACCCGGAACGCCCTCCCCGGAGGGATGGCGGGGCAGTCCGTCCGCTACGACGTGACGGATGTGCGTTTCCCCGCACCCGACGTCGCCATCACGAGTGTCGATCAGGAGTACCTGAGCGCCGATGAGGAGTCGTTCTCCCCGCGGATCGAAGGGAGACCGACCTACGTGTGGGCGCGACGGGACGGCGACTGGCGCATCGTGCACGGGCAGAACACCGGCGTGATCCCGCCCGACGACGAGGCGTCGGCGCCCGAAGACGCGGCCGCGTTGCGCGACATCGTCGCCAACGTCGAGGAGGGATTCAATCGGAACGACGTAGAGCTCCTGGTCCGCGACATCGCCCCCGACGCCCGCATCGTCAACGCGGTCGGCGCGCAGCTCATCGGTCGCGAGGAGATCGCGGCGTCCACCCGGCAGGGGCTCCTGCAGGCGCATCTGCGTGACGCGACGGCGCACTACCGCCTCGACGGGATCACGCTGCTCGCCCCCGACGTCGCGGTGGCGCACAAGCGGGCGTGGTCGACCGCGGAAGCCGCCGAGCGTGGCGATGCCCCCGAAATGACGGCCCTCTATGTCTTCGCCCGCCGCGACGGCCGCTGGTGGATCGTCCGCCGGCAGAACACGCTCGTCGCCGCCGCGTGAATCGCAGCGGGACCGCGGAAGCTCCCGCCCTGACCGCTCGTTCCCGTGCAGATCGAGCAGCTGGACGGCACGTCCTGGCGCAGCGACTGCGGTCAGATCTGCCGGATAGGTTTGCGGTGTGACAGACGCTCGCTCCCGCATCATCCGGCTTCGATGGGCAAGTGGCCTGCTGATTGCGCAAGGCACGCTGATGGAGCTCTCCGTGTTTGTCGGCGTCGTCGTCCTCCTCGTCCTCGGCACGCCGCAGACGACGATCACTGACCGGGTGGACATCTTCGCGCTGCCGTATCTGAACGACAACCTGTATCTGATGATGGCGATGAGCGGCATCTTCGGCGTGCTTCGAGTCATCGGCGCGATCGGCCTGGCCCGGAATCAGATGTGGGGCCTCGTGCTGTCCCTTTTCAATTGCGGGACAACGCTGACTCTGATGGTCTTCTTGATGCCCCCCGGATTGCTCGATGGCCTCCTGACCGGGAGTGCACTGGTCCTGATCCTCACCGGATGGCTGCAACGTCGCCCCATCGTCTCTGTCCGATGCCACGCAGTTTGTCAGCCGGACGCGCGACCGCCCCGCGGCCCACGCCATCGCCTCCACGCTGCACCAGTTCTGCTTCATCATGCGACTTGTCATTAGTCGAACGAGGCGGCACGTCATGGACGCTTAGATACCCGCATTGCTTGCGCCCCAGGGCCGCTCCTCAAACAGCAGGGGGCGTGCGAGATCTATTCGACGTCTCGTTGCCACCTGACGAAGCGACTTCCACTCACCGGATCCTGGGTTATCGGGGTCTTCCGCTACGCGGCGCCGGTCCGCGGCGGAACGGTGGCTATGGCATCGATTTCGACGAGGGCGCCTGGGCGTGCGAGTCCGCTCACGAGCAGAACGGTGATCGCAGTGGGGTGGTTGCCCCAGACGGCACCGGATGCTGCGAACGCGGCGCGGGGGTCGCTGCCGTCGAGCAGATGGATGCTGAGCCGTGCGACGTTTTCGGGGCCTGTTCCGGCGGCTTCGAGCACCGTGAGCACGTTTCTAATGGCTTGCGCCGTTTGCGCCTCGAGTCCCTCGACGAGAGCGCCTGTCGTGTCGACACCGTTCTGACCGCCGACGTAGATGGTCCGTCCGGCTTCGGTGATCACGCCCTGCGCGAATGCGGGATTGCCCGCGAGGTTCTCGGGATTGATGACGGTCGTGAACCTGGTCATGTCAGTCTCCTTCTCGGCTGCGTTGGTAATGGGCTCGAGCTTTCGCACGCCCCCCGCAGCGGCTCATCGAGCACCATCTGCGAGAGCCCGGGCGCGATGTATCCAGGAAGATGAGGCCGCAGTCGTCCGCGGAGCAACGGCGCAGACGCCCCGGGCTGGCCGACAGGGCGCGAATCGCGTCTTGAGCGAGGTGCGCAAGCATCTGACTCGCGGTGGGGGCGGGGCGGGGTGAGCCGCCCGCGAGCACCGGCGCGAGTCCACCCCTCGCGGCGAGGTCGTTGATCGCATCAACGTCTTCCGGCCGAAGGGGCTGACCGTCTGCGATTCCACGGGCTGCGAACGAGATGGCACTACGCAGGGCGATCGCCTCCGCGAACACGTCCGCCTCGATCTTCGACAGAGGCTCTCCGAAACGCGTGGTGAGCCAGTCGCCAAGCTCGGCAGCACTTCGCAGCGACTCCCACTCTGCGACTCCATAACCGAAGTCACCCGAGTACGCGAACTCGAGCCCGACGGAACCCGGGTCGAAGAACCAGCGGTGTCCGTCCGTCCCTCGCATCCACGTCCCAGGCGCGCGCGCCTTCACAGCCGTCACGAACTCTTACGGGAAGGTGCGTGCTGCATGCCCATGTACACGCCGCCCTCAGCCAGTTCAGTCAGCATCACCTCGACGCGTCGCGTGCGCGTCGCCGCTGTCTTGGCCCGGCCGATCCAACCGACGTAGTCGTTTCGTTGGTAGGCGGGGCGCGCGTCGTAGTCGGCGCGGAGTTCCCGCTCATCGAGCAGTTGAGCGATGTCCGGGGGAAGCGGGTAACGCGGACGCGTCAGCATGCGAAGAATCTAACCGGTTATACCAGTTAGAGCAAGCATCCGACTTCTCTAGTTGTGCCACGGAGACTGAACTGTCCGATGCCACGCTGATTGACAGCCCAGCATGCGACCGTCCCGCGAATTCGCGGCACGGCAATGCAGTCGCACAGGGTGGGTCTTGCCACGCGACTTGTCAGGAGTCCCGTCACACGTGGGCGAGGAAGCGTCCGGCGAAGATCACTCCGGTCCAGGCGACCAGCGACACACTCGCGGCGACGCGGGCAGTAACGGGTGCCATGGCGGCCTTCGCCCAGTCATCGACACGACGATAGACGCCCGCGTGGAAGACCAGCACGTTCAGGCCCACCAAGAGAAGCAGTTCCAACTTCCACGGTGCGGCGCTCGAACCGGCCACGACGCTCGCTTGCGCGCTCAGTAGCGCGACGCCGCCGAGTAGGTAGAAGCACGCAGACAGAACGCGTGCGTGACGCGCCGCTACGGACAAGTTCCTGAAACGCAGACACGTTCTGCCGCTACTGACAGAACGATTGACGGCACTGACAGGTTCTGGAATCGGACACGACGAGAGAATCACAAAAAGATAACGGCGAGGTCTTCCCTCCCGTTACCTTCTCGTTATAGAGTGCTCGCACGGTAGTTGTTTGCTGTGGCAGTTACCGGACATGTGATTGCAGGACACTCTTGGTGCAAAGGGAAATGGGCCGGTCGGAAGCCTCTCCGACCGGCCCTTACTCTTGCCTGCCACCCACCTCTCCTCCCCAGCCCACTTCTCGGCGGAGTTGTCCACAGAAATAGCATCTGACCTGGGGTGAATCACCTGGGAATGTCGGAGGCCCCTGCGAGAATCGGGTCATGTTCGACAGCGATCGCACCGCCCTCGTGACCTCCCTTCGTGCAGGTCTGCAGGCGCTGGTCGACGGGTTGGATGCGGCGGCCGCATCTGATGACGAACTCCTGCGGCACGCGGCCGACGTGGAAGCTCTGGGCCGGCTGCTGGATGCGGGGCGAGTGATCCTCGCCGGAGAGGTCGCGCATCGCAGCCGCACCGACTTGGGCAGCGAGCGGTTGACCGTCACGCGTGGCTGCCGGACTCCCGGCGAACTCCTCGAACGCGTCACCCTCGTTTCGGGGTCCACCGCACGCGCGCGCCTGCGCGCCGCGGCGCCACTGCGGGCTCGCACGGCGCTCACCGGCGAGCCGTTGCCCCCGGCGTTCCCCCTAGTCGCGAGGGCACTGGCGTCAGGAGCCCTCGGGGTGGATGCGGCCTCCGCGATCGTGACAGCCCTCGCCTCGATCCGCGATCGGGGCGCCGTGTCGGACACGGACGCGTTCGCAGCGGCGGAGCAGGCTCTCGTCGACGCCGCCACGGGAGACGGCGACGCGCTGCCCGCCGGCGCGGACGAGGTCGCGATCATGGCTCAGACGTGGGCGCTCTTCCTCGACCCGGATGGGGCACTCCCTGAGGAGGAACGCGCCATGAAGGCACGCGGACTGACGCTCGGGCGAGAACGCGAAGGCGTCGTCGGCGTGCAGGGCGCGCTGCTTCCCGACGTCGCCGCTCAGTTGCAGCGGTTGCTCGACGCCTTCCTCAACCCCAAGGTGGCGGGCGCTCCAGGGCCGCGCTTCGCGGCCGAAACCGAGACCGAGGAGGGGGAGGAGGATCCGCCGGTCGACCCGCGCACGAGCGCACAGCGGCGGCACGACGCGTTCGCCGGCGTCCTCGCCGTCGCCGCCGGCATGGACGGCATGCCGCACCTCGGCGGATCGGCCCCGACCCTCGTGGTCACGGTCGCCGCCGATCAGCTCGATCACGCCTCAGGCGTCGCGTTCGTACCGCCGCGCACAGCAGGTGACACCGGAGCGGTGCCCGCTTCCGTCGCCCGGCATGCCGGGTGCGCCGGGCAGATCCAGCGCATCGTCTTCGATCGCGCAGGGCGGATCATCGACCTCGGTACACCGCAGCGCCTCTACACCGCACACCAGCGGCGCGCGATCGCCACGAGAGATGGCGAGTGCATCATCCCGGGATGCCACGTGCCCGCCACGTGGTGCGAAGTGCACCACGTGCATGAGGCAGCCCGCGGAGGCCCCACCCACACCGACAACGGTGTGCTGCTGTGCTGGTCCCACCACCGCACGCTCGAGACGAGCGGCTGGGAGATCCGGATGGTGCGCGGGGCGCCGTGGGTCCGGCCGCCGAGGTGGCTCGACCACAACCGGCGATGGCGACCCGCCACAGGCTCGATCCATCGGCAGCACGCCACGCTCGTCCACGCCGCGCCACCGTGACGGTCCGAGTCAGACGCCGCCGCCCCCGCCACCCCCGCCGCCCCCGCCGGCGGAGCCGCCCCCGGTCGACCCGCCCGACGTGGACGACGACGACGTCGCACTCGCCGAGAGCGACCCGATGCCCGACGCGAACGCCCCGGCGTTGAAGCCCGACGCACCCACGTACCAGCCGGGAGTGCCGGTGGACTCATACAGCACCCCGAGCCGCTCCGACCACTGCTTCTCCTGCCCGAACACGACCGCGTACGGCAGCAGCGACTCGTAGATGCGGAGCATCTGCCGGGGGTCGCTCGCGTCCACGGCCACGCGCTCCGCGCCACCCGGCGACTGCAGCATCCGGATGCGGTCGGCCTCCGCCCAGTCGATGAAGACCTTCAGCCCCGCCAGGTGGTCGCGCGTGTCCGCGCCCACCGGCGTCAGCGGCTTGTGGGCGAGCACACCGATGACGAAGACCAGCGCCAGCGCACTGACGATCAGGAGCACGATCGGCAGGAGCGGCGTCACGCTGCCGAGGAGCGCAAGAACGCCGAAGACCGTCGACACCGCCATGCCCCCGAACGCCAGCAGCGCCGGCCCCATCCGCGGTTTCAGCGGCACCTCCCTGCGCAGGCCGCTCCGCGTGAGCTCCTTGCCGGCCTCGGCGAGGATCGCCCTGGCCGCGGTGGAGAGCCGGGTGTCCTGGCGCCCGAACGTGAAGACCGCGCCGGGCGCCGCATCCTCGCCGAACAGGCCGTTCAGCAGCATCCGCCCATCCCCGTCTGCCCGTGCGGGGTCGACGAGGTGCGCCTCCAACTGCAGGCCTCCGAATCGCCGACGCTCTCCCTCGACGATGCGGATGCTGCCCACCACGGCCTGCTCGAGCACTTCGGCGGGGATGGCCTTGGTCGTCTTCCCCAGCAGCACGGCGCTCTCGAGGGCGTCGACGGCGGCGGGAGGGGTGAACTCGGCCACGACCGTCGGGCGCCCCGGGGCATCGGACAGGAGCCGGACCCTGATCACGATCGCCCAGGCCGCTGCGGCCAGGATGATGAGCACGCCAACGAGCTGCAGCCAGCCCCACGGTGAGGCGAAGAACGACGGATTGAAGGGCGTGAAGGTGCCCGAGGCGAACCCGACCGCCACCGTGAGCGTCTCGTGCGGACCGAGACCCATCGCCTCCGCCCGCACCGTCACAGCCCCGTCGGGGGCCGTCTCCGCGGCGATGGGACACTCCGTCGTCGAATCGCGCGCGCCGGCATAACAGGCCTGCGAGCCGGTGAGCTCCGCGGCGAGCGCCTCATCGACATGCAGGGCCGCGGTGACGCGACCGAAAGGCTGCTGCCAGTCCAGCCCGTTGACGTTCCAGTAGAACTCGTCGGCATCGGTGTCGTCGAAGAATCGCACGACGTTGCGCATCGTGTAGGTGAAGACGTACGTCTGCTCCCCGTGCACGTAATCGTCGGCGCGTGAGGTGACCAGGAGATAGCCGTCGTCGCTCTCGGTCTCGACCTCGCGGGGCTCACCGTCGGCGTCGGTGACGGAGATCAGATCCACCTCCAGCGGCGCCCCGAGGTACTTCTCCGGCAGCAACCGCTGCATGCCGCGGTTCTGATCGGCGTCGGGAAACTCCGCCACGAACGTCTCCACCACCCGCAGCTCACTGGCCCCGTCCTCGGCGCGCGTGAGGGTGTAGTCGGCATCCATGCTCGCGAACGTGAAGTCGTTCACATCCGTTCGCACCACGGATGCAGCGGCCACCGGCGCCGTCGAGGCACCCGACGCGGCCGGCGCGGCGACGAGGCCCGCACCGACGGAGGTGAAGGCGATCACCAGGGCTGCCAGGGTGCGTCGCATCCACTTCATGCCGCACAGCCTATGCGGCCCCCCTGGGCCCTTACTCTTGTCGGTATGACCGACCGCCACCTCGCCGTCGATGCGTGGGAGAGCCTGTTCCGTGCACAGCACGAGGTGTTCGAACAGCTCAGAGTCGACTTCACCGACACCGATCTGTCACAGGCGGAATACGACGTTCTGCTCACCGTCACGCGTGCGCCGGAGATGACGGCGCGCCTGCGCGACGTCACGGCGAACATGCTCATCAGCCAGCCGAGCGTCTCGCGGCTGGTCGACCGGATGGTCGCCCGCGACCTCATCAGCAAGTGCCCCGACCCCGACGACGGCCGCGGCGCCCTCGTGCGCGCCACCGAAGCCGGGGCATCTGCCTTCCGCCGCCTGGCGTCCGAGCACGCCGCCAACATCGCCGAGCGGATGTCGCCACTCAGCGACGACGAGCTGGCGCTGCTGCGCGACCTCACCGCCAAGCTGCGCAGGCCGAAGCCCGACACCGACTGCTGACGCCCCGGCGCCTCACACCCGCTGGAAGGCGACGAGCCCGACGAGGTTCCCCTCGGTGTCGCGGATGAAGGCGTGCCACTCCTCATGCCGCGGCGGACCCAGGGCTTCGCCGTCATGCGTGAAGATCACGTGCGGACGTGTGACCACCTCCGCCACGCCCGCGAGCCGCTCGATGGCCTCGTGCACGTTGTCGACGTGCAGATAGATCAGAGCGGAGGGCGCGTTGCGATCCAGCACGAGGCGCACGCCGTCGAGATCGAAGAACACCAGTCCCGGATCGTCGAATCGCGCGACGGGTTCGGCCTCCAGCAGCACCGTGTAGAAGTCGGACGCCCGATCAAGGTCCTCGGCGCGCTGCGCCACCTGCACCAGTCGCATGTTCCTCCGTCGCCTTCGCCGTGGTGCCCCCAGTCTCACCCGGCGCCGCCTGAGCCCGCAATCGCCGGCTTCCGAGAGCGGTTGTCCACCGCGATTCGTCGGGGCGGCGGAGTGTGGGGTATTCTCTAGGAGGCCCACGCGCCGTTTCGCGCGGGGGCCGTGCGCCCGTAGCTCAATGGATAGAGCATCTGACTACGGATCAGAAGGTTAGGGGTTCGAGTCCCTTCGGGCGCGCACTGTGTTGAGACAGTGACGAGATCCCCCGTTCTCCTCGGAGAGCGGGGGATCTCTGCATCCCGCCCGCGTACGCGACGGCGAAGGTCAGGATTCGGCGGCGTCGGCGGACTGGCGGCGTCGCTGGGTGTGCGCCGCCAGGCGCGCGAGATCCACCATGCGCAGTGCATCCATGCGGGCCTTGCGCATGCGTTCGTAGTCGGGGTCGGCGTCGGGCGTCATCCCCTCCACCTTGAGCCGCCGCTGCAGGTTCGCTTCGACATCGCCCCAGGCCGCCTCCCGGGCGGCGTCGACGAGTTGATACACCCGCTCGGGGTCATCGGCCCACGCCCGCAGCTCCTTGGCGACCCCGTCGTACTGCTTGCGCCGGCGGCGCAGGTTGCGCATGTCGCGCTCGCGATAGTCGTGGGTGCCACTGGAGGTGGAGAACTTGCCCCACGCTCCACGCCGCAGGTCGCGCATGCGCTGAGCCGCCCGTTCCTGCTCCTCGGCGAGGGCGAGGATCGTGTCGCGGGCGAACCCGGCGAGCTTGTCGCGATCGAAGGTGGCGCCGGCGGAGATCGTCTCGACGAGGATGTGGTTGCGCACCGTCAGCCGAGCGGCTGCGGAGGCGATCGACACGCCCTCCTCCACGGCTTCCGACGTTCGCCCCACCACAGACCTCCCTCGCACCGAGGCTAGCGGCTCACGCACACGCCACCGGCCGCACTTCGCGTCAGTTCGCCGCCACCTTCGCCAGCCCCCGGCTGATGGCCGCCAATTCACTCGCGCTCACCCGGTCCAGGAACGCCTCTCTGACCAGGGCGATGTGGCCGGGGAGCACCTTCGCCAGCAGCTCGGCGCCCGCCGGCTCCAGCCGGATGATCACCGCGCGGGCGTCCTCCTCGCTCGTGCGGCGGCTGACCAGTCCGCGGTTCTCCAGTTGCGTGGCCTGGTAGGTGAGCCCGTTCTTGGAGGCGACGAGCACCTGCGCGAGGTCGCTCATGCGCAATTCACCCGCGTCCTGCAGCTGCGCGAGCACCGTGAACTGCGCCTCGGTGAGTCCGTGCTCACGCAGCTGCGTGGCGACCGCGCGCTGGAGGCGGTCCCCCGCGGCACGAAGCGCGAAGTACGCCGAGAGCTCGTCGCGACTGATCTGCTGGTCCACCAAGGGCGTGTCCTTCCCGCCCTCGTAGAGTACCGAACCCGCGCCGCACCCCGCGGGCCGCCGCCCCCACCGCGATCAGCCGGGCCGGGTATCGAGCACGGTGCGGATGAACCCGGCGGCGTGCGTGAGCGCAGCATCCGCTTCGTCGAGCATCCCGGCGAAGGCGACGAACACATGCGGGACGCCGGGAGTCACCTCCAACCTGACGCTCACCTGGTGCGCGGCGGCGCGCGCGGCCAAGCGCGTGGCATCGTCGAGCAGCACCTCGTTGCCGCCGACCTGGACCAGGAGCGGCGGCAGCCCGGAGAAGTCACCGAACACCGGGCTGATCAGCGCATCGCGCAGATCCGCCTCGCCGGCGTAATCCCGCGCGCGACGCGCCAGCCCCTCGGCCGTCACCGACGGATCCACCGCCGCCTTCGTTGTGGCGCTCCGCCCGGAGAGGGTCAGATCCACCCACGGCGACGCGACATAGATGCCCGCCGGCGCGTCCATCCCCGCCGAGCGGATCGCCATCGCCGCCGCCAGAGCCAGCCCGCCTCCGGCGGACTCCCCCGCGAGGACGATGTCGCGGGCGGGCACGCCCCGTTCCCGCAGACCCCGGTAGGCCGCCACGGCGTCTTCCACGGCCGCGGGATAGGGCGACTCGGGAGCGAGTGCGTACTCCACCGAGACGACCTGCGTCCCCGACCGGCGAGCCAGCTCGGAGGCCAGCCCTGCCGACAGTTCCGCGGCCCCGATCGTGTACGCGCCGCCATGGAAGTACAGGATCGTCCCGCGAGCGCTCGCTCCGTCGATGCCCACCGCGACCACCGGGACGCCGCCGAGCTCTCCGCGCTCGGTGACGACGTCTTCGGCGAGCGGGATCGTTTCCATCATCTGCGCGAAGAGCTCTCGCTGCTCCGCTACGTCGCCGCCGAGGTCGAGGGGCAGAGAGCGGAGCATCTCGTCCAGCGCGATGCGCTGCTGCTGAGTCATGAGGCGGATCTCCACTGCGCCATCAGCGGACGACGGCGACGTTGAAGCGCTCGCTTCGCAGCCCCATCATCATCGCGGCGAACAGGAGGAAGTAGTGCTCCACGGCCCGGGCGGTCGAGATCCCCCCGAGGTCGATCTGCTGTTCCTCTGCCCAGCCGAGGCTGCGCAGGATGCCGGCGACAGCGGCCTTGGCCTCCGCGTCGTCGCCGGAGAGGAACACCGTCGTGGGAACGGGCAGGCTCGACGGATCGACCGCCAGCGTCCCGGCGAGGGTGTTCAAGGTCTTCACCACGCGCGCCCGCGGAAGCGCGTGCTGCAGCCGCTCGCCGAGGCTTCCCTCGGGGTAGAGCAGCTCGAGATGCTGGTCGACGGCGTTGCCGATGTCGATCAGCACACGATCTCCGATCTCGTCCACCAGCGTCGTGAGGGTCTCCAGTGCGCGGGCCGCGACGATCGCGCTCAGCACGATCTCGCCTCGCGCGATGGCATCGGCGTGCCCGAAGACCGGTGCCGGCAGATCGGTGGCCGACTCCGGCGCCCGCGATCCGAAGATGACGGAGTGCCCGCCGCGGAGCAGTCCTGCTCCGAGGGTCCGGCCCATGTGACCGGTGCCCAGGATGGTGATGTGCATGATGTCCTCGATCATTCGGTGGATAGTTCTAACTGGAATGATCTGCGACGTTACACATAGTTCGAGTTTGAATCAAGAGATCGCGGATGCGGAGCCCCGTTACCGCGCGACGGCTCGCGACGCAACCCCGTCGAAAGAGGGGTTCTCGGCGCCCTACGGTCGAGTCATCTCTTCCGGAAGGAGGAACACATGGGATTCATGGACGACGCGAAGCGCGCGGCGGAAGAGGCCGCACGCAAGGCCAAGGACGCATGGGAGGACATGACCGACAAGGACGACGATCACCCCGACAAGCACGGCACGGCTGGTTCGGGCACGAAGAAGGAGCCCGTCTCGGGCGACAACAGTCAGCCCGCCGCCGACGCCCGGATTGCGGACGCCGAAAGCGGAAACCCTCAGCACCAGAACGAAATGGGCGAGCAGCTGCGCCGCGACCCCTGATCCCCGCATGCGGTCGCGCCCGCGGCTGCGCGCGAACGAAAGGCCTCGGCGATCGTCCGGGGCCTTTCCCCTGCGCCCGAGCTCACGCGACGGGGTGGATCCTCCATCCCGCTGCGACCGGCTCGCCGCCCGGCTCCAGCAGGAGCAGGCCGGTGTCGAAGTCGTACCGATCGGCGTTGAAGGCGTCGGGGGCACACGTCATCGGCTCGACGGCCAGGCCGGTGCGGTGCGCCGGCGACGCCTCGCCCTCGGGCTGGTCGGCGGTGTGCACCTGCACCCACGAGCATTCGCCCGACCACGTGATCCCCGTCCCGCGCCCGGTCGCGTCGGTCACCGCGACGGTCGTCGTCCCGTCGGTCGTTCGCTGCAGGTCGGTGAACGCGTGGTCGATCTCGGCGCCTCCGATGAGCCGCGCCTCGCGGAAGTCGAAGCGCTCGGGGTCGCTCGCCACATCGGCCAGGCGGGTGGGAACGAGCCGGTCGGGGGTCACCTCGAGCACACGCGAGGCCGGCAGGTGCAGCATCCAGTCGTCCACGCGCCCCTCCCCCGCCACCAGGTACGGGTGAGGTCCCGTACCCCAGGGCGCCGGAGAGTCACCCTCGGTGTGGGCGCGGACGGACTGGGTGAGGCCGTCGGCGGCGAGTACGAAGCTCGTCTCCACGTGCACACGCCACGGATAACCGGTCTGCGGCTCGACGGTGGCGGTGAGCGTCACGTGGCTCGGGCCCTTGTCGATGACGGCGTACTCGGTCCACGCGAGCAGGCCGTGCAGCGCGTGCCCTCGGCTGCGCTCGGTCAGCGGCAGAACCTGCTCGGCATCGGCGAAGCGGTAACGCCCGTCCACGACGCGGTTGGGCCACGGCGCCAGGGTCGCGCCGCGGTAGCCGGGGCGCACCTCATCCGCGTCGAAGCCGAGCACCAGGTCTCGCCCTTCGTGCGTGTACGCGCGCAGCGACGCTCCCACTCCGGCCACGACCGCTGTCGCGTCGCCGGCGCGCAGGCAGTGCTGGGTGCCCGAAAGGGGTGTGCGTGCCACGTCAGAGTCCCTGGGCGAGTCGGTAGTACGCCTGGTTCCAGCGCAGCTCACGCTGGAACCCGCGCACGGTGGTCTCGTCGTCGATAACGACGAGCTCGGTCGCGGCGATCTCGGCGAAATCGCGGAAGACCTCGATACCCACGGCCGTGGTCATGACGGTGTGGTGGGCGGCGCCCGCGGCCAGCCAGCACGCGGCCGACGTGGCGAAGTCGGGCTGCGGCCTCCACACCGCCCGGCCCACCGGCAGCTTGGGCAGGTCGGGGGCCTCGACGTTGTCCACGACGTTGGCGACCAGGCGGAAGCGGTCGCGCATGTCGCTCATGGCGACCACGACGGCCGGTCCGGGATCGGCCGTGAAGACCAGGCGCACCGGGTCGTCCTTGCCGCCGATGCCGAGCGGGTGGATCTCCAGGCGCGGCTTCGCGGTCGTCAGCGACGGCGACACCTCGAGCATGTGGGCGCCGAGGATCTTCTCGTCGCCGGGGACGAGGTCGTACGTGTAGTCCTCCATGAGGCTCGCGCCTCCCGGGCGACCGGCTCCCATGACGTTGGCCACCCGCACGAGGATCGCCGTCTTCCAGTCGCCCTCGGCGCCGAAGCCGTACCCCTCGGCCATGAGGCGCTGCACGGCCAGGCCGGGGAGCTGCCGGAGTGCGCCGAGGTCTTCGAAGCTGGTCGTGAACGCCCCGAAACCGCCCTCCTCGAGGAAGGCCCGCAGCCCGAGCTCGATCGCCGCGCCGTCGCGCAGCGACTGGTGGCGCTCGCCGCCGGAACGCAGCTCCGGCGCCACGTCGTACAGCTCCTCGTACTCGGCGACCAGGGCGTCGACGTCGGCGTCGGATGCCGCGGCGACGGCTTCGGCGAGGTCGTTGACGCCCCACGTGTTCACCTGCACGCCGAAGCGCAGCTCGGCCTCGGTCTTGTCGCCCTCGGTCACGGCGACGTAGCGCATGTTGTCGCCGAAACGCGCGAGCTTGAGCGAGCGGACGGCCGCCCATCCGGCCGCAGCCCGCTGCCAGTCCTCCACCTGCTCGCGCACCGCCGGATTCGAGACGTGGCCGACGACGGTCTTGCGGGCGACCCCGAGGCGGGTCTGGATGTACCCGAACTCCCGGTCGCCGTGGGCAGCCTGATTGAGGTTCATGAAGTCGAAGTCGATCTCCGACCACGGCAGCTCGACGTTCGCCTGCGTGTGCAGGTGCAGGAGGGGCTTCTGCAGCGCATCCAGACCGCCGATCCACATCTTCGCCGGGCTGAACGTGTGCATCCACGCGATCACCCCGATCACCTCGTCGCGCGCGTTCACATCGAGGGCGAGGCGACGGATGCTGTCGGCATCCTTCAGCACCGGCTTCCACACGATCTTCACCGGAAGACCCTCGAGCCCCGCGACGACGGCCTGGGACTGCTCGGCGACCTGGCGGAGGGTCTCCTCGCCGTAGAGGGTCTGGCTGCCGGTGACGAACCAGATCTCATACGGCTCGAGCGAGGTGGGCAGTGGGGTGCGGGTCATGGGGTGTCCTTCGGGAGGTTCGAGTCGGATCAGAGGGCGGCCGCGGCGGCGACCTCGGCCGCGAGACCCGCGCGGTAGCGCTGGAGGTAATCGGCGTATCCGGCGACGTCGGTGGCGTCGGGGGCGGTCGTGGTGAAGGCGGCGCCGGCGAACACGCGCTCCCGGAGATACGCGTCCAGATCCACCCGGTCTGCCTCGGCCAGGTACGACGCCAGCACGGCGATCCCCCAGGCGCCGCCCTCCGAGGCGGTCTCCGCCACCGAGACCGGGGCCCCCAGGGCTCCGGCGAGGAATCGCTGGGCGACGCCGGCGGTCCGGAAGACTCCGCCGTGGGCATACATCTCGTCGAGGGTCGCGCCTTCGTCGGCGAGGATGCGCATCCCCATGGTGAGGGTGGCGAACACGCCGTACACCTGCGCGCGCATGAGGTTCGCCAGGGTCAGCCGGCTCCCCGGGGTGCGGACGACCAGCGGGCGGCCCTCGACGAGCCCGGCGATGGGCTCTCCGGCGAGGTGGTTGTAGGCGAGCACGCCGCCGGCATCCGGCTCCCCGGTGAGGGCTTCGGTGAGGAGCGTGGCGAACACGGCATCCGAATCGGCGGGCGTGCCCGACGCGGCGGCGAACCGGCCGAACACCTCGGCCCACGCGCCCAGTTCGCTCGCGCCGTTGTTGCAGTGCACCATCGCGACGAGGTCGCCCGCGGGGGTCGTGACGAGGTCGATCTCTTCGTGCACCTGCGGGAGCGGGCGCTCGAGGACGACCATCGCGAAGATGCTCGTGCCCGCGCTGACGTTGCCGGTGCGCGGCGCGACGGAGTTGGTCGCCACCATCCCCGTGCCCGCGTCGCCCTCGGGCGGGCACATCGGGATGCCCGGCTGCAGGCGGCCGCTCGGGTCGAGCCACGCGGCCCCCTCGGCCGTCAGCTCTCCCGCGGGCTGCCCGGCCACCCGGACCTCCGGCAGGACCTGGGCGAGCGGACGGCTCAGCGGTGCGGAGGCGACGAGGTCGTCGTAGCGCGCCAGGAGCGTCGCGTCGTAGTCGTGGGTCGCCGCATCGATCGGGAACATGCCGGAGGCGTCGCCGACACCCAGCACTCGGCGCCCGGTGAGGCGTTCGTGGACGTAGCCGGCGAGGGTCGTGATCGCGTGGACGCGGGGCACGTGCGTCTCACCGTCGCGCACCGCCTGGTGCAGGTGGGCGATCGACCACCGCAGGGGGATGTTGACCCCGAACAGCTCGGTGAGTTCGGCCGCGGCCGCGCCCGTGGAGGTGTTCCGCCACGTGCGGAACGGCACCAGCAGCTCACCGTCGGCGTCGAAGGCGAGGTAGCCGTGCATCATCCCCGAGACGCCCATCGCCCCGAAGGTCGCCGGTTGCACGCCGTACCGGCGCTGCACATCGGCCACGAGGTCGGCGTACGCGGCGCGCAGTCCGGACTCCACGGCTTCGAGGGAGTACGTCCACGTGCGATCGATGTACTCGTTCTCCCACGCGGCGCTGCCCACGGCGATCACATCGGCCGGGTCCTCGCCCACGAGGCAGGCCTTGATGCGGGTCGAACCGAGTTCGATGCCGAGCGACGTGCGCCCATTCTCGAGCTGGTCCCGGATGCGGTCGTCATCGGCGCTCACGGGGATGTCCTCACAGGTGCTTCGTCGGCTGGGGCATGTGGTTCTCGCCGAATGTTACCGGTCCCATCCGCGGTTGGCTAATGGTTCGGCGGGGCGGTCGAGGCACGCTCCACCAGCAGCGGCGCGGACGGCGGTTCGGTGGACTCGCCGATCACGTCGGCGACGACCCTGCGGGCTTCGCCGGCGAGGTCGAGACGGACCGTCGTCAGCGCGGGGCGATAGAACGCGGCATCCGGGTTGTCGTCGAATCCGGCGACACTGACCTCGCCGGGCACCTCGACGCCCTGCGCGCGCAGCCCGGCGACCAAGCCCAGCGCCATCTGGTCGTTCGCCGCGACCACGGCCGTCGGCCCGCCGCCCCGCGCCACTGCCGCGGCGACGGCGGGCGCCACGGCGAAGCCGGCCGCCGCGCTCCAATCCCCCGTCCACGACGCCGACACGGTGAGCCCGGCCGCCGCCAGCGCGGAAGCGACCCCGCGCGAGCGGGCGGCGGCCTCGGTCCAGTCCTCCGGTCCGCGCAGCTCTGCGATGCGGCGGTGCCCGAGGTCCAGGAGGTGCTGCACGGCCAGGGCGGCGCCTTCCTGCTGGCGCTCAGCACCCGAACCGTCGTGCAGCGCGACCACCGGAACCCCCGGCCGCGCCTGGGCGACCGCTTCGCGGGTGAGGGCGTGGGCGGCGACCAGGACGATGCCGTCGACCCCCTGGGAGAGGAGGTGCTGCACCGCCGCCACGACCGAGGCGGCATCGGCCGCGTCGGCGTAGGCGGTGGCTACCCATCGGCCCCGTGCGCGGGCGGCCGTCTCGACGGCGGCGATCCCCGCCGACGGCCCGTACAGCGCCGCCGCCGAGGCCACGACTCCCAGGGTGCGCGTGGTGGCGGTGCCGAACGCGCGCGCGGTGTTGTTCATGCGGTAGCCGAGGGCGGAGACGGCCTCGCGCACGCGGGCACGCGTGTCGTCGCGGATGCTCGCGTGGCCGTTCAGCACACGCGACACGGTCTGCGGCGACACTCCGGCGGCTCGGGCGACGTCGCGGACGCCGACGCGCCCCGCACGCGCGGGTGACGCGGGTGTCTCCTCGCCCATGGTTCCCGCCCTTCCGCCCGAGCCCTCCAGGAGCCGCGCGGCCACCCTAGCGCGCCCGATGGCGCATCTCCCGCGCCGAGCTCCGCTGCCGGTCGTAGGCTCGAATGCAGACCCTGCGGAGGTGCGCATGAGCGATGACCCGAGGCAGGCGGCCGCGCGATATCGGCTGGAGCGGGAGGCGCGCGCGGGACGCCTGTCGCCCGAGGATGCCGCGGCGCTGGAGGAGCAGGCGGGCGCCCGTGACGCACCCGAGCGCGGCTCGACCGCGACGGAGCGGGCGGCGTTCGTGGAGACCTCGATTCAGCAGGCGATCCGCCGCGGCGACTTCGAGGGACTCCCGGGTGCCGGCAGGCCTCTACCCGACCTCGGCGAGAGCCACGACCCGGACTGGTGGATACGGCGCAAGATCGCCGCCGAGAAGCTGACCGGGCTCGGCCCACCTGCGCTGACCCTGAGGGTCGAGCACGCCGAGATGCACGAGCGTCTGGATGCCCTCAGCCGCCGGGACGACGTCCGCGAGGCCGTCGAGGACTTCAACCGCCGCGTGATCGAGGCCCGCCGGCAGCTGCTGGGCGGGCCCCCGGTGATCACCCCGACCCTCGACGTGCCGGCGGAGGTCGCGGCGTGGGAGACGCGGCGCGCCGCGCGTGAGGCGGCCGCCGCATCCACCCCGCCCGCCGAGCCCCGCCGGCGGCGGCGCCTGCGCCTGCGCCGCCGCTCGTGAGACCGGGGGCAGGCCGATAGGTTCGAAGGGTGACAGATAACCCCGGTGCGCTCCCCGTGTCCGCGCCCCCGCGCACCGACTCGCTCCCGGCGATGGCGCTGACCGGCCTGGTCAAGCGCTTCGGCGAGAAGACGGCCGTCAACGCCCTCGATCTGACGGTGCCCGCCGGGTCGTTCTTCGGCCTCGTCGGACCCAACGGCGCAGGCAAGACCACGACGCTGTCGATGGCGACCGGTCTCCTCCGACCCGACGCCGGCACCGCCGTCATCCACGGCGTCGACATGTGGGCCGACCCCGTACGGGCCAAGGCGATGATCGGCAATCTCGCCGACGGCGTGCGCCTGTTCGACCGGCTGACCGGCGAGCAGCTGGTCGTCTACACGGGGATGATGTTCGGACTCGCCCGCGACGAGGTCACGGCCCGAACGGCCGATCTGCTGCGCATCATGGATCTCACCGAGGCCGCCGGCATGCCCGTGGTGGACTACTCCGCGGGGATGACGAAGAAGGTCGCTCTGGCGTGCGCGCTGGTCCACGCGCCGCGCCTGCTGGTGCTCGACGAGCCCTTCGAATCGGTCGACCCGGTCTCGGCCGCCAACATCGAGGACATCCTCCGCGGCTACACCGCCGGCGGCGGCACCGTGATCGTCTCGAGCCACTCGATGGATCTGGTCCAGCGCATGTGCGACCACGTCGCGATCATCGCGCAGGGCCGTCTGCTGTCCGCGGGCACGATCGACGAGGTGCGCGGCACCCAGACGCTGCAGGATCGGTTCGTCGAACTGGTCGGCGGACGTCACCGATCGGAAGGGCCGGAATGGTTGCGACTGTCCTGAGGATCCGCTTCCGGGTCCTCGGCAACACGCTCGCACGCAGCCCCTGGCAGCTCGTCGGCTTCCTCCTCGGCGCGCTCTCCGGAGTGTGGGTGCTGGGGCTGGCGACCCTCGGCCTGTTCCTCATCGGCGGCTTCGGCCTGGACCCCGCCCGCTACGCCGTCACCGCCACCGGGGCGGCGCTGACGCTCGGCTGGGTCATCGGCCCGGTCTTCGCCGCCGGCGTGGACACGACGCTGGACCCCGCGAAGCTCGCACCCTTCCCGATGTCCACGACGAAGATGATGGTCGCGATCACGGCGGGCGGCGCCACCGGCGTCCCGGGCATCACGACCGCCCTCGGCGTCCTGGCGACCTTCGCGGTGTGGTGGCGGTGGCCGCTCGCCGCCGCCACGGCCGTCATCGCCGTGCCCCTGGGCTTCGCCCTGTGCATCGTGGCCTCGCGCGCCGTCGCATCCTTCGCGCAGGGGCTCGGCGGCCGCCGCCGCGTACGCGAACTCATCGGGCTGGTCGCCTTCGCGGTGATCATCTTCGCGAGCCCCCTCATCCTGGGCCTGGTCGCGGTGCTCGAATCGGCCGGCGCCGACGGCGACCAGCTCGTCGCGCTCGTGGAGGGCCTGTCGTGGACGCCGGTCGCTGCCGCATGGGCGGTGCCGGGCGATCTCGCGGCCGGACACGTCCTCACCGCGGCGCTGAAGTTCGCCATCGCGGCGGCCTCACTCGCCGCCGTATGGCTGCTGTGGCACCGGAGCCTGTCCGCATCCCTCGTCGCCCCGCCCACGCAGTCGACGGGCCGACGCGCCCGCGCCGGCGCGCTGGGCTGGTTCGGCATCATGCCGACCGGGGGGACCGGCGCATCCTGGGCACGCTCGCTCACGTACTGGCTGAAAGACCTGCGGTATCTCCAGCAGCTGCTCATCGTCCCGCTGTGGCCGGTGCTGACCCTCATCTGGAGCCGCGGCGACCTCGACGGGCCCTTCTTCGCCCTGTCCGCCCTGCTGGTGGCGTTCTTCCTGGGCGTGCTGCCCTACTCCGACGTCTCCTACGACAACACCGCCTTCGCGACCGTGCTGCAGACCGGCATCCGCGGGCGCGCCGACCGCGCCGGACGGATGCTCGCCGCGGCATCCGTCGGCGTGCCGGTCGTGCTCGCGGTGATCGTCATCACCGCCGCCATATCGGGACGCTGGGACCTGACGCCCGCCGCCGTGGGCGGATCACTCGGGATGCTCCTGGCCGGCTACGGCGTGTGCGCGGTCAGTTCGGCTCTCGTCGTGGTCCCCGTGGCCGCACCCGGGGCCAACCCGTTCCAGCGCGTCCCCGGGCAGACGTTCCTGATGTTCCTCGCCTACCTCGCGTGCTGGGTCCTGGCCCTCGTGATCGCCTCCCCCGCGCTGGGCCTGGCCATCGCCGCGGGCATCACCGGCTCGTCGCTGCTCGGCTGGATCGCGCTGCCGGTCGGGATCGTCCTGGGCGCGGCGGCCCTGACCGGCGGGATCCTCCTCGGCGGGCGGATCTTCGACCGCACGGCACCGGGCCTGCTGATGCGCGTGCGCGCCTTCGCCGCATCCTGACCGAGCCCGGCCGACGCATCCTCAGGTGTGCTGGGGGAAGCCGAGGTCGATGCCGCCGTGGTCGCTCTGGTGGCGGGTGGCGGGGTCGATCCAACGGGCGGTGATCGCCTTCTCCCGCGTGAAGAAGTCGAACCCGTGGACCCCGTACGCCTTGGCGTCGCCGAACATCGACGCCTTCCATCCGCCGAACGAGTGGTAGGCCACGGGCACGGGGATCGGCACGTTGATGCCGATCATCCCCACGTGCACCTCGCGCTGGAACCGGCGGGCCGCTCCCCCGTCATTGGTGAAGACGGCGGTGCCGTTGCCGAAAGCGCCGGAGTTGATGAGGTCCACGCCCTCCTGGAACGAGGCCACCCGCACGACGGAGAGCACGGGACCGAAGATCTCCTCGGTGTACGCACGGGAGGTCGTGGGGACGTGGTCCAGCAGGGTGGGCCCGAAGAAGAACCCGTCTTCGTGCCCGTCGACGGTGAATCCGCGCCCGTCCACGACCACCGACGCACCGTCGGCCTCGGCGATGTCGACGTAGGCGGCCACCTTGTCGCGGTGCACCTCGGTGATCAGCGGGCCCATGTCGGGCTCGCCCTCCGCCCCACCGGCGCCGTTGCCCACGCGCAGGCGAGCGACGCGGTCGCGCACCTTCGCCACGAGCTCGTCGGCGATCGGCTCGACGGCCAGGACCACGCTGATGGCCATGCACCGCTCCCCCGCCGCGCCATACCCGGCGTTCACCGCCGAGTCTGCGACGAGATCGAGGTCGGCGTCGGGGAGCACGAGCATGTGGTTCTTGGCGCCGCCCAGCGCCTGCACGCGCTTTCCGTGGCGCGCTGCGGTCTCGTAGATGTACTGCGCGATGGGCGTGGACCCGACGAATGAGATCGACTGCACGACCGGCGAGGTCAGCAGTCCGTCCACGGCCACCTTGTCGCCCTGCAGCACCGTGAACACGCCGTCGGGAAGACCCGCCTCCTGCCACAGCTTCGCCAGCCACAGCGCCGCCGACGGGTCCTTCTCACTGGGCTTGAGGACCACCGCGTTGCCAGCGGCGATCGCGACGGAGAAGAACCACAGCGGCACCATCGCCGGGAAGTTGAACGGGCTGATGATGCCCACCACGCCCAGCGGCTGCTTGAGCGTGTACACGTCGATCCCCGAGGAGGCGTTCTCGGAGTAGGCGCCCTTCACCAGGCTCGGGAAGCCGGTGGCGAGGTCGACGACCTCCAGTCCGCGCGCGATCTCGCCCATCGCATCCGAGACCACCTTGCCGTGCTCGGCGGTGATGATCTGCGCCAACTCGCCCTTGCGCGCGTTCAGCAGCTCCCGGAATGCGAACATCACCGCCTGGCGCTTGGCGATGGAGTACTCGCTCCACACCGCGAACCCGCGCTCTGCCGACGCGAGCGCGGCGGCCACGTCCTCCTCGTCCGCGAGCGTCACCCCGGCGGCGATCGCACCGGTGGCGGGGTTGTACACGGGGGCGGTGCGCGCGCCGCTGGAGGGATGCTCGGCGCCGTCGATCCAGTGCGGGATGCGCGGCACCTCCGTGGCGGCGGAGGTGGCGACGGGGGCGGATGCGACGGTGCTCATGGCGGTGTCCTCTCTGACAGCGGTTGCACGCCTCGCGGCGCCGGGCTGGTGGCCCTTCGCTTGGGAACGGTAGTCGAGATCGCGATCGAACGGGAGGCGGGGGCGCCGCTCACCGTCACCGCTGCGCGATGCGCGTGGTGAGCTGGTGGGCGTGCGCGAGGAGGGTCCGTCCGAGTTCCGCGATCCGGTCGGGCCCGAAGCGGAACTGCACGCCGGTGAGACTGAGCGCCCATTGCGGATCACCCTCGCGCGTGAACACGGCGGCGCCCATCCCCCAGCTCCCCTCCACGATCAATCCGGGGTTCACCGCGAAACCGCGCTCCTGTGTCTCCCGCAGGCGGGCGCGCAGGCGCTTCTCACCGTGGGCCGCGCCCCACGTCGCGGCCAGGTCGGGGTGGCGCTCGAAGTAGGCGTCCACATCGTGGGGTGCCTGGAAGGCGAGAATGGCCAGGCCCGCGGATGCCACGCCCAGCGGGAAGCGCACACCCTCGGAGAGCACGAACGAGCGGATCGGGAAGCTGCCCTCCTCCCGCAGGAGGCACACCGTCTCGTCGCCGCGGCGCACGGACAGGAAGGCGCTCTCTTCCGTGCGCACCGCGAGCGAGCGGACGATGTCGCGGGCGGTGGCGGTGATGTCGTACCGCGACGCGGCCACCGTTCCCATGAGATACAGCTCGGGCCCGGGAAGCCACCGTCCGGTGGCCTCGTCCCGGTCCACCAGGCCCTCGCGCCGGAGCGCGGTGAGCAGCCGGTGCACCGTCGGGCGGGTCAGGCCTGCGTCGGCGGCCAGTGCGCCGATCGGTGCGCCCGCCGTCCCCGCAGCCGTCACCAGGCGCAGCAGGTGCGCCGCCCGGGCGATCGCCTGCGCGCCGGGCACCACCTTGCGTTCGGCCGTAGTGTCCACGATACGGACACTACGGCCCGCCGCATCCACATCGCAACGCGCGCCATCCCACCGCGGCCGCGCGGCACGCAGGATGGAACCACCCGCGTGCTCTCGCGCGCCGCACGAAGGAGTGAACCCGTGATCGACAAGACCTGGGCCTCGGCCGCCGAGGCCGTCGCCGACATCCCCGACAGGGCGACGCTCGCCGTCGGCGGCTTCGGCCTCTCGGGCAACCCGATCGCCCTCATCGAGGCGCTCCTGGCGCAGGGCACGACGGATCTGTCGGTCGTCTCCAACAACTGCGGCGTGGATGACTGGGGCCTCGGGGTGCTGCTGAACGCCCGCCGCATCCGCAAGATGACGTCGTCGTACGTGGGCGAGAACAAAGAGTTCGAGCGGCAGTTCCTCTCCGGTGAACTCGAGCTCGAGCTCACGCCGCAGGGAACGCTCGCCGAGAAGCTGCGGGCGGGCGGTTCGGGCATCGCGGCGTTCTACACGCAGACCGGTGTCGGCACGCAGGTCGCCGAGGGCGGCCTCCCCCGCCGCTACGACGGCTCGGGCGGCGTGGCCGTGGCCTCCCCCGCGAAGGACGTCCGCGTCTTCGAGGTCGACGGGGAGGATCGCGACTTCGTCCTGGAGGAGGCGATCCGCACCGACTTCGCCCTCGTGCACGCCCTGCGCGGAGACCGGCACGGCAACCTCGTCTTCAACAAGGCCGCCCGCAACTTCAACCCGCTCGCAGCCATGGCCGGGCGCGTGTGCATCGCGCAGGTCGAACAGCTCGTCGAACCCGGCGGACTCGATCCCGACAGCATCCACCTGCCCGGGGTCTTCGTGCATCGCATCATCGAGGTCGGCACCGGCATCGAAAAGCGCATCGAGAAGCGCACCGTCCGCACGGGAGGGAACTGACATGGCCCTGAACCGACAGGAGATGGCAGCGCGCGCAGCACGCGAGCTGCCCGACGGCGCGTACGTGAACCTCGGCATCGGGCTGCCCACGCTCGTGCCCAATCACGTGCCCGACGGGGTCGCGCTCGTGCTGCAGTCCGAGAACGGGATCCTCGGCGTCGGGCCGTACCCGGCGGAGGATCAGGTCGACCCCGACCTCATCAACGCCGGCAAAGAGACGGTCACGACCCTCCCGGGCGCGGCGTTCTTCGATTCGTCGCTGAGCTTCGGGATGATCCGCGGCGGCAAGATCGACGCGGCGATCCTCGGGGCGATGCAGGTGTCGCGAACCGGCGACATCGCGAACTGGATGATCCCGGGGAAGATGGTCAAGGGCCCCGGCGGCGCGATGGACCTCGTCCACGGCGCGGGCCGCGTGATCGTGCTCATGGAGCACGTCGCCCGCGACGGCAGCCCCAAGATCGTCGACAGCTGCTCCCTGCCCCTGACCGGGAAGGGAGTGGTCGACCGGATCATCACCGACCTCGCCGTGATCGATGTCACCGAGGAGGGTCTCGTGCTGGTGGAGACCGCCCCGGGCGTCACGGTGGAGGATGTACAGGCGGCCACCGAGCCGCCCCTCATCGTCCGCATCCCCCAGGAGACGTCCTCATGATCATCGACGACATCGTCCTCGTCGCCGCCGCCCGCACGCCGCAGGGCCGGCTCAAGGGCCAGCTCGCGTCGGTCCCGGCACCGGAGCTGGGCGGCATCGCGATCCGCGGTGCACTCGAGCGGGGCGGCATCCCGGCCGAGGCCGTCGACGCCGTCATCGTCGGTCAGGTGCTGCCGGCCGGCGTCGGGCAGAACCCCGCGCGCCAGGCCGCGGTCGCTGCAGGCCTCGGGTGGGAGGTGCACGCCGCATCCGTCAACAAGGTCTGCCTCTCGGGCCTGACCGCGATCATCGACGCCGCGCGGATGCTCCGCACCGGCGACGCGCGCGTCGTGGTCGCCGCCGGCATGGAGTCGATGACGCGCGCGCCGCACCTGCTGATGGGCTCGCGCGAGGGCTGGACGTACGGCGCGGTCGAGGCCCTGGACCACATGGCCTTCGACGGGCTGACCGACGCGTACGACCGCGAGAGCATGGGCGCCTCCACCGAGCGGGCCAACGAGCGGTTCGAGGTCTCCCGCGAGGCTCAGGACGCCGTCGCCGCCCGCTCCCACCAGCGCGCCGCCGCCGCCCAGGAGACCGGCATCTTCGACACCGAGATCGTTCCGGTGGAGATCCCGCAGCGCAAGGGCGCCCCGATCCTCGTGACGCGCGACGAGGGTGTGCGCCCCGACACGACCGTCGAGACCCTCTCCGCCCTGCGCCCGGCCTTCGCGCAGGGCGGCACGATCACGGCAGGAAACTCGTCGCAGATCTCCGACGGCGCCTCCGCGGTGGTGGTGACCACCCGAGCGCACGCCGACGAGAACGGATGGGACGTGCTGGCCGTCGTCGGCGCGAGCGGTCAGGTCGCCGGACCCGACAACTCCCTGCACGAGCAGCCGGCCCGCGCACTCGCACTCGCGTGCGAGAAGGCCGGGATCTCGCCCACCGACCTCGATGTCGTGGAGATCAACGAGGCGTTCGGCGCTGTCGTCGCCCGCTCGCAGGCCGAGCTCGGTCTCTCCGACGATGTCGTCAACATCCACGGCGGAGGCATCGCGCTCGGACACCCCATCGGCGCATCCGGCAACCGCCTCGTCGTCCACGCGGTGCACGAGCTGATCCGTCGCGGCAGCGGCACCGCCGCCGTCGCGCTGTGCGGCGGCGGCGGTCAGGGCGACGCCCTCATCCTCACCCGCTGATCCCGCGGCCGCGCGGCGCCATCCCCCGCCTGCGTCGCATCCTGTGTCGTTCAAAACTCAGGAGATCTGGGGGTCTGAGGGCTTCTGGGGGTGCGGATGCGCCGGAATCTCCTGAGTTCTGCACCTCGGGTGCGGGAAGACCCGGCATGGGAGGCCGGGACCATCGACGCCGCTCTCGGGCCCCACCGCACCCTGTGCCGTTCAAAACTCAGGAGATCCGGGGGTCTGAGGGCCTGTGGGAGTGCGGATGCGCCGGAATCTCCTGAGTTCTGCGCGATGGGACGGAGTCAGGCAGGGAGGTCGAAGACCTCGGGATGCCGCGACAGCTCCAGACGGCTGCGGCGGATGTGCTGCGCCAGGAGGTTCTCGGCATCGTCGGCGTCGCGGCGGCGGAACGCTCCCACCAGGAGCTGGTGATCATGGTGGACGCTGCGATCCCCCTCGCTCCAGAACAGCCGGGTCGCGGCGCGACGGTAGTGCTGCGTCCGGTTCCACAGGCTCTTCACGAGGTCGGTGAGCACCGTCGTGTCGGCGTGATCGACGCCGGAGAGGTGGAACTCCCGGTCCATCAGGAGAAAGTCCTCGACGTCGGCGGAGCGCTCCATCCGATCGGCGAGCACCTGGAGGCGCGCCACCTCGTCGTCCGTCAGCAGTGGCACGTTCATGCGCAGCAGGAGCGGTTCGAGGCGTTCGCGCACGAGATACAACTCCTGGCACTCGTCGGCGCCGAGCGTCGACACCCACGCACCCGTGTTGGCGACGAGGGTGACGAGACCTTCGGCCTCCAGCATCCGCAGCGCCTCGCGCACGGGAAGCCGGCTCGCCCCGTGCCGCTCGGCGAGTTCGTCCTGGCGGATCCGCTCCCCGGGCGCATACCCGCCGTCGAGGATCGCCTCGCGCAGCGTCGCGGCGATCCGGGCGCCGGTGGCGCCGTGCACGCCCGCACGCGCAGGTGCCATGGCGGATCCTCTCTTCTTCTTCTTCACGCCGCCGGGTCGGTCGGCTTCCACAGCAGACGCGGTGCGCCGGCCTCGTACGCCTTGCCTCCGGGATAGCTGACGAGCTCGAACTGCATCCCCCACGGCGCGCGGAAATAGATCCACCGCTGACCGAGCGCCGCCTGCCGGCTGGCGACCGGCTCGCCCATCACCTCGACGCCGGATGCGCGGAGGTACGCCACCGCGGCATCCATGTCATCGACGTACAGAGCCAGATGGTACCCGCCGATGTCGCTGTTGCGCGGCTGGGCGTTCTGCCCGTCGGCCGCGTCGTAGGCGAACGTCTCGATGTTCAGCCCGGTGCCGAGCCGGTAGAACCGGATCGCCCGGATCACGGTGCGCGGATGGACGCCGAGCTGCCGCTGCATCCAATCGTCGTCGGCGCGCTTCTCACCGAGGGAGTAGATGTGCTCGGCCCCCAGGACGTCGACGAGGAAACGGTGCGCCTCATCGAGATCGGGCACCGTGATCCCGATGTGATCCGCGCCCCTCAGTCCGGGGATTCCTCCGCCACTGTCCTTCGTCATGCGCGACCTCCTCGTCCACCGATGCTTCATCGTATCCATTCGCTACGGTTTCGTCGCCTTATTCCGGCACAGATCCCACGCCGGGTCTTGCATTGGATCAAATCCGCCCTTACGCTCGGATGATCGGACCGGCCGCACGGGCCGCGGATGGGATGAGGCGACGATGCCGGAGCGCACGACACTGTCCACCGGCGTGGAATGGATCGAACTGTCCACGACGAAGGACGACTGGGATGCCGCCGACCCGGCACTGCTGGGCACGATGCTCAGCGAGCTGCACCTGATCCGCGCGTTCGAGGAGTCGGTGCTCGAGCTCGCCGGCGAAGGCCTCGTACACGGCCCCGCACACTCCAGCATCGGGCAGGAGGGCGGCGCGGTCGGCTCGATCGTGGCCCTCCGCTCCACCGACGGGGTCAACGGCTCGCACCGCGGCCACCACCAGTTCCTCGCCAAGGCCCTCACGCACGTCAGCGGCGGCACGATCGACCCGGCGAACCCCGTGGACGACGACATCCAGACCGTGCTGCAGCGCACCCTCGCCGAGATCCTCGGGCTCGCGCAGGGCTACTGCCGCGGTCGCGGCGGATCGATGCATCTGCAGTGGTTCGACGCCGGCGCGCTCGGCACCAACGCGATCGTCGGCGGCGGCGCACCCCTGGCCACCGGCAACGCGTGGGCCCAGAAGCACAGCGGCACGACCGACCTCACCGTCAACTTCTTCGGCGACGGCGCCGCGCAGATCGGCTCGGTGCTGGAGTCGATGAACCTCGCCGCCGCGTGGCACCTCCCGGTGTGCTTCTTCATCGAGAACAACCTGTACGGCGTGTCCACCCGCGCCGACGAGATCACCGCCGACCCCCGGTTCTCGGTGCGCGGCCAGGGCTTCGGCATCCCGTCGTGGCGGGTGGACGGCATGGACCCGCTCGCGGTGCACCTGGCGATGGCCGAGGCGTCCGAGCGGA